>NZ_NPEX01000189.1:0-8523 GCF_003258865.1 Rhodoplanes roseus | reverse complement strand
CGGCCCGGCCTCGCGGCGAGGCTCGCGGGCCGTGCGCTTCCATGCTAGCCCTAAGCGAAAGGATCGGCCTTCACAACGATCCGCAACGGGAGGACTGCCTGATGACGCTTCGACGGCGCGCGCTCGCCTTCGTCACTGCCCTCGCCATCGCCCCCTGCCTGCTCGCGTCGGCGCCGCCCGCCGCCGCGCAGGAGTATCCGGCCCGGCCGGTGCGGCTGATCGTGCCGTTCGGAGCCGGCGGCCCGGCCGACGTCTTCGCCCGCGTGCTGGCGCAGCATCTGTCCGAGTCGATGAAGCAGTCCTTCGTGGTGGAGAACCGGCCCGGCGCCGGCGCCATCATCGGCACCGACATGGTCGCGAAGTCGGCGCCCGACGGCTACACGCTGCTGATCATGTCGAACACCCAGACGACCAACGAGTCGCTGGTCCAGAACAAGCCGTTCGAGCTGATGCGCGACTTCGTCGCGGTGTCGCCGATCAACTCGTCCGACCTGCTGATGGTGGTGAACAACGGCGTTCCGGCCAAGACGCTGGCCGAGTTCATCGCGCTCGCCAAGGCGCAGCCCGGCGGGCTGAACTACGCCTCGTCCGGCACCGGGACGCCCTATCACATGGCCGGCGAGCTGTTCAAGGCGATGACCGGCACCGCCATCGTGCACGTGCCCCACAAGGCCTCGGGCGAGGCCCGCAACGCCGTGATGGGCGGCCATGTGCAGATGATGTTCGACGCCATCACGACCATGCGCAGCAACGCCGAGGCCGGCCAGGTGCGCCCGCTCGCCACCACGGGCGCCAAGCGCTCGACCCTGATGCCGGACGTGCCGACCGTGGCCGAGGCCGGCGTGCCCGGCTACGAGGCGACCATCTGGCTCGGCGTGATGGCGCCGGCCGGCACGCCCGCCGCGATCGTCGAGAAGCTCAACGGCGCGGTGCGGGCCGTGATCGCCAGGCCCGACGTCCGCGAGGCGTGGAGCCGCCAGGGCGCGGTGCCGATGGAGATGACGCCGACGGAGTTCGACGCCTATCTGCGCGCCGACATCGAGAAGTGGGCCAAGATCGTCAAGCTGTCCGGCGCCGGGGCCAAGACGGACTGACGGTTTCGCGCCCTACCCGACCCGCTTCATCATGACGGCGTCGGCGCCGGGCGGGATGCTCCCGGCGACGGCGGCCGGGACGGTGTCGCGAGGGCACGGCGCGTAGCCGCGCTCGGCGAAGAACGGCTCCTCGCCGCCCGCTGCGACCCAGAGGACGCGGCAGCCGAGCGCCACCGTCTCGCCCTCGAGCGCGTCGGCGATGGCGCCGCCGAGGCCGCGATGGCGCAGCATCGGCAGCGTGACGATGCGCAGCAAGCCGTCCTCGTCGTGCACCTCGATGCCGCCGAAACCGACCGGCACGTCGTTCTCCTCGAACCGCCAGAACCAGCGGCCGGGTGCGTCGACGTCGGCATGGGGCAGGCCGGCACGCTCCAGCGCGCGGCGCAGGCCGTCGCGTTCGAACGGCGCCAGCGGCAGCCAGAGCAGCTTGGGATGTCCCGCGTTCATGCGGGCCTCGTGGGTCAGCGGGGGACGGCGGGGGCGGGAGCCGGACGGGGACCGCGCGATGCAGTGGTCCCCTCGGCACCGCAGCGCACCAGCACCATGGTGCCGTAGCGGCCGGCGACCTCCGGATCGACCCAGCGCATCACCAGCACCCGGCCGTCGAACGAGACCACCTCGCGGTCGTCGGGATCGCCGGACTGCGGGTTGGGACCGATATAGGTCTTGCCCTCGGCGCTGCCCTTGACGAGCATGTCCTGCACCTGCGGGCTGTCGTGGCCCAGCATCGACACGCCGGTCGAGCTGCGGTTGATCACGAAAGGCAGCTTGCACTGGCCGCGCGCCGCCGCCTCGGTCCGGGCCCGGTCGGCATCGCGGTGATAGGCGGCGAGGCCCCAGCGGCCGACCAAGTCCTCGGAGCGGATGTTGGAGGGGATCGGGGCCGCCATCGGGGCCGGCGCCGGCTCCGGGCTGCCGCCCGAGAACGACGGCAAATAGCTCGCGCAGCCCCCGAGCGATACCAGCACGGAGGCGGCCAGCAGACTACGCGCGGCGCCCCGGAACGAACCGACCATGACGATCTCCGACATCAGGACCCCACTGTGATGGGCGGAAGGCCTTGGCGCAAGTGCGTTTTATACCGCCGGGGATGCCGGCGCACGGCACCAGCGGCGACACTGCGGGCGGGATGAGCCGACAGGCTTGCACGTCGAGATGGGCGTTTCGATGACGCCGGGCCGGCGGAGTAACCATCGCGGCGCGCCGGCGCCGACGTCGGGTTGCCTGCCCGGAGAGGCCCGGTTATGACACCCGGGAGGCGTGCCGGGCCCGACAGGCCCGCATCTGCGGCAATGCCTGCCGACGCCGGTGGGCGTCCGTCCCGGGGTATTAACCGCACCGAGCGAGGTGCCGCCGCCCCACCCTCTCCGGCCCGCCCGGCGCCTTGACAGCCAGAACCCCAGTCCCTATCTCCGGACCGGGTTTGGCACTCGCGAGGTCGGAGTGCCAACCCTTCAAGCCCAGGTTTTCAAACGAAACCAGCCACCCCCAGGTGGCGACGAGGATACACAGTCCATGGCGAAGACCACGTTCCGCCCGCTCCACGATCGCGTCGTCGTGAAGCGCATCGAGGCCGAAGAGAAGACCGCCGGCGGCATCATCATCCCGGACACCGCCAAGGAGAAGCCGAGCCAGGGCGAGATCATCGCCGTCGGCCCGGGCGGCCGCGACGAGGCCGGCAAGCTCGTTCCGCTCGACCTCAAGGTCGGCGACAAGGTGCTGTTCGGCAAGTGGTCCGGCACCGAGGTGAAGCTCGACGGCGAGGATCTCCTCATCATGAAGGAGTCCGACATCATGGGCGTGGTCGGCTGATCGACCCACCGTTTCGCCGGCCGCCGGAGGCGCGCGACAGCGCCGCCGCGGCGGTCCGGCGCTCCCCCTGACTGACACCAATTCGGAGCAATCAACATGGCTGCCAAGGACGTCCGCTTCTCCTCCGACGCGCGCGACAAGATGCTGCGCGGCGTCGACCTGCTCGCCAACGCCGTCAAGGTGACGCTCGGCCCGAAGGGCCGCAACGTCGTGATCGAGAAGAGCTTCGGCGCTCCCCGGATCACCAAGGACGGCGTCACCGTCGCCAAGGAGATCGAGCTCGAGGACAAGTTCGAGAACATGGGCGCCCAGATGGTGCGCGAAGTGGCCTCGAAGACCAACGACCTCGCCGGTGACGGCACCACCACGGCGACCGTGCTGGCCCAGGCGATCGTCCGCGAGGGCGCCAAGTCGGTGGCCGCCGGCATGAACCCGATGGACCTCAAGCGCGGCATCGAGATCGCCGTCGCCGCGGTCGTGAAGGACATCGAGAAGCGCGCCAAGAAGGTCGGCTCGTCGGCCGAGGTCGCACAGGTCGGCACCATCTCGGCGAACGGCGACACCGGCGTGGGCCAGATGATCGCCGGCGCCATGCAGAAGGTCGGCAACGAGGGCGTCATCACGGTCGAGGAGGCCAAGGCGCTCGAGACCGAGCTCGAGGTCGTCGAGGGCATGCAGTTCGACCGCGGCTATCTCTCGCCGTACTTCATCACCAACGCCGAGAAGATGACGGCCGATCTCGAGGACGCCTACGTCCTCCTGCACGAGAAGAAGCTGTCGGGCCTGCAGGCGATGCTGCCGGTGCTCGAGGCGGTGGTGCAGTCGGGCAAGCCGCTCGTCATCATCGCCGAGGACGTCGAGGGCGAGGCGCTGGCCACGCTCGTCGTCAACAAGCTGCGCGGCGGCCTCAAGGTCGCGGCCGTGAAGGCGCCGGGCTTCGGTGATCGCCGCAAGGCGATGCTCGAGGACATCGCGATCCTCACCGGCGGCCAGGTGATCTCGGAAGACCTCGGCATCAAGCTCGAGAACGTCACCGTCCAGATGCTCGGCCGCGCCAAGAAGGTGCTGATCGAGAAGGAGAAGACCACCATCGTCGACGGCGCCGGCAAGAAGGCCGACATCGAGGCGCGGGTCGGTCAGATCAAGGCGCAGGTCGAGGAGACCACCTCGGACTACGACCGTGAGAAGCTCCAGGAGCGCCTCGCCAAGCTGGCCGGCGGCGTCGCGGTGATCCGCGTCGGTGGCGCCACCGAGATCGAGGTGAAGGAGAAGAAGGACCGTGTCGAGGACGCGCTCAACGCCACCCGCGCCGCGGTGGAAGAGGGCATCGTCCCGGGCGGCGGCGTCGCCCTGCTCCGCGCCAAGGCCTCGGTCGGCAAGATCAAGAACGAGAACGCCGACGTCCAGGCCGGCATCAACATCGTGCTGAAGGCGCTCGAGGCCCCGATCCGTCAGATCGTGGAGAACGCCGGCGTCGAGGGCTCGATCGTGGTCGGCAAGATCCTCGAGAACAAGTCGGAGACCTACGGCTTCGACGCGCAGACCGAGAAGTATGTCGACCTCGTCGAGGCCGGCATCATCGATCCGGCCAAGGTGGTGCGCACCGCGCTGCAGGACGCCGCCTCGATCGCCGGCCTGCTGGTGACCACCGAGGCGATGGTCGCCGAGCTGCCGAAGGACAAGCCGGCCCCGGCGATGCCGCACGGCGGCGGCATGGGCGGCATGGACTTCTGATCTCGCCTTTCACGCGAGTGACGTTTTGCGGGGCGGCCGAAAGGCCGCCCCGTTTTTGTTACGGGGCGACCGAGCGGAGTCGCTCCGGCTTGCACCACGAGAGCACGCACAGCAAGAATTACACAACTTTGTGTTTTGTTTATCGCTCATTCCTTGCAATGATACCAGAACGCTATCGAGGATAAGCCACGCCATCACCTTCGATGACCGGCCCCCGGAGGCACAATCATGGCTTGGACCACGAACGAGACGTCCGTGCCCGGTCTTCGGGCTGCCATGCGGCGGCTGCCGGCGGACACCGCACGATCCGCTCCCGGCAACCGAACGGCAGCCGTCGACCGATGAGCCGCCCCACGATCCTGCGCGGCGGCGGGCCGACCCCGGTGACCGACACCTCGTGATCGACGTCTGCTGAGCCGCCACGCCGCGGCCCGCCTCCGGCGCCCGTTCAAAAGCTCCACTTCACGACCGCACATGCGCGAGCGTGCGGCTGTCCGGCTGCGGCCGGGCGGCTGGCCCGCGATGCATCGACGTCTCCACCGCGCAGCCCCACGCAGCGCGATCGACTTCGCTTGTCCCAACGATGGAGGACCGCGCCATGCCGATGTTGCCGAAAGTCGAAGAGGAAGCCGGGCTGAACGCCTATCCGGTGCTGTACTGGAACCACGTCGCCCTGGAGATGAACCGCATCACCCATTCGCTCGGCGGGCCGCAGACCGGCCCGACCATGAGCTCGCGGGCGCTCGGCCTCCTGCACTTGGCAATGCACGACGCCTACTTCATCGCGCTGGGACATAACCAGACCAGCAATCCCCCGACCTATCTTGCCACCACCGACGTGACCTCGGTCCTCGACAGAACCTCCAAGAATTACACGGGGCATCGCGACGGGCCGAGCAATCCCGTGGTGCCGGGGAATCTCGCCAACGCCAATCTCGCCCTCACCGGCGCCGCCGTGACGATCCTGGATCTTCTCTACGGACGCCAAAGCCCGAACATCTCGGTGGTGGCGAGCGACACGCTGCGGAGCGCGTTGCGCCGAATGATCGGCGACCACGGGCCTTACATCGACACGCTGCACCCGGCTCACGGGCTCGGAGTGACGGTCGCACGCGCCGTCTTCGATCTTCTCGGGGTGAAACCCGACGAGCCGGGTGCCGACCAGGGACGCTACGAACCCAGGCAGGGCCGCTACTGCTTCCGCGACGAGCCCGTCACGCCCGTACGCCCGGCGCCCATCGACCCGAACGATCCGAGCCGGGGAACCACCGCGGCGAGGATCTATCATGGTCCCTTCTACGGCTCGACCGTGAAGCGTTTCGCGGTTCACGACGACGCCGGCCATCGCCTGGAGAAGTGGCCGGAGCCCGCCGCACCCGGAGCGCCGGGCGAGTATCAGAACGCACTGCAGGAGGTGGTGCATCTGGGCGGCGCGCCTGGACTGCCGAAGACCCACCGCGATCCGGACCAGACCGTTGCGGCCTACTACTGGGCCTACGATGGGGCCAACCTCATCGGGACGCCGCCGCGGCTCTACAATCAGATCATCCGCACGATCGCGTGGAGCAAAAAGCTTCCCGACGGCGACGAGCTGGCGCGCACCTCCGACTTCGTTCGCCTCTTCGCTCTCGCCAACACGGCCATGGCCGACGCCGGCAAGTACGCGTGGCTGGAGAAGTACCGCTTCGAGCTCTGGCGCCCGCTGTCCGGCATCCGGGAGCACGACCCGAGCACCGGCCCGGACGCCGTCGCGGGCACCGGTCCCGAGCCGATCGCTGAGCCGCACTTGAGCGCCGAGGGTGCCGACCCATTCTGGTACGCGCTCGGCGCGCCGGAGACCAACACCGACAAGGTCTCCTTCAAGCCGCCCTTCCCGGCCTATCCGTCGGGCCACGCGACCTTCGGGGCCGCCGCGTTCCAGATGGTGCGGCTCTATTACCGGCAGCGGGCCGGAAGCCTCCCGAGTGATCCCGCGGACTGGCAGGCGCCGGACGACATCACCTTCACGTTCGTCTCGGAGGAGCTCAACGGCATCAGCCGCGACCTGCGCCAACCCTACGATCCGTCGAAGCCGATCGAGGACCAGCAGGGCGTCGTCCGCACGCGCGTGAGGCGCAGGTTCGTCTCGCTCTGGAACGCCATCTTCGAGAACGCCCTCAGCCGGATCTATCTGGGCGTCCACTGGCGCTTCGACGCCGCCGATTACGGGGACATGACCAACGGCTCCGGTGGGTACAAGTCACCGAGCGACATGCGCTTCTCGCACGTCTGGACCGGACCGCGCGGCCCCCAGGCCAAATACCCGACCGGCGGCATCCCCCTTGGGCTCGGCATCGCCAACGACATCTTTCACAACGGGATGAAGAGTCCGCACGGGGAGATGACCGCCGACCGAATCGCGACCTCGTCCTCGGCCGCCGGAAGCGCCAAGATGACCAACACGAACATTCGCTGATCTCACCACGAGAGCGGCCGCCGTCGCAGGGGCGGCACGATCTTCTGATCACACGCAGCGCGCGAGTGCGTCACGGGGCGGCCGAAAGGTCGCCCCAGTGTCTTGCTCCCACCCGGCCGGCCGCAGCGGCGCCCCGCTCGCCGCGGCGCACGGCGCGTGGCGCGGTATCGGCGCGGGGGTGAAAACGCCGCAGGGCGATCGCGCCGCCGTGGGCTTGCACGCGCTCCTCCACGTGGTGCAGATTTCATACAAACCTCGGCATTCCCCGCGGCACCGCTCTTGCTTCCTGACGGTGCCCAACCTCCCACCTCCGGAGACGCCATGCCCCTGTCCCTCGACCGCCGTCACTTCATGTCCACGGCCGCCGCGGCCGGCCTCGCCACGACGCTGCCGCGCAGCGGCCGCGCCCAGGAGCCGCGCACGAAGATGCGCATCGGCATCGTGCCGCTGATCTCGTCGGGGCCGATCTTCGTGGCGCAGGCGAAGGGCTTCTTCGACAAGGTCGGGCTCGACGTCGAGATCCGCTATTTCAACGACGGCGTCCTGGCGATGCCGGCGCTGGTCGCCGGCGAGATCGACGCGACCGTGGCGACGCTGAACGCCGGCCTGTTCAACACGGTTTCGAAGGGCGCGCCGTTCAAGCTGATGCTCGACCGCGGCTCGGAGAAGCCGGGCTCCGGCTCGATGACCATCGCGGCCTCGAACGACATGGTGAAGGCCGGCATGACGGCGCCGAACAAGATGGCGCTGCTGAAGGGCAAGAAGATCGCCATCCAGGCGCCCGGCGGCATCGACCAGTATCTGCTCGGGCTGGGCGTGCAGCGCGCCGGCCTCGATCCGCGCACCGACGTCGAGTGGTCGACTGGCCTCGCCTACCCCGACATCGTCAAGGCGATCGGCGCCGGGCAGGCCGACGCCGCCAACGTTCCGGTGCCGCTCGGCTTCCTGGTCGAGAAGAACAATTTCGGCAAGCTGGTGTTCTCCGGCTACGACATCGAGCCCAACACGCAGCTCGGCTGCTGGGCCGTGTCGCAGCGCTTCCTGCAGGCCAACAAGTCCGCCGCCGTGCGCTTCGCGATGGTGCACACCCATGCGGGCCGGGTGTTCAACAAGGCGGCCGCGACCAAGGATCCGGAGATCATCAAGATCGTCTCCGAGGCCACCAAGGTGCCGCCGCCCCTGATCGAGATGGCGGCGCCGCGCTGGACCTGGTTCAACGAGGACGGCATGCCGAACATCGACTCCTGCATGGCGCAGGGCAAGTTCTGGACCGACCCGATGAAGCTGGTCAGCGGCAGCGTCACCAAGGAGCAGCTGTTCGACCTCTCCCCTGCCGTCGAGGCGAACGAGCGCCTCGCCAAGTCGAACCCGTTCGGCTGAGCGGAACGCCAGGAACAGTCATTCCGGGTCGGCGCGACAGCGCCGAAC
>NZ_NPEX01000018.1 GCF_003258865.1 Rhodoplanes roseus | reverse complement strand
CGGCGTCGGCATCGTGATCGCCGAGGACGCGATCCCGGTGAAGCCGCAGGTCGCCGCCGCCTGCGAGCTGCTGGGGCTCGAGCCGCTCAACGTGGCGAACGAAGGCAAGCTGGTCGCCGTCGTCGCCCCGGAAGGCGCCGACGCGCTTCTGGCCGCCATGCGGGCGCATCCGCTCGGCGCCGACGCCGTGATCATCGGCACGATCGTCGACGATCCGCACCGCTTCGTCCAGATGACCACGGCCTTCGGCGGCGGCCGCATCGTCGACTGGCTCGCCGGCGAGCAGCTCCCGAGAATCTGCTGAGGACCACCCGGTGTCATGACGATCGCCAACACGGTTCTGGTAGTCGACGACGAGATCCGCTCCGTGGAGGCGATCCGCCGCGTGCTGGCCGGCGAGTTCGAGGTCATCGGCGCGCACAACGCGGCGGAGGCCGAGACCGTGCTGGCCGGCGAGATGGTGCAGGTGATCCTGTGCGACCAGCGGATGCCGGGCGAGAGCGGCGTGTCGTTCCTCAAGCGAGTCCGCGACCAGTGGCCCGATCCGGTCCGCCTGATCATCTCCGGCTACATGGACTCCGAGGACATCATCGCCGGCATCAATGAGGCCGGCATCTATCAGTTCATCACCAAGCCGTGGCAGCCGGACAAGCTGGTGGAGAGCGTGCGCGAGGCCTCCGCGCTGTTCCGGCTGCAGAAGGAGGCGGGTGGTGCCGCCGTCGAGGCGAAGCCCACCGAGGCGCGGCTGCGCAGCGTCGTCGCCGCCAAGCGCGGCGCCGAACGCCTGTGCTACGAGTTCGACGCGATCGTGCATGCGCCGACCAGTCCGATCGCCGAGGTCATCAGCCTCGCCCGCCGCGCGACCGAATACGACATCTCGGTCCTGATCACCGGCGCGTCCGGGACCGGCAAGGAGCTGCTGGCCCGCGCCATTCATCACGGCTCGGGCCGAGCCGGGAAGCCCTTCGTGGTGGAGAACTGCGGCGCGCTGCCGGACCAGCTCCTCGAAAGCGAGCTGTTCGGCTGCAAGAAGGGCGCCTTCACGGGCGCCTATCAGGACCGCATCGGCCTGTTCGAGGTCGCCGACGGCGGCGCGATCTTTCTCGACGAGATCGGCGAGACCTCGCCGTCCTTCCAGGTCAAGCTGCTGCGCGTCCTGCAGGAGGGCGAGATCAGGCCGCTCGGCGCCCAGCGTCCCCGCAAGGTCGACGTCCGGGTGATCTCGGCGACCAACCGGGATCTCGATGCCGAGGTCGCGGCGGGCCGGTTCCGCCGCGATCTCTACTATCGGCTCGCGGCGTTTCCGATTCACGTGCCGGCACTGGCCGACCGCCCGATGGACATTCCGCCGATCGCCACCCGCATCCTGCGGGACGTCAATCACGCCTTCCACCGCGCCGTTCCGGGGTTCCGGCCCGAGACGGTGCGGCGGATGCAGGCCTATGACTGGCCCGGCAATGTTCGCGAGCTGCACAACGAGATCCAGCGCATGGTGGCTCTGTCCGACGCGGACGAGCCGCTCGCGCCGGATCTGCTGTCCGGGCGCATTGCACACCCGCAGCACGCGGCGGCGGCAACGGCGACAGCGACCTTGAGGGACCATATCGAGGCCTTGGAGAAAGCCCAGATCCAGGAGGCGCTCGATCGCTGCAACGGCAACATCAGCCGGGTCGCCGGGAGCCTCGGCCTGTCGCGTGTCGGCCTGCGCGCCAAGATGCAGCGGTTCGGATTGCAGCGCCACGCCGGGAACGGCGGAGCGGCCGATGGCCACTGAGCGCCGGCCGGGTGGATCGACCCACAAGGACACGCCGGCGGACGATCCCTCGCGGCCGAAGAACCTCGTCGCCCACATGACCCGCGACGGCACGATCACGCTCGACGGTGATCAGGAACGCGTCTGGATCGAGGTGATCGACAAGATCGACGAGGTCTATTCCGACCTGCTGCGCTACGAGAGCGACCTGGAGAGCAAGAACACGGCGCTGGAAGAGGCGCAGGCGTTCATTTCCAGCGTTCTCGCCTCGGTCTCCGACATTCTCGTCGTGGTCGACGAGCGCGCCTCGATCGTCCAGGTCAATGCGGCGTTCGAGCGGCTCGTCGGCGAGAGCGAGGACGCCCTGATCGGCCGTGCCCTCGCGTCGGTCGTCGATCGTCACGACCACCACGAGCTCGCCGCCGTTCTGGCCCGTGGCACGGGCAGCCGGGACCTCGAAATCCGGTTCGAGACGGCGGCGGGAACGTCCGACCTGATGGCGGTCGCCGCCTCGGTCCGGCTCGGCCGGAACAAGCGGCCGGCCGGCGCCGTGCTGACCGGACGGCCGGTGGGCGAGCTGCGGCGCGCCTATGTGGCGCTGGACAAGGCGCATCGCGATCTCCAGGACGCCCAGCGCACCCTCGTCGAGCAGGAGAAGATGGCGAGCATCGGCCGGCTCGTGGCCGGCGTGGCGCACGAGCTGAACAACCCGATCAGCTTCGTCTATGCCAATCTCCACACGCTCGCCCGCTATCGCGGATCGCTCGAGCGTTACTTGGAGGACCTCCATGCGCTCGCGCCGGCGGCGGCCTGCGACGGCTTGCGCCGTGAGCACAAGATCGATGCGCTCCTGGCGGATCTCGGTCCGCTGATCGACGGAACCCTGGAAGGCGCCGTCCGGATCAGTGAGATCGTCCGCAATCTGCGGCGGCTGTCGTTCGCGAGCCCGCGGGAGCGGCAGCCGGTGGACCTCGTCGCGACGGTGCGCACCGCGGCCCAATGGGCGCAACGTGCCAAGAACAGCCGAGCGCGGATCCGGCTCGATCTCGACCAGCCGGCTCACGTGATGGGCGACGAGGGCAAGATCCATCAGGTCTTCGTCAACCTGATCGACAATGCGCTCGACGCCGTCTCGACCGTCCCGGACCCCGAGATCATCGTCACGCTCGCGACGCGAGCGGCCGAGACCGTGATCACGGTGGCGGACAACGGCCCGGGTATCGACCCGGCCGTGGCCGACAAGATCTTCGAGCCGTTCTTCACGACCAAGCCGGTTGGAAAGGGGACCGGGCTCGGCCTGTGGATCTCCTATTCGATCGTGAGCGAGCACGGCGGCTCGCTCGTCCTCGGTCCGCGTGCCGGACCGGGCGCCTGCATGGTGGTTCGCCTGCCGGCCCGATCTCCGCGCGACATCTGAGCCGAGGTCGCGAGCCGGAGCATCCCTACCGCCACGCTCGGCAGGTCTACTCCGGGTCGGCGCCGCGCAGCCCGCCGGCGGCCGAGACCTTCAGGGCCTGGAGGTCGTCCAGGAGGCGGTCCAGGGTCTTCGGCGTCAGTCGGCCGAACATCTCGTGGATCCAGGTTTCGTGAGCGGCCGCCATCATCCGGAACATCTTCGATCCGGCGCGGGTGAGCCGCACCGTGATGGCGCGCCGGTCGTCCGGGTCGGCCTCGCGGACCACCAGGCCCTCCTCGGCCAGGCGATCGATCAGGCCCGTGATGTTGCCGTTGGTGACCATCATGCGGCGTGACAGGTCACCCAGCCTCAAGCCGTCCGGCTCGCGGTGCAGCTGCGCCATCACGTCGAACCGGGGCAGCGTCACGTCGAAGTCGACCCGCAGCCTGCGGCGGATTTCGGCACTGATCAGATTCGAGCAGGACAGCAGACGGAGCCACAGCCTGAGCTCCATCTTCGAGCCGGCCGGCTCGTCGCGCACGAGCGCTTCGACGTCGTCGACACTGGAATCGGTCATGATCGAAGAGATATCATGGGATGCGGACATTTCATATGTCAAATGTATTGCCGACCCTCCGGTTCAATGCTGATGTCGCGCAGGAAAGATGCAGTGCGCCGCATCCCGGTGCGTCTGCAGCGGGCACCGGCCGGTGCCGCCGCGCGCTCTGCTCCGCGACCAAAGGCGTCGATCGATCAGGGGGTTCTCCGAAAGGAGTGGGCGGCCTTCGGATCCGGAACACATTGCTTTATGTGCAGAAATTTTATGCTTGAAGGAAAAATCGCCCTATGACAACCTGATGGCCGATAAGCGGACGACGTGCAGCATGTCGGTGGAGGCGTCATCGACATCCGCCCGGCGCAGACGGCCGGGCGCACGATCGTCACCGCGAGAGGGCGACACAGATGCTGGGTCCGTCGGTCCATGTCGACACGTTCACACGGGATCGGCTTCCGCCGGTCGACGCCTGGCCCGACATGCCGCAAGGCGACCTCTCTTATCCCGAGTACATCAATTCCGCCGTCGAGCTGACCGACCGGATGGTCGAGTGCGGCTTCGGCGACAATGTCGCGCTGATCGGCAACGGTCGCCGCCGCACCTACAAGGAGCTGTCCGACTGGACCAACCGGCTCGCGCGCGCGCTGGTCGAGAACTACGGCGTGAAGCCGGGCAACCGGGTGCTGATCCGCTCGGCCAACAATCCGGCCATGATCGCCTGCTGGCTGGCCGCCACCAAGGCCGGCGCCGTGGTGGTCAACACCATGCCGATGCTGCGGGCCGGCGAGCTGGCCAAGATCGTCGACAAGGCCGAGATCACGGTCGCGCTGTGCGACACCCGCATCCTCGACGAGCTGGTCGCCTGCGCCAAGGACAGTGCCTTCCTGAAATTCGTGGTCGGCTTCGACGGTACCGCCAACCACGACGCCGAGCTCGACCGGATCGCGCTCGACAAGCCGGTGCGCTTCGAGGCGGTTCGCACCGGGCGTGACGACGTCGCGCTGCTCGGCTTCACGTCCGGCACCACCGGCGTGCCGAAGGCGACCATGCATTTTCATCGCGACATCCTCGCGATCGCCGACACCTATGCGAGGCACGTGCTGCAGGTCCGGCCGGACGACGTGTTCGTCGGCTCGCCGCCGATCGCCTTCACGTTCGGGCTCGGCGGCCTCGCGGTGTTTCCGCTGCGCTTCGGCGCCGCTGCGGCGCTGCTCGAGGCCGCCACGCCGCCCAATCTCGTGAAGATCATCGACACCTACAAGGCGACGGTCTGCTTCACGGCGCCGACCGCCTACCGCGCCATGCTGTCCGCCATGGACGAGGGCGCGGATCTCTCCTCGCTGCGGATCGCCGTGTCGGCCGGCGAGACGCTGCCGGCGCCCGTGTACGAGGCCTGGACCCGACGCACCGGCACGCCGATCCTCGACGGCATCGGCTCGACCGAGATGCTGCACGTCTTCGTCTCCAACACGCTGGACGATCGCGGCCCCGGCCGTACCGGGCGTCCAGTGCCGGGCTACGAGGCCAAGGTGGTCGACGACGCCATGACCGAGGTGCCGCGCGGCACGGTGGGTCGGCTGGCGGTGCGCGGGCCGACCGGCTGCCGCTATCTCGACGATCCTCGTCAGGCCGACTACGTGAAGGCCGGCTGGAACATCACCGGCGATTCCTTCGTCCAGGACGACGACGGCTACTTCCACTTCGCCGCGCGCAGCGACGACATGATCGTCTCGGCCGGCTACAACATCGCCGGTCCCGAGGTCGAGGCGGCGCTGCTCGCTCACGACGCGGTGGCCGAATGCGCCGTGGTCGGCATGCCCGACGAGGAGCGCGGGCAGATCGTCGCCGCCTATGTGGTGCTGGCGGCCGGACGGATGCCCGACTCCGCCCTGGTGCTGGCCCTGCAGAATCACGTCAAGGCGACCATCGCGCCCTACAAGTATCCGCGCGCGATCACGTTCGTCGACGCGCTGCCGAAGACCTCGACGGGAAAGATCCAGCGCTTCCAGCTCCGTCTCGCCAAGGCGGGGTGAGCCACCATCTTTGGCGGCGCATTCTGATTGAAGAGACGAGAGTCTCGCAGACGGGGCAACCCCCCTCCCTATCCCTCCCCCGCAAGGGGGGAGGGAACGCAAGAGCCGCAGCGCTGTGCTGATCAGAGCTGCTGCGTCTTCGTCTCTGTCGCGATGACATCAATTCACCACTCGCCGCAGTCTGCTCTCTCCCCCCTTGCGGGGGAGGGTCGGGGAGGGGGGTGAGCCCCGGATGCGGAGAATGCCGTCGTGTTCCGGCGGGCTTGCTGATCAGGTTCGCGCGGCCGCGTACATCGGGCCGCCCTTGTGGGCCGGAAAGCCGTAGCCGTTGATCATCACGAGGTCGATGTCGCTCGCCCGCGCCGCGATCTTTTCGTTCAGCAGCGCTTCGCCCTCCGCCGCCATGGCGGCGAGCAGGCGACGGACGATCTCGTCGGCCGGAATGTTTCGCGGAACGATGCCCTTGGCGGCGCGCGCGGCGGTGATCAGGGCGGTCACGTCCGGATCGACCTTTCGCTTGCCCTCACGATAGTCGTACCAGCCGCGGCCGGTCTTCTGGCCGAAGCGTCCGGCCTCGCAGAGGCGGTCCGGAATATCGACATAGCGGGCTGCCCGATCGCGGCTCGCGGCGTCGCGCTTGCGCCGCGCCCAGGCGATCTCCAGGCCGGCCAGATCGAACACGGCGAACGGCCCCATGGCGAAGCCGTACGCCTCCATCGCGGCGTCGATCCCCTCCGGCGCGGCGCCGTCCTCGACCAGAAACTCCGCCTCGCGGCGATAGGCCGAGTAGACGCGGTTGCCGATGAAGCCCTCGGTCACGCCGCAGACGATCGGCAGCTTCCCCAGTTTTCGCGCGACACCGAGACTGGTGGCCAGCACGTCCGGCGCCGTCCGGGCGCAGCGCACCACCTCGGCCAGCCGCATCACGTTCGCCGGCGAGAAGAAGTGCAGCCCGACGACGCGCTCGGGCCGCCGGGTCGCGGCGGCGATGTGGTCCGGATTCAGGTAGCTGGTGTTGGTCGCCAGCATGGCGTCCGGCCTCACGACGGTATCGAGGCGCCTGAAGAGCTCCGTCTTCACGCCGAGATCGTCGAACACAGCCTCGATCACGAGGTCGGCAGCCGCGAGCGGATCGAGCGATCCCGCCGTCACGAGGCGGCCAAGCCTGTCGTCACGCGCCGCGGCCGTGCTCTTGCCGGAGGCCACGGCGCGGTCGAGCAGCGTCGCGATCCGCTCCCGCCCCTTCGCGGCGGCCTCGTCCGTCACGTCGGCGCCGATCACGCGGAAGCCGGCGTCCAGTGCCGCGGTCGCGATGCCGGCGCCCATCAGGCCGAGGCCGACGATACCGAGAGTCTCGACCGGCCGCGGCGTTACGCCGTCGAGGCCTTCCACCTTGGCGGCGGCGCGCTCGGCGAAGAAGACGTGACGCAGCGCGGCCGCCTGGGGGCTTCCACGAAGGCGCAGGAAGGTCGCACGTTCCTCGGCGAGCCCCTCCGATAGCGACAGGTCGGCGGCGGCGCGCACCAGCCGCACGGCTTCGCCCGGCGCCACCTGACCGCGAGCGCGGGCCAGTGCTTTTCCCGCAGCCCCCTCGATCGCATTCCGGTCCGCCGCCGGGACTGCGAGCGCGCCCGTCCGCCGCGGCGCTGTGCCGACGAGACGGCGGGCCGTCGCCTGCGCCTGCGCGATCGCCTCGTCGGCGATGCGATCGACGATGCCGCGCTCGACCGCCTCTTCGGCGCCCATGGTCCTGCCGGTCGCGATCAGCTCGATCGCGGCCGGAATTCCCGCGAGCCGCGGCAGCCGCTGCGTGCCGCCGGCGCCGGGAACGACGCCGAGCTTCACCTCGGGAAGGCCGAGCCTCGCCCCCTTCGATGCGACCCGCACGTGGCAGGCGAGCGCGACCTCGAGGCCGCCGCCGAGCGCCGCGCCGTTCACGGCCGCGACCACCGGCTTTGCCGAGCCTTCGATCGCGGCGACCACGCTCGGCAATGTCGGCTCGCTCGGGGGCGCGTCGAGCTCGCGGATGTCGGCGCCGCCGATGAACGTCTTGCCGGCCCCCGTGATCACGAGCGCGGCGACCTCGCCGTCCGACTGCGCTGCCGTCACGGCGGCGAGCAGGCCGGCGCGCACGTCGGTGCCGGTGGCGTTCACCGGAGGATTGTCGATCGTCACCAGCAGGACGCCGTCGTCCAGAACGCCGCGCACCGTTTCCGAGAACGCCGTGGCGCCCGGCGCCGCGTTCGTGTCGATGTGCAGGGTCATGCGTTCACTCCGGAACGACCGCGGTGGCCTGGATCTCGACCTTGGCGCGGTCCTCCATCAGCGCGACCACCTGGACGGCCGCCATCGCAGGATAATGGCGGCCGATCTCGTCGCGATAGACCGCGCCGATCTCCCTGAGACGTGCGAGGTAGTCCTGCTTGTCGGTGAAGTACCACGTCATCGAGACGATGTGCTGCGGCTCGGCGCCGCCTTCGCGCAGGACCGAGACGATGTTGCGCAATGTCTGCCGAACCTGATCGACCAGATCGTCCGACTCGAACACCTGGTGCGGCGTCCAGCCGATCTGCCCGCCGACATAGATCTGCCGCCCGTGGGCGATCACGCCGTTGGCGTAGCCGACCGGCTTGGACCAGCCCTCAGGCTGCAGGATCTGGTGCATGCTGCTTCTCCAGATGCGCGGCCAAGCCGGCGCGGATGTCGTCGGGCCAGGCGACGGCCCGATGCGTGTCGAGCGAGGTCGCGACCAGCACCTGCCGTGCCGTCCACACCGTTCGGTCGCCGACGACGACGCGGTGCCGCAGATCGGCCGAGCTTCGGCCGAGGGCGGCGACCGCCACGGTGAAGTCGAGCCGGTCGCCGTGGAACGCCGGCGTCGAGAAGTCGACGTCCAGCTTCACGGTCGGCACGCCGATGCGGCGATCGCGGACCATCTCGGGCCACGGCGCGCCGAAATCGGCGAACATCTCCTCGGTCACCGCGACCAGCATGTCCATATAGGCCGGGAAATAGGCGATCCCGGCGGGATCGCAGTCGCCGAAGCCGAGCGGACGTGAGGTCGCGAAGGCCATCGGCGCCGCCTCAGGTCGCGAACGCGGCGATGCCGGTCGCGGCGCGGCCGATGATCAGCGCATGGATGTCGTGCGTGCCCTCGTAGGTGTTGACCACCTCGAGATTCACCAGATGCCGGGCGATGCCGAACTCGTCCGAGATGCCGTTGCCGCCGAGCATGTCGCGGGCGGTACGCGCGATGTCGAGGGCCTTGCCGCAGGAGTTGCGCTTGAGGATCGAGGTGAGCTCGACGGGCGGGTGGCCGTTCTCCTTCATGCGGCCGAGCCGCAGGCAACCCTGCAGGCCGAGCGCGATCTCGGTCACCATGTCGGCGAGCTTCTTCTGGACGAGCTGGTTGGCGGCGAGCGGACGGCCGAACTGCTTGCGGTCGAGCACGTAGCGGCGCGCCGTGGCATAGCAGTCCTCGGCGGCGCCGAGCGCGCCCCACGCGATGCCGAAGCGGGCCGAGTTGAGGCAGGTGAACGGGCCCTTCAAGCCGGTCACGCCGGGCAGAAGGTTCTCCTCCGGCACGAAGACGTCGTCCATCACGATCTCGCCCGTGATCGACGCCTTCAGGCCGACCTTGCCGTGGATCGCGGGAGCAGACAGACCTTTGAAGCCTTTCTCCAGGATGAAGCCGCGGATGAGGCCGTCCCCGGTCTTGGCCCAGACGACGAAGACGTCGGCGATCGGCGCGTTGGTGATCCAGGTCTTGGCGCCCGAGAGGCTGTAGCCGCCCGCGACCTTGACGGCACGCGTCACCATCGAGCCGGGATCCGAGCCGTGGTTCGGCTCGGTGAGGCCGAAGCACCCGATCCAGGCGCCGCTGGCGAGCTTCGGCAGATATCGCTGCTTCTGCTCTTCGGTGCCGAACGCTTCGATCGGCACCATCACGAGCGAGGACTGCACGCTCATCATCGAACGGTAGCCGGAGTCGACCCGCTCGATCTCGCGGGCGATCAGCCCGTAGGCGACGTAGCCGAGGCCGGAGCCGCCATAGGCCGGCGCGACGGTCGGGCCGAGCAGGCCGAGCTCGCCCATCTCGCGAAAGATCGCCGGGTCCGTCGTCTCGTTGCGGAACGCGTCGACGACGCGGGGAACCAGCCTGTCCTGCGCGTAGTCGCGCGCTGTCGTGGCGACCAGGCGCTCCTCCTCGGTGAGCTGCTCCTCGAGCCGGAACGGGTCGGCCCAATCGAAAACTTCGCGGGTGTGCATCATGGGGGTGCCTTTGCGGTCGCTTTCAGGAGGTCCCGGGCGATGATGAGTTTCTGGACCTCGGTCGCGCCCTCGTAGATACGCAACGCGCGGATCTCGCGATAGAGCCGCTCGACGGTTTCGCCGGACCGGACGCCGCGACCCCCGAAGAGCTGCACGGCGCGATCGATGACGGTCTGGGCCGTCTCGGTCGCGGTCATCTTGGCCATGGCGGCCTCGCGGGTGGTCGGCAACCCTTGGACGTCGCGCCGCCATGCGGCCCGGTAGGTGAGGAGGGCGGCCGCGTCGATCCCGGTCGCCATGTCACCGAGCGCGGCCTGTGTGAGCTGAAGGTCGGCGAGCCGGCCGCCCAGCATTTTTCGCCGCGGCGCATAGGCCAGGGCCTCGTCGAGCGCGCGTCGCGCGAAGCCGAGCCCAGCGGCCGCGACCGAGGCGCGAAAAATGTCGAGGGTGCGCATGGCGATCTTGAAGCCTTCGCCCGGTGTGCCGAGCCGCCGCTCCGCCGGTATTCGGCAGCCCTCGAACCGGATCGTCGCCAGCGGATGCGGGGCGATCACGTCGATCCGCTCGGTGACTGAAAAGCCCGGGTCGTCCGGGAAGACCACGAAGGCCGAGATGCCGCGGGTGCCCGGCGCCTCGCCGCTGCGGGCGAACACCGTGTAGACGTCGGCGATGCCGCCGTTCGAGATCCAGGTCTTCTCGCCGTCCAGAACATACGCGTCGCCGTGCGGGCGGGCCGCGCAGGCCATCGCCGCGACGTCGGAGCCGGCATCCGCCTCGGAGAGCGCGAAGGCGGCGAGCCAGTCGCCGCGGCGCGCCTTCGGCAGCACGGTGGCTTTCAGATCCGGCGAGCCGGCGAGCGTGATCGCACCGGTCCCGAGCCCCTGCATCGCGAAGGCGAAATCGGCGAGCCCGTCGTGCCAGGCGAGCGTTTCGCGGGCGAGGCAGATTTTTCGCGACGAGATTGCGCTGCCGTCCTGGTGCGGTTCCGGCACGGCGGCGTCCAGAAGCTCTGCCGCGCCGAGCCGCGCGACGAGCGTGCGGCAGGTGCCGTCGACAGCGGCGTGGTCGAGGCCCGCAAGCCCGCCCGTCGCGGCGAAGCCGTCGAGGCGCTGCGCGTAGTCGCGATGCTCCGGCCCGAAGAACGGCCAGTCGAGATGATCGCGGCTAGGGCCCGGGGTAGGGACTGTGCTCACCGGCTCAGTTCCCCTCGAACACGGGCTTGCGCTTCGCCGCGAACGCCTCGAAGGCGCGGCGGAAGTCCCCGGTCGCCATGCAGAGCGCCTGGGCCTGCGCCTCGGACTCGATCAGCTCGTCGAGCCCCATCGCCCATTCCTGGTTCAGCATCGTCTTGGTGATGCCGTGCGCGAACCACGGGCCGTCGGCGAGCGATCGGGCGAGCTCCACGGCTTTCGCCTCCAGGTCGCCGGCCGGGTGCAGCGCGTTGTAGAAGCCCCACGCCTGTCCCTCGGCGGCCGTCATGGCGCGGCCCGTGTACAAGAGCTCGGCGGCGCGGCCCTGGCCGATGATGCGCGGCAGGATCCCGCAGGCCCCCATGTCGGCCCCGGCGAGGCCGACGCGCGTGAACAGGAACGCGGTCCTTGTGTCCGGCGTCGCCAGCCGGAGATCCGAGGCCATCGCCAAGATCGCGCCGGCGCCGGCGCAGATGCCGTCGACCGCCGCGACGATCGGCTGCGGGCAGCGGCGCATCGCCTTGACGAGATCGCCTGTCATGCGCGTGAAGGCGAGCAGATCCGGGATCGCCATTTTGGTGAGCGGCTCGATGATCTCGAACACGTCGCCGCCGGAGCAGAAGTTGCCGCCCGACCCGGACAGCACGACGGCGCGGACGTCCGACGCGTAGACGAGATCGCGGAACAGATCGCGCAGCTCGGCGTAGCTCTCGAAGGTGAGCGGGTTCTTGCGCTCCGGCCGGTTCAGCCGGATCGTCGCGACGCGGCCGTCCGGGCTCGTCTCCATCAGGAAATGGATCGGCCGATGGTCCTTGAAGGCGCGCTTCATGCCCGCCATGGTCGCTGCGTCGCTCATCCCGCCATCACCTCGCCGCCGGCGATCGCGATCGCCTGTCCGTTGATCGACGCCGCGCCGGGCGACACCAGCCACGACACCGTGTCGGCGACCTCCTCGGGCGCCACCAGCCGCGCTTGCGGATTGCCCGCCGTCATCTCGGCGATCGCTTCGGCCTCGCCGCGGCCGGTCTTCGCCATGATGGTGGCGATCGCGGCGCGGGCGAGCGGCGTGTCGGTGAAGCCGGGGCAGACCGCGTTGGCGGTGACGCCGGTGCTCGCCAGCTCCAGTGCCAGCGCGCGGGTGAGCCCGACGACGCCGTGCTTGGCGGCGCAATAGGCCGCGACATAGCGGTAGCCGACGAGCCCGGCCGTCGAGGCGACATTGACGATCCGGCCGGCCGATCCGGCGGCGATCAGATCCGACAGCACCGCCCGGGTCACCAGGAACACCGAGGTCAGATCGACCGCGATGGTCCGCTGCCACTGGTCGATCGACGTCTTGGCGAAGGGCGCGGACTCCACCGCGCCGGCATTGTTGACCAGGATGACGATGGGCCCGAATGTTTCCCGCGCTGTCACGAGCCCGCGGGCGATCGCGTCCGGATCCGTCACGTCGACGTCGGCGACCACGGCCGCACAGCCCGCCGGCAGCTCCGCCGCGACGGCGCGGAGCGGCGCCTCGCGCCGTCCGGCGAGGGTGACGCGCGCGCCCGCCCGGCCGAGCCGGCGTGCGATCGCGGCACCGATGCCGGAGCCGGCACCGGTGACGAGCGCGTGCCGTCCGGCGAGATCGCCAGTATCGCTCACGGGGTGTTCCTCACTGCGCCGCGGCGCGCTCGAGATTCGCCTCGTACTGCCCCTTGGCGGAGCGGTACTGCTTCGGCCACGGGATCGACCTCAGGCCGATCTTGGCGGCCTCGTGCAGGGCCCATGAGGGATCGGCGAGATGCGGGCGCGCGATGGCGCAGAGATCGGCGCGGCCGGCCGCGATGATCGAGTTGGCGTGGTCGGCCTCCGAGATGGCGCCGACCGCGATGGTCGGAATGTGAACCTCGTTGCGGATCTTGTCGGAGAACGGCGTCTGGAAGAGGCGGCCATAGACCGGCTTCTCCTCCTTCCACACCTGACCCGACGAGCAGTCGATCAGATCGGCGCCCGCCTCCTTGAACATCTGCGCGAAGATCGCTGCGTCGTCGGGCGTGTTGCCGCCCTCGAACCAGTCGTGACAGGACAGGCGCACCGAGATCGGCTTGTCGGCCGGCCACACGGCCCGGATGGCGCGGAACACCTCGAGCGGGAAGCGGGCGCGGTTCTGGTGCGAGCCGCCGTAGTCGTCGTCGCGTCGATTGGTCAGCGGTGAGAGGAAGCTCGACAGCAGATAGCCGTGGGCGCAGTGGAGCTCCAGCCAGTCGACGCCGGCAGCGGCGGCGCGCTTCGTCGCGGCGACGAAGTCCGACAGAACCCGGTCCATGTCGGCGCGATCCATCGCCTTCGGCACCCGGCTCGACGGCAGATAGGGCAGGGGGGAGGCGGAGATCAGCGGCCATTCGCCCTGGTCGAGCGGCTGGTCCATCCCGTCCCAGGCCAGCTTGGTCGCGCCCTTGCGGCCGGCATGGCCGAGCTGGATCGCCACCTTGGCGTCGGTGTTGGTGTGAACGAAATCGGCGAAGCGCGTCCAGCCGGCGGCTTGTGCGTCGTTCCACAGGCCGAGACAGCCGGGTGTGATCCGGGCGTCCGGCGAGACGCAGGTCATCTCGGCGAAGACGAGACCGGCGCCGCCCATCGCGCGGGCGCCGAGGTGGACGAGATGAAAGTCGTCGATCAGCCCATCACGGGCCGAGTACATCGCCATTGGCGAGACGACGATGCGGTTCGGCAGCGTCACGCCGCGCGCCGTGTAGGGCGTGAACATCGGCGGCAGCACGCGCTCGTTTGTGCCGACTGGAACGCCGGCGCGCTTGGCGAACCAGCGCTCGTATCCTTCGAGCCACGCCTTGTCCCGCAGGCGCAGATTCTCGTGGCTGATGCGCTGCGAGCGCGTCAGCATCGAGTACATGAACTGCTCGGGCTCCAGCGTGTCGGCGTAGCGGCGGCCGACCACCTCGAACCACTCCATCGCATTGCGCGCCGCGTTCTGGATTCTCGCCACGTCGACGCGGCGGATGTCTTCGTAGCGGTCCAGGACGGTCGGGATGGTCGCGGCATCGTTGCCGAGCGCCTCGAACTGGCGGGTGAGCTCGATCGCGTCGTCGAGGGCGAGCTTGGTGCCGGAGCCGATGGCGAAATGCGCCGTGTGGGCGGCGTCGCCCATCAGCACGACGTGGCTGCGGCCGTTGAACCGGCTCCACCGTCCGCAAATCAGGCGATTGAAGTTCAGCCAGGCCGAGCCGCGCAGGTGCCGCGCATTGGTCATCAGCGGGGCGCCGTCCAGCACCTCCTCGAAGAGCCTTTCGCAGAAGGCGATCGAGCCGTCCTGGTCGAGCTTGTCGAGGCCGTGCGCCAGAAAGGCCTCTTCCGTGGTCTCGACGATGAAGGTCGAGGTCTCGGCGTCGAACTTGTAGATGTGGGCCTGGAACCAGCCGTGCTCGGTCTTGCGGAAGTCGAACGTGAAGGCGTCGTAGAGCTTCCTGGTGCCGAGCCAGATGTAGCGGTTCGGGCGCACGACCAGGTCCGGCTGGAACGCCTCCGGGGTGCGGTTGCGAATCTTCGAGTTGAAGCCGTCGGACGCGATGATCAGGTCGGCATCGGGGAACTCGAGGTCGCTGTCCACCTCGCGCTCGAAGACGAGCTCGACGCCGAGCGCCTCGCAGCGCCGCTGCAGGATGTTGAGGAGCTGCTTGCGGCCGATGCCGACGAAGCCGTGGCCGGTGGTGCGCTGGCGCGTCCCCTTGAACCACACCTCGATGTCGTCCCAGTGATTGAAGGCGGTCTCGATCTCGGCCGCCGTCTCCGCGTCCCACTGTCGCATCGCCGCCATGGTGGCGTCCGAGAACACGACTCCCCAGCCGAACGTGTCGTAGGGCTTGTTGCGCTCGACCACCGTGATCTCGTGCGCCGGGTGGAGCTTCTTCATCAGGAGGCCGAAATACAGGCCTGCCGGGCCGCCGCCGATGCAGACGATGCGCATGGAGGTCTCCTCGCGCGCCGGGCGGGAACGCCCATATGCTTTATGTCTAAAGTATTCGTGCGAGAACGGCACTGTCAAGCCGATGGTCCGGTCGAGAGCAGTCCCTCGCCGCGGCGCAAGGTCCGCTTCCGCATCGGACGGGGCGGCTGTCCGCGGAGGCACGCGAGCATCGGCGACGGCGTTGCTGCATTGCGCAAATGTTGGGCAAGCAACGTCGAGCCATTATGCTTGACACATAAACTTTTTAGGTATGACCTTGTTGCAGGCCGGATGTCCCGCGGCATGCCCGAGTGCCGGGCGGTCGGGCGCCACGCTTCAGCGACACAGATCCCCGGTGCAGGGGGCGGTGCCCCCGCAACGATGGAAGGACAAGCACGATGCCGCCCGTTCCGAACAGGTTTCTCCTCGCCGCCGCTGCCGCCCTCGCGCTGCCGGCCGCCGCGGTCGCCGACCCGGTCAAGATCGGCTTCGTCTCGACCCTGTCGGGCCCCTCGGCGGCGCTCGGCGTCCACATGCGCGACGGCTTCCTGCTCGCCGTCAAGGAGCTGGGCGGCAAGCTCGGCGGCCAGCCGACCGACGTGATCGTGATCGACGACGAGCTCAAGCCCGACGTCGCCGTGACCAAGGTGCGGGCGCTGCTCGAGCGCGACAAGGTCGACGTCGTCGCCGGCGTCGTGTTCTCCAACGTGATGATGGCGATCCAGAAGCCGGTGCTGGAGAACGAGACCTTCCTGATCTCCGGCAATGCCGGCCCGTCGCCGCTCGCCGGCAAGGGCTGCTCGCCGTTCTTCTTCTCGGCGTCCTACCAGAACGACCAGAACCACGAGGTGATGGGCAAGTACGCGCAGGACAAGGGCTACAAGCGCGTCGTCCTGATGACGCCGAACTACCAGGCCGGCAAGGATTCGATGGCCGGCTTCAAGCGCCACTTCAAGGGCGAGGTGGTGGAGGAGATCTTCACCCAGCTCGGCCAGCTCGACTTCTCGGCCGAGCTCGCCAAGATCGCCGCCGCCAATCCGGACGCGCTGTTCACCTTCATGCCGGGCGGCATGGGCGTGAACCTGACCAAGCAGTATGCGCAGGCCGGTCTCGCCGGCAAGGTGCCGTTCCTGTCGGCCTTCACGGTCGACGAGACGACGCTGCCGGCGACCCAGGACGCCGCCGCCGGGCTGCTGTCGGGCGCCGAATGGGCGCCCAGCATCGACACCCCGGAGAACAAGGCCTTCGTCGCCGCCTACGAGAAGGAATACGGCGTCGTTCCGTCGCTCTATGCGGCGCAAGGCTACGACGCCGCCAAGCTGATCGACGGCGCGCTGCGCCAGACCGGCGGCAAGACCTCCGACAAGCAGGCGTTCCGCAAGGCGCTCGCGAGCGCCCCGTTCAAGTCTGTCCGCGGCACCTTCGCGTTCAACACCAACGGATTCCCGCTGCAGGACTTCTACGTCGTCAAGGCGGTCAAGCGCCCGGACGGCAAGTTCGCGACGGCGGTCGAGACCAAGGTGTTCGAGAAGGCCCCGGACGCCTACGTGGCCGAGTGCCGGCTGAAGTGAGCCGGCAGAGCCCCGTCTGTGGCCCCCGCATCTGAGCGGCGATCGGTGGCTCTGAAGCAATCCGTCACCCTGAGGTGCCCGGCACAGCCGGGCCCCGAAGGGCGACGGCCCGGGCCGATCGTCCTTCGAGGCTCGCTTCACGAGCACCTCGGGACGACGGGGAAGGGGAGAGAAGCCCGATGACCGCGGTTCTGTTCGTCTCACAGCTTCTCAACGGGCTCCAGCTCGGCGTGATCCTGTTCCTGGTCGCCGCCGGGCTGACGCTCGTCTTCGGCGTGATGGACTTCATCAATCTGGCGCACGGCGTCCAGTACATGCTCGGCGCCTATCTGGTCGCCGTGCTGGTCGCGTGGAGCGGCAACTTCGCGGTCGGCCTGCTGCTCGGCCTTCTCGGCGCGCTCGTCCTCGGCTTCGTACTGGAGGTGCTGGTCTTCCGCCATCTCACCCGGCGTGATCATCTCGAGCAGGTGCTCGGGACCTTCGGCGTCATCCTGATCGTCACCGAGCTGGTGCGCATCGTGTTCGGCTCGGCGCCGCTCGCGTTCCCCACTCCGGCGGCGCTGGCCGGCTCCGTCACGCTGATGCCGGGCCTCAACTACCCGGTCTGGCGCCTGGTCATCCTCGGCGTCGGTGTGGGCGTCGCAGCGCTGCTCTGGTATCTGGTGAACCGGACCCGGCTCGGCATGCTGGTGCGGGCCGGCTCGACCCATCCCGAGACGGTCTCGGCGCTCGGCGTCGACATCGACCGGCTGTTCCTGGTGGTGTTCGCCTTCGGCGCCATGCTGGCCGGCCTCGCCGGCGCCATGGCGGGTCCGCTCGTCTCGGTCGAGCCGACCATGGGCGACCGCATCCTCATCGTCGCCTTCGTGGTGGTGGTGATCGGCGGCATCGGCTCGATCAAGGGGGCCTTCGTCTCGGCGCTTCTGGTCGGCCTCGTCGATACGCTCGGCCGGGCCTTCGCGGCCGACCTTCTCAAGGCGCTGATCGGCAAGTCGGCAGCGGCCGCCGCCGGGCCGGCGCTCTCCTCGATGCTCGTCTACCTGCTCATGGCGGTCGTCCTCAGCGTGCGTCCCTCGGGCCTGTTCGGCGGGAGAACCGCGTGACCGTGGCGGAGACCGTGCGGAAGCCGGGCGGATCGGCAGGCCTTCGCCTCGCTCTGCAGCCGACCCTCGTCTGCGTCTTCGCCTTCGCGGCCGCGCTCGCGGTCGCGCACGGTCTCGGCAGCTCCTACGGCGCCACCATGGTGGGCCGCACGGCGGCGTTCGCGCTCGCCGCGGTGTCGCTGTCGTTCCTCATCGGCCAGGGCGGGCTGGTGAGCTTCGGTCATGCGGCGCCCCTCGGCATCGGCGCTTACGCCGTGCTGATCGCCGGCGAGTACGACGTCACCAATCTGCTCGTGGTGCTGCCGCTCGGCTTCGCGTCCGCCGCGCTCTTCTCGGTGGCCACCGGGGCCATCGCGCTGCGGACCCGCGGCGTGTACTTCATCATGATCACGCTCGCCTTCGCCCAGATGATCTTCTACGTCGCGGCGAGCCTGTCGGCCTTCGGCGGCGACGACGGCATGGCGGTCGCGTCGCGGTCGACGCTGTTCGGCATGCGGGTCCTGAAGTCCGACACCAATCTGGCGATCCTCGCCATCGCGCTGCTCGGCGTCGCGCTCTTAGCCCTCGATCGTCTGGTCGCGTCGCGCTACGGGCTGATGCTACGCGCCGGCCGGGCCAACGAGACGAAGCTCCAGGCTCTGGGCCTCGATCCCTATCGGCACCGACTGACCGCGCTGGCGATCGGCGGCGGCCTCGCCGGCCTGGCCGGCGTGCTGCTCGCCAACCAGGTCGAGTACGTCTCCCCCGCCACCATGAACTGGCACGTCTCGGGCGAGCTGATCGTGATGGTCGTGCTCGGCGGCACCGGTCGTCTCGCCGGGGCGGTCCTCGGCGCCGTGGTCGTGACGGTGCTGGACGAGACGCTCGGCCACTTCACCGAGCACTGGAAGCTCGGCCTCGGCCTGGTGATCGTCGCGGTCGTGCTGTTGCGCGGCGCCGATCTCAAGGCCCTGCTGCGCGGGACCTCGGCATGAGCGAGCCGGTCCTCGTCCTCGACACTCTCGACAAGTCCTTCGGCGCGCTGCGCGTCACCCAGGGTGTCTCGCTGGATGTACGGCAGGGCGAGGTGCATGCGCTGATCGGTCCGAACGGTGCCGGCAAGACCACGCTGGTCGCCCAGATCGCCGGTGCGCTGCGCCCCGATTCCGGCCATGTCCGCTTCCTGGGGCGCGACGTCACCAACCTCGGCGTCGCGGCGCGGGCGCGCCTCGGACTCGGCCGTGTGTTCCAGATCTCCAATGTGGTCGGCTCGTTCACAGCGCTGGAGAACGTCGCCGTGGCGGCCGTCGCATCCTCCGGCGACACCTTCGGGATGTGGCGACCGGCCTTGCGCGACCGCGCCCTGCGGGCGAAAGCCGAGGACGCGCTGGAGCGCGTCGGCCTGGTCGAGCGGATGTCCTCCCTCGCCGGCGATCTGGCGCATGGCGAGCGTCGCGCCCTGGAGCTCGCCATGAGCCTCGTCCAGAATCCGAAGCTCCTGCTGCTCGACGAGCCGATGGCGGGCACCGGGCGAGGTGAGGGCGAGCGGCTGACCGAGCTTTTGCTGTCGCTCAAGGGGCAGGTCGCGATCCTTCTGGTCGAGCACGACATGAACACGGTGTTCCGCCTGGCGGATCGCATCACGGTGCTGATCTACGGGGCGGTCGCCGTCACCGGCGCGCCGGAGGATGTGCGCGGCGACCCGATCGTCCGCCGCGCCTATCTGGGCGAGGAGGAGGCGGTCTGATGACGACGCCGCTGGTGTCGCTCGACGGGATCGATTGCGGCTACGGCGGCGCGCGCGTGCTGTTCGGCATGGGCTTCGAGGTGATGCCGGGCGAGGTCGTCACCCTGATGGGCCGCAACGGCATGGGCAAGACGACGACGATCCGCACCCTGTTCGGCCTGCTGCGCCCGACCGCCGGCCGCATCGTCGTGCGCGGCCGCGACCTGACCGGCGCCGCGCCGCACCGCATCGCGAGTGCCGGGCTCGGCTACGTGCCCGAGGGGCGACAGGTGTTTCCGCGCCTGACCGTGGAGGAGAACCTCGTCGCCACCGCGCGCGGCGCCACGCAGGGCGGCTGGACGCTCGACCGCGTCTATGCGGCCTTCCCGCGGCTGAAGGAGCGCCGGGGCAATCTCGGCACGCATCTGTCCGGCGGTGAGCAGCAGATGCTGGCAATCGGCCGCGCGCTGATGACCAACCCCGAGCTCCTGGTGCTCGACGAGGCGACCGAGGGGCTCGCGCCGGTGATCCGCGGCGAGATCTGGGGCGCGATCGAAGCCCTGCGCCGGGAGGGGCTCGCCATCCTGGTGGTCGACAAGAATCTCGAGGCGCTCCTGCGCATCGCCGACCGCCACGTCGTGATCGCCGGCGGCCGTGTCGTCTGGACCGGAACCACGGCGCAACTCGCAGCCGATCGCAGCGAGGCGACCCGCCATCTCGAAGTCTGAACCGCCGGGGGGCGACTGCGGAGGGACCGGACGCCAGCCGGCTCAGGAGGCGGAACGCCGCCGGGATCAGGTCTCGAGGCTGCGTGCCAACCGCACCAGCTCGCCTCGGCTGGAGATCTCGAGCTTCGTGTAGATGTTGTTGAGATGAAGCTTGATGGTTCCCTCGGTCACTCCGATCTGGCCCGCCATCACCTTGTTGGGCAGCCCGGTGGCTGCCAGCGCAAAGATCTCGTACTCCCTCGCGGTGAGAAGCTCTTCCAGCCAACGGTGCCGACGCTGCCGCTCCTCGACGCGCGCCATGGCGGGCCGAAGGAGATTCGGGGGCAGGCACGTCGCACCACCCGCCACGGTCCGGATGCACTTGATCAGATCGCCCGCCACCGCGTCTTTGGGCATGATGCAGCGGGCGCCGAACTGCACGGCTGCGACGATGTCGTCGTCGGAGAAATGGGCAGCCAGCAGGATGATTCTGCAGCTGGAGTTGGTCGCGCGCACACTCTGCAGGACCGAGACGCCGCCCATCGTCGGCATGTTGACGTCGAGCACGGCGACGTCCGGCTGCTGGTCGCGGATGCAGGCGAACGCCTCGGCGCCGTCGGTGAACCCGCCGACCAGCGCGAGGCCCGGATCCGATTCGACGAGACTCCGCAGGCCCATCAGGACCACCGGATGATCGTCCGCCGTTATGACCCGGATGGGATCAGGCACCGAGCCGCACCTTTTGCCGCTGCCAGCGCGCAAGCGGGATCCAAAACCTCGAGGTGAAGCATTCCGCGGTCCGAAAAACGGTGAGGGACCCCTCCAGAAGGGCGAGGCGAGCCTGGAGCGAACGCGGTATGGTCGCGGCGTCCGAATCCACGACTCCCGCGGGCGGGTCGTTGACGACGCTCAGAACGAGCTCGTCCAGGCCGAGCGACGCCTCGATCCGGATCAGCGAGGCGGCGCCGTGCTTGCATGCGTTGGCCACCGCCTCGTTGAGCAGGAACTCGCAGTCGCGACCCAGCCGACGCGGCAGCATCGCATCCCTCGGCTCGATCTCGAGACGAATGCGGCAACTCCACAGATCGGCGGAGCGGCGCGTCACGGTCCCGAGCACGTCGGCCAACGGCACCATCGTGCTGGGATCGTCCGAGGTCGGGACCGGGAGGGCCAGCGCTTCGCGAATTCGATGCTGCTCGTCGGCGACCAGACGAGAGACGTGCGCGAGCGCGCGCGCCGTCTGGTGTTCGGCCGTCAGGGCGATCGTTTCCAGCCGGATCGTGACGGCCGCGAGAACCTGCAGCAGGTCGTCGTGGATGTCGCATTTCACCCGGACCCGCTCCTGCGCCAGCGCCTCGGCCGTTATACGCTGGTCCTGTATCCGCTGGCTCAGCGCGGCAGCGATTCGGGCGCCGGCGATCTGCGACAGCGCCAGCAGATCCTCGCTGGGAGCCCGCAAGTCCGTGAAGAAGACGTAGCCGGAGCACGCCATCGTCGCGAACGGCGCAACCAGCCCGTTCTGTAACCCGTAGGATCCGGCCAGGTCCGGCCCGATGGCCTCGACGGCCGTGTGGAACCAGCCGAGGGAAGGCGCGGGCCCGCGCTCCGTGTCGGCGTCCGGGCGGGGCGGGTGGCGCTCCGCCCGCAGGGGGCCGCCGTCGGACCAGGCCAGGACATTGCGGTGCGGTTCGTCGGGCTGTTCCCAGAACAGCACCACGCGTCGGGCCGTCAGGGCGGTCCCGGCATGCGGAAGAAGACCCCCGACCGCGGTGGGCTCCAATCCGCTCGGCTCCGGCCAGTTCGCCAGTTGCACCAGGCGCGAATGGCTTCGCGCCGAATAGGCGCCGAGCCAGGCGAGCAAGAGGAGAGCGGCCAGAAGATAGAGGCCGCGGAGGACGAGATGGGCCACATTCTCCGACTCCCCCGGGGTCGGCCAGAGCCCAGAGGCCGAGGCCCCCGTACAAGGCTGCGGCCGTCGCCCCGGTGGCGAGCGCTCCGCCCCAGCCCCAGTACGCCAGCGCCGCCGCCAGCGGCAGCGCGACGAGACCGAAGAAGGGGCTGACGGCTCCGCCCGAGACGACGATCAAGCCCAGGATCAGAGCGCATTCGGTCAGGTGGAGGGCGAGGTGTCCGGCAGAGGAGGAAACCCGCCGCTCGGCTGCCAGACAGAGCACGGCAAACATCAGATAAGTCGATATCCAGGTGATGGCTTCCAAGCCGAAGGCGGAGCGCAGCCGGTCGACGTCGAGCAAGCAGGCGACCCAGGCGCCGAGAGCCAACGCGACGCGGGTCATTCCGATCAGTCGCCCGATTGGGAACGCCAGCAATGCCTTCTCCCGACGCCCGACGAGACGATTTCAACAGTATGAAGAGCTTTTGGCAGGAAATAACTTGGGCGTCATTAGCATGGCTCTAAGGATTCCGTAAAGCGTCTCGCAAGGTTCATTACGTCTATACCATTCGGGCGGCGTCGAATGGGAACACAGCACGAGCGGCCTTTGCCGCCGGACCGAGGCTTCCGGCGCGCAGGCAGCTGAAACGCCGTCGCGGACCGCCTCGGCGGCGCCGGATCAGCCCCTCCGGAGCGGATCTTCCAACATGGTTAATCCTCTATAACTCGCGTCATATGGAAAACGAGTTGTAAACGGAGTTGTATCCCGTCGTCGCAGCGTCCGGCTGCTGAGGTCGTCGGGTTGGCACCGGCGGCATGGGCGAGAGGCGGCAGGACCGCAACAGCGGCCAATCACGACGACGGCCGGGCCGGGCGCCCGTTCAGAGGCAGTGAACCGGGGCGCGCGCTCCGAACAGACAGCGGGAGACGAAGATGGCAGAGATCGTTGTGGACGGCGTTACCTACGAGCAGACTGACTACACCGGAGTGACAAACGGCACCTCGTGGAATCAGAACAACGATATCCAGGGCACTGACGGAAACGATTACATCATTGCAGGTCCGGGTACGGCTCCCGCTCCGATTCAGGAGACTAACCCAAAGGGCCAGCCCACTGGCCAGCCCCATGACGTCTCGGACAACGACACGATCACCGAGTCGAGTGGCACTAACCTTCTGACCGGCGGCTACGGCAACGACACCTTCAAGTTCGTCATCAATTTCCAGGAGACGAGCACGATTCAGACCGCCACCTACGACGACATCAAGGAGACGCCGACGCAGATCTCCGGCTCGAACACCAATGGCGTCTGGAACTCCTATCTGAGCAACCTGGCTCAGTGGCGTGCCGACATGGCGGAGCAGCACGGCGCGGACAGCGACACCAGCGCGCAGACGCAAGCCTACACCTACTCGTCGGGCAAGGTCGTGAAGAGCGGCGTGGCGACCTACGACGACAGCTACTCCTGGTACGAGCACACGACTTCCACCAACACCAGCACCAACACGATCACCGACTTCGGCAACGGCCACGATTCGATCGTGCTGGCCGGCATCACGGCGGAGCAGTTCACCGCGAACGCGCATTTCAGCGACGACGGCACCTCGGTGACGATCGGCACGTTCACGATCACGACGCTGGGCCACGCCCTGTCGATCAGCGACTTCAACTTCGTCTGACCACCTCCGGAGCCGCGCGCTTCGGCGCGCGGCTCCGTTCATTGTGCATCCTCCCACGTCGGAACGCGATCGGCATGAGTACGCCGCGGCTGGAGACGTCGAACCGCTTGTCTCTGGCGCTGCGCCGCGCCGGCGGCACCTTTCTTTGGGCGAGCGCCATCGGGTTCTTCATCAACCTGCTGGTGCTCACCCAGCCGATCTACATGATGCAGGTCTTCGACCGCGTCGTGACGTCGAAGAGCCTCGCGTCGCTGGTCTGGCTGACCGTGATCGCGGTCGCGGCCCTGATCCTCTACGGGGTGTTCGAAGCGCTGCGCTCGCGCCTGCTGGTGCGTGCCAGCCTGTGGCTCGACCAGGTGGTCTCGCCGCCGGTGTTCGACCGCGCTCTCGAATCGAGCCTGCGCGGCCATCCCTACCGCACCGAGGCGCTGCGCGACGTCGCCACGGTGCGCCAGTTCCTCGGCGGCAACGGCGCCTTCGCCATCCTCGACGCGCCGTGGATGCCGTTGTTCCTGGCCCTCGTCTTCATGCTGCATCCGGTGCTCGGGCTGATCTCGGTCGTCGGCGGCGTGCTCATCGTGCTTCTCGCGCTGATGAACGAGAAGCTGACCCATCGCGACCTCCACCGCGCCAATGTCGCCAATGTGCGGGCGATGCGAACCGCCGAGATGGCGACCCGCAATGCCGAGGTGATCGACGCCATGGGCATGAACGCGGCGGTCGCCAACCGCTGGGCCCTTGAGAACGTCCGCACCTGCAGCCTCCAGGGCCAGGCCAGCGACCGCTCCGGCATCATCCACTCCGCCTCGAAGTCGCTGCGGATGATCCTGCAGCTCGCCATCCTGGGCGCCGGCGCCTATCTGGTGCTCAACGGCGAGCTGAGCGCCGGCGTCATGATCGCCGCCTCGATCGTGATGGGGCGTGCCCTCGCGCCGGTCGAGATGGCGATCGGGAGCTGGAAGCAGGCGAGCGGCGCTCTCGACGCCTACCGGCGCCTCAACGGCTTCCTCGATGCACCGCGCCTGCGCGACGACGCTCTGGCGATGCCGCGCCCGGCCGCCAGCGTGTCCGTGGAAAGCGTCACCTATCACCCGCAGGGCCAGGCCGAGCCGATCGTGCGCGACGTGTCGTTCCAGATCGGCCCGGGCGAGGCGGTCGGCGTCATCGGCCCGTCGGCGGCCGGCAAGTCGACGCTCGCCCGCATGCTGATCGGCACCCTCAACCCGACCCGCGGCGTGGTGCGGCTCGACGGCGCCGACATCTTTCGCTGGAACCGCGCCGACATCGGCAACTGGGTCGGCTACCTGCCGCAGGACGTCGAGCTGTTCGAGGGCACGGTGCGTGACAACATCGCCCGCATGGGAGAGGTGTCGGCCGAGGCGATCGTCGAGGCCGCCCAGATCGCCGGGGCGCACGAGATGATCCTGCGGCTTCCCAACGGCTACGAGACCGAGATCGGCGAGGCCGGCGCGCGGCTCTCGGGCGGCCAGCGCCAGCGCATCGGGCTCGCGCGGGCGCTGCTGAACAAGCCCGTGCTGGTCGTGCTCGACGAGCCCAACGCCAACCTCGACGCCGACGGCGAATCGGCTCTGAACGAGGCGATCGCCCGGCTCAAGGAGGCCGGCTGTGCGATCGCGATCGTCGGCCACCGGCCGAGCGTCATGGTGCATGTCGACAAGCTGATCGTGATGCGCAGCGGCCGCATGGAGATGTTCGGGCCCAAGCGGGCCGTGCTCGAGCAGATCACCAAGGCCGCGGTCGGCCCCGTCGCGCCGCGCATTCCCCGACCCGAGGCCAGATGATGAGCACAAAGCCGCAGACGATCGACAATGCCGGGCTGCCCGTGCTCCAGGGCAGCATCTTCCAGCTCTCCGATCGCCTGCTGGAGAGCGGCCCGCCCATCCGCAATATCGTCGCCGGGGCCGTCGTCGTCGCGGTGGTCGGCCTCGGCGGGTTCGGCGTTTGGGCCGGAACAGCGCCGCTGGCCGCCGGCGCCGTCGCCGCCGGGACGGTGCGGGTCGACACCAACAAGAAGACGGTGCAGCACCTCGAGGGCGGAATCATCCGCGAAATCCTGGTCCGCGAAGGCGACCGCGTCCGCGCCGGACAGGTGCTGGTGCGGCTCGACCCGGTCGCGGTCAAGGCCGATCGCGGCGTGCTCGAGAACCAGCTTCTGACCGCCACGGCCGAGGAAGCGCGGCTGAGCGCCGAGCGCGACGGCGCCCCGTCCGTGATCTTCCCCGCCGCGCTCGCCTCCAGCCTATGGCGGCCCGAGGTGGCAGCCATCGTCGGCACCCAGCGGGAGATTTTCCAGAGCCAGAGGTCGGCCCTGGCGGCGGACATCGCCGTCCAGCAGAGGAAGGTCGCCCAGCAGCAGGCCCAGATGGAGGCGCTGAGCAAGCAGATCGTCGCGAGCGAGCGACAGATCGCGCTGTTCCAGGAGGAGCTGGATACGGCCCTCGTCCTGCTCGACAAGGGCTACGAGAAGAAGCCCAGGGTGCTCGGCCTGCAGCGGAACATCGCCCAGAGCGAGAGCGAGCTCAGCGCCCTGCGCGGCCGGCTGGACACGGCGCGCGAGACGATCGCCGAGTCGAAGGCGCAGATGGAGAGCCTGCGGAATCAACGAGCCAAGGCGATCTCGGATGATCTCGAGAAAGCCCGCAACAAGCGGGCCGAGGCCGAGAAGCAGCTGCAGAAGACCGCCGACAAGCTCGAGCGGGTGGACGTGGTGGCGCCGCAGGACGGCTACGTCATCGGGCTCAAGCATTTCACGGCCGGTGCCGTCGTCGGCTCCGGGGGGGTCATTCTGGACATCATCCCGGACAACGAAAATCTGGTCCTCTACGTGAAGGTGAACCCGATCGACATCGATGTGGTTCACGAAGGTCTGCCGGCACAGGTCCGCCTGGTCGCCTACAAGCAGCGCATCGTGCCCACCTTGGACGGCGTGGTGACGCAGGTTTCCGCAGACGCGGTCGTCGACGAGCAGTCGAAGGGCCAGTTCTACATGACCCGCATCGAGGTGAAGCCGTCCGACCTGGAGCGTCTGCCCGGCGTGAAGCTCTTTCCCGGCATGCCGGTCGAGGCGATCATCCTGACCGGCGAGCGGACCCTCCTGGATTATCTTCTCCGTCCGGTGCTCGACAGCTTCGCGCACGCTTTCAAGGAACAGTAGTCTTAGCCTGATCGCGCCGGCGGCACGCAGGTCACGGCAGCTCCTTCGGGGACCGACGAGCGACGGCGCCCGACGCGCCGGCGTGTGACCACGCTTAGCCAGCGGCAAGGGTCCGGCAGGGCCCGGCGACGATGTCGAATAGCGTCCGATGATGTGACTTCGTCGAAGAAGAATGGCGCGCCCGGAACGATTCGAACGTCCGACCCCCAGATTCGTAGTCTGAAATTACGAGCATCCAAGCGCACGCGGTAAGCACGAAAGTCCTATTTTTTTGACGTTATTGTCGTGGACCTCCAGACCATTGTCTTCAAGAGAGGTCTCTGGTATCCATGGCGACGCTTACCATCTGCTTATCGAGCCATGCGCCTCACCAGATCCGGTGTCACGAACCTCACCTTAGCACCCGGCCGTCCGTACCAGATTTTCTGGGACGAGGCCCTGCGAGGGTTCGGTGTGCGCGTAAACCCGACCGGCAAGGTCTGGGTGGTCCAGTATCGCATTGACGGCAAGTCCCGGCGCGAGACAATCGGGAGGGTGGATACGGTCCCGCTCGATCTCGCCCGCGAGGAAGCCCGAAAGACGCTTGCGCGGGTCCAACTCGGCGAGAACCCGCGTGAGGAGCGCGCTAGAGCCAAAGCTCAACGTGCGCTTGTGCTGGAGGCTGTGATTGAGCGCTACTTGCAGCAGGCGAAAACGCGATTGAAGTCGCGGTCGTTGCAAGAAGTCGAGCGGCATTTGAGGAAACACTGGCGGCCACTGCACGAAACACCCCTCAGTGCACTCGATCGCCGCGTCCTCGCCCTCCGCCTGGAGGAGATCGCGCGCGACAGCGGCCCGATCGCGTCCAATCGGGCCCGGGCGGCACTCTCGGCTCTTCTAAGCTACGCTCTGAGCATGGGCCTGCTCGAGACCAACCCGTTGGTCGGCACGTTCAAGGCCGGCGAGGAAATCCGGCGCGACCACGTGCTCACGGATCAGGAGTTGCAGGCGGTATGGACCTCTAGCGAGAACTCCGACTACGGCCGCGCCGTAAAACTGCTAACGCTGACCGGGCAGCGGCGCGAAGAGGTCGGCAGTATGCGCTGGGCTGAACTCGATCTCCCCAACGCGTTGTGGACCATTCCGTCGGCCCGCACGAAGAACGGCTTGACCCACGAAGTTCCGCTGTCATCACTCGCGGTCAAACTGCTGTCGAATACACCGCAATTAGTCGGCCGTGATCTCGTCTTCGGGGCGGGTGCTGGCGGCTATTCTGGGTGGTCGAAGGCCAAGCGCGACCTGGACGAGCGGATTGCACGATCAGCCGCGTTGCGACCGTGGCGGCTCCACGACCTCCGACGGACGGTGGCAACCGGCATGGCGAACTTGGGTGTGCAGCCCCACGTGGTCGAGGCGGTGCTCAACCATATCTCTGGCACGCGCGGCGGGGTCGCCGGCATCTATAATCGCGCGACGTATAGAGAAGAGAAAACGCGAGCGCTTGAGGTCTGGTCGGAACATGTCTCGAAACTGACGAACGGCGGGTGACATGGGCGACGTACCGCCAATTGATGAGAAAACTATTGAGCGGATCTGCCGCAAGACTAAGCTCGCCCTCGCACCATCCTGCAGCCCGGAAGATGCTGCATATCAGCTAGATATCTTTCGTGAAACATACCGGCTGAATAAGACGATCGGCCCGAAGCTCACAACCGCCGTATTAAAACGGGAGTTTACCTCCCTCCAGCGCCATATCGATGCGCTCCAACGAATGCTGTCGCAGCCGACCCTTTCGGTCCTCCGCGATGCAATCGTGGCTTCGGGCTTTGACCTACTCGGTAGTCGTGAATACGGCCGCACCGCGATGGATGAGGCACAAAAGGTTCTGTCGGATCTTTCCGGGTGCGTAGACAACTTGAGAAAAAGACGGACCGAGTACGAGGCGCTGTTAAGACGAGATCCAGCGAAGGCACATCAGGCCTTCCTCCTCAAAGGCACTGGCCATCGAGCCGTTCTGCCGTACGTTGGTCATTCCGTTGTCGATCAAAAACGACCAATGTCAGTCGAACGTGAGCTTGCAAAAGCACATATTCCGGCCGTTTACGAATTCATGTTCGGCAGGCGGTTCAATCCGGAGCCAGCCCGCGACGGCAGCTCTACGTTCACAGGGCCGAGCATCCGATTTGTGTGGGCCGTCTTCGAAGAAATGAAGTTGCACGATGGGGCCCTCGATCGTGCGCAATTGTCGATTGCGATCGGAAATGCGTTCAATAATAGGAACAAGAAGAAGTACGCCTGACGGCTCCGTATGCTTGGGCCTATACAATGCGATTCGATATCGCTTCGAGGAGTTCGATCGAGGTGCATCCCTGGCGATCGGCCTCGGCTCGTAACATCTCGTAGGTAATGCTTAGATCTGGCTCCGAGCTGATGAAGGCGCCGGAGATGGGGTTCGGCGCCCCGATTTCCATTCTCCATAGTTCGACCAAAGCCGACTGCAGATACTCCTTCATGTCCCGGTCGAGGACTACGGCTTCCCGCCGTGCGGTTCGATTTGCGCCGATCAGGTCTCGGCAGCGGGTCAGGGCTTCTTGACCCCAACCTAGCCCGAGTGCCTGCTTCGCTTCGGCGATCGTGCCCCATTGGGCCGCTCCGATTTGCTGAACAGCTGCGTAGAGCCGCCCGGGGATGCCCCCTCCGGCCGCGGCTAAGAGGTCGACGATCCCTTCGTCTTGACACGAAACGCGAAGCTCCTCGAAGAACCAGGCCAGGAGCTCACGCGCCTTGTCCGCCGTGAGCGGCTTCAGCGCAAACACCTGCGATCGAGACAGCCCTGCTCCACGCGCGCCTTCCAATGATCGCGTTAGGAAGATGACCGTGGTCGACCGAAGCTGGGCCTCCAGGGTCTTGAGGAACGTGTCCACGATACCCGGCGCACTTTCCGGCCTCTCGACGACGACAACCCGGTGCTCGGCAAATGGATGACTTTGGATGCCTGCAAGATACTCACGGACGTACGCGAGGGCGTTCGGTGCGGCCAGATTCAGAGGAGAATATCCAAAGCCGCCCGCGAGGTCGAAGCCGCGGCATCCGGCGCATTCTCCACACGGAACCAGTCGGTCGTAGGAAATTCGTTCACATAGCAGCGACCGGGCGTACACGCTGGCTATGGTCCGCTTCCCGATGCCGGGCGGGCCGTAAAGCCAGATCGGTGTCGAATGATTGACTGTTCGAAACCGCGCTTGAAGCGCTTGAATGACCTCCTGATGCCCGACGATGTCTCGCATCGCTCGAGCAAGCACTGGAGCTCTGAACGTCGGTGGCTCGACGAGGACGGCGCCGCTCGGACTGCTCGCTGGGTCGAGGAACGCCTGCAAGGTCCCGATCCAGTCGGGACCACCCGGGCAGGCGGACGCGAGCGCCTCCTGTAGCACTTGCCGGAGCCGACACCCGAGTTGATCCTTCTCGCTTAGAACGGAGAGTGCCTCTCGTATCTGCCCAAACAGTAACCTTCGAGGAGCTTCGTCGGCGCAACACGCCTCGAACATCCGGGCAATTTGATCGAGCTGGCAGAAGAACCGATCCACCTCGATTCTGCCCGATCCTGCCGGAAAGGCAGTCTGTGACAATCGCCTTCGCCAGCAGAGAACGGCGGCACCCCACAATAGTGCGCCACTCATGCATCGAGAGGGACCGAGACCGCCCGGTTTTTCGATGAGCGCGATGCTCGACTCGAGCAGAGTCGACACCAGCCGGGCCGTGCTCGCGCCGCTCCGCCGCTGATGTTCAAGGCCTTGCAAGAAATCGATGAAGTCGGATCGGTGTCTGTCGAGGACGTACGCCCGCAGTGGGCGCAGTCGCTCGGCCCGCTGCACTGTCGTCCCTTTCTCGCGGTCCGGGATGGTGAACTGTCCCGTCTCATGGTCCATCCAACGTAGAATGACCGTATCGAACTCCCGCGAAAACTCGGACACGTCGACACCGCCAGGACGATCGACGAACGTACGAAAGTGACCCGTGAACGCGCCGTCCCCAAGAATGCGCCGATCGACGACGAGGTCGCTCGCCCCGACGAAATACTTGAGGGCCGCTTCGACCGTTTCGGACGTGATCTGCCGCTCCTCGACGACTACGGCCTCCGGATCCGCCTCGGCCCAATTCAGGCATTCGCACTGCCCCGTACCGACCTCTGCGAAGATAACCGTAGCGGAGCTACTGTTCGCGACTTCGCGGAGGCACACCGATAGATCTGCAGCTTGGACCGTTCGGAGTTCGGCGCAGTCGAACAATAGAACACCGTCGAACAGCGAGGGCCCGAAGAGCGCATCCTGCCCGCACGCATAGGCGTCTAGCCCCGCTTTCCGGGCAGCGGCTTGAAGCCAGTCAATGACCCGGGACCGCATAACCCCACTGCGGTATTTGTAAAGCAGCACGCGCGGGAGATACGTCGGCTTTGATAAGAGTTCGAGATCCAGCATTGCCACTACCGATTAACCCACCAGCCGTGCCAGCGTCGGCGGCGGTTTTGAGGAGCCACGCGCCATTCGGCCACCAGTGCGTTCAACCGCCTGTCCTGCTCACAGAGGTCTGCATGCCAAATCCGCCTAAGCTCCTCGACATCCTGTTGTCGCTTGGCGATCGTCTTGACTCGATCCACATGCTCCTTTGTCTCCCAACCCTTCCCGATCCAGTCCCATGCTTCGTCATCGAAGGCGGACAGCGGAGCCATCTCGAGTTGGCACGCCTGCGCGACCGCGTCGTCACTCAGTCGTTCCGAGAACCACGTTGGGGCGGTCGGTACTGGACCGGAAGGTCTGCGACCACGCCGCGGGACCCCGAGCTTGTCGAGGAGATCGTGGATTGCGAGTCCGGCGCAGAGGTTTCGGATTTGATCCCAGTGAAAGCGGACCGGATCCGCACCGGAAGAGGACAAGTCGAAGGTCACGGGACCGAAGCGCTCGTGCTGCCAGTCGTTGCACCACTGATTCAGCTCGCCGGCCCAGTCTGGGATTGCGGGTACTCGGACCGCCACGTGCGCGAGCAAGCCGTCCTCGTCTCGATCGAACACGGCGATCACGTCGACCACCTCGTGAGCGCGGGGCGCCCGCTGTCCCAAGTCCCAGCAGAACGCCTTCAGGGCACCCATCCCGTCCGAATCCGATTTCGCGGCCGGACCTGGGCGGACCGTCAGGCCCGCGTTGATCAACACGTCGTAGTGTTGGATCAGAAAGCTCGCGAGGTTCATGACCTTGCGGACGTCCGCCGGCTCCAGGAAATTGATTCCATTCGGCGTGCGGCTGCCCTCTCCGTTGACTATCTCGGAAGCTCCGCAGGGCCTGACCACTCGCGATGGCACTGAGCCGTCCGTGATGATCGCGGACCGGTGCTCATCCTGTGTCCGGCAGTGCTTCAGCCCATTGCCGGCGAGTTCACCGAAGGATGCGAGGCTCAGCCAGCGCTCAGGGTCAGTGCGTAGCTCCCGTCCCGCCCAGTGACTAATCAATTTGTCCCAGTACGGGATCAGCTCCCGCCGTCCCTCAAGACCGAGGCGGAGGCGGAACTTCTCGATTACGGTCGCCCGACCATCTTCGAACGAATCCACGACCGGGTCGATGATCACGTCGCGCCCTCGAAGATCCCGGTAGTAAAGGGACGCCAGATAGGAATAAATCGACTGCACCTTCGCTTTCATGTCGTCCTGCCATCGCTCTAGCGCCAGGAGTTGCCCGCGGACATCGGCATCCGCCAGGGCGAAGAAGTACTCCACGAGGCAGGAGAGCGGCTCCAGACCGAAGGCGCTTTTGACGTTTTCGATCGTGACCGGGCCGAGGCTCGCGACGTGCTCTAGGCCGATGAGCAGGTCTCTCGGGTGTCCTTGCTTGATCGTGCAGAGGGTCTTCAATGCGGCTATACTGTAGGGGATTCCTTCACGTTGGGCGATCTCTTCCATGAACTGGACCGCCTCGGCCAATGCGAGCGCATTGACGTCCAATCGAATTAGCCGGGAATGCAGCGGGAGTTTCAGCGCGTCCGGCTCGGTCGTCGCGAAGCAGAATGAAACCCGATCGCTCCCCCGGTCGATGGCGGTGAGCAATACGTCGACCGCACTAGCCTCAAGAGCGTGAGCTTCGTCGAAGAACAGGGTCCTAGCGTGATGGTCTGCCGGCGCGCTGTTCACAGCCTGGACCCACGGCCCGACCTCCTCTGAAGAACCGCCGCGCAGCGGAACGTCGTACTCGAAGTAGCCAAAAGTCCTCGGATCGCGGCAGCAATCGCAGACGCCGCACGGCGAGCCCTCTGGGGTGAGATGCCGGCAGTTCAACGACATGTGAGTCAGCCGAGCAAGCGTGCTCTTCCCACTTCCGAATGCGCCCGCGAAGAGGAGATTCCGAGCCCTCTTGCCCCGCAAGGCGAGCTGCCGCAGCAACCGCACTGCCTCTCGCTGCCCCCGCACCTCTTCGAAAGTCCGCGGCGCATACTTTTTCGCCAGCGCGACCCCCGGGCTTGTTGAGTTGGTCTCACAGCTCATGTGGTTTAGGTCCGGTATGACGGAAGTGACGGAAGTGATGGAAGTGACGGGTGTGACGGGAGTGACGGGTGTGAGGGACATGATTGGTTCCGGATCGGAGGCGCGCTCGCCGCCGGCATTCTTGGCGGGGCTGCTGCTCACGGTTTTGAAAACCTGTACAATCGGCCCTCATTCATCTTGACGGTGTCGGCGAATGGTACACCGGAGCACCCGAGCCAGCGCCGCATTTCCGCTGAAAAGCGCGGTTCGGAAATCGTTTCGCGTGTGTCTGAGACGAAGAGTTCGTAGAGCCCCCGCGCACGTACGCCGTCTCTCGTGCGGATCCGCTTTACGTCATCGCGAGTGTCATCGAATGTTCGTAGCCACCCAAGGAGCGCGTTTTGCGGCTTCGAGGCGTCCTGATGACGGTACAGATCCCGAAGATGCGGCCCTAACGGAGTTGGCCCGAACGCATCGACAGACCGCCAGAGCAACTTGTAATTCGTATCCCGGACGATTTCCCAGAGTTTCGGGTCCCCTCCCTTTTCTGCGTTGCCATTTCGGAAATTGAGCTGAACGAAACGGCGGTGACCGGTCGGATCATCGACCAGCTTCTCGATGCCGAGATTCGAAGTGGCTATAGGGGTCGTGGCCTGGCGCACGTCCTCGCTCAGGGAGGTTCCGAGGCGGCGGCGTCTCATGGAAGTCGCCGTCAATATCGCTTTGAGCACCGGTGAGGATGCGCCGCTGAGTTTTTCGAGGTCATCGAGAAATAGGACCGGAAACCGAAATATGTCGGAGCTGCGTGGATCCGCGAGATCCGACAGTAGCGCCGCCCCTGTCGCCAACTCGTGCAGCGGGCCGATGAAACAACGACAGAATGTGGTTTTCCCGGATCCCTGAGTTTCACTGAACACGACGGGGACCAGATGGTGGTCGACAGGGCGGCCAAGAACCTTCTGAAATACTTGCCACACGAAGTGACGCAAGATCCCGATCGCAAGGCCTTGCTCCAACTCGAACAAGCCAGCCAGCCTCGCCCATTCGTCGGCGGCCCGATCAGTTTCCGAAGTTCCGGCCAACAGTGGTCTCAGCACGGCCTTTCGTCGCTGCACCTGCCGCGCTTTGACGGCCTGGCGCAGCGCAGAAACGAGATCTCCGACGCTGAGCTGGTGCTGATGACGTCGGGGATGCAGTCGGGCGCCGTCTAGTATATCCTTGAGTGAAATTGTTGGTTGGGTTAGAAAACGTTCCACATCCGCACGAGACTCTGCCTGTGTCGCGTACCCCTTCAGGAGAATCGTATCATCGAAGAGCACCTCGAGTCCGAGCTCATCCAGGTACTCTTCGATGAACCCAATCGCGTCGACTGGACCACGTGAGTCGGTGAAGTCGAAGTTCTCAGGTCCAGCGGCCAGTGACCGAGCATTGTCATCCATGTGCCGGCCCCCTTCGCCCCCTGGTCGGCTCTGCCGACGAATACTCGAGGTTCCGGGCTCCGCCTTGGCGCGCCGATAACCATGACAAAATATCTGCTACACGCCACCCGAGACGGCGCTCGCCGAGTTTGATGGGCGGAGGCAACTGCCCCGCCCAGTGCAATCGCCTGAAGTGGCTCAATGACACCCCGCACAGCCGGGCGGCTTCCCGGGTACGGAGCACCTGCTGTAGGGTCAGCGCGTTGATCGTGTTCATGCCGGGAAGATGCCGGATAAATGAACTCGGCACCTCCCCGTATTTCGTGCGCGGCCGGAAAAGATTTACGGATGCTACTCAGTCGCGTGACGCCTCTGAAACGCGCCGTCCGGTCAGGACCGGTTATCGTTTCGCAAGTGACCCAGCTCTGCCGCCGGCAACGAATTTCCGAGGGAGCGAGACGGCTGCGGGAGACCGAGGCTGATTCTGTTTGCGCAGATAGTTGGTGCGATCGCGTCTCGGCGCCGACCGCCGATGCCAGCGCACCGATCGAGCTTTTGCGAGGAAAGTGGCCTGCGGCCTCTCCGAAGCAGGGACACCTGGTCCGCCCGCTGACGGGGCTCACGGCTCGGGTGCAAATTCCGCTGTCACGACGGCATCTGTGGTTGTGGCTATGACGATGGGGCGGCGGTCATCTGATGCCTGCCGAATGACCGCTTCCAAATCGACAGTGACAGCATACCAACTGTTGAACTCGACGAACGAGACGAGGACTGTGCCCTCACGGACGATCACCTTTCGGACCTCGGCGAGGATTGGTGCGGTCTTTCTCATGGGTCGATGTTGCTCGTAATTCAGATCAATATCCACTACACCTCGTCCAGCGTTAGATCGTCATTGCGGTGATCGTGCGCTTCTGCTTGCGCGCCTTGCCGACTTCCACGCGCAACATCGCCGACAGCTTGTCGGCATAGGGATCGAGCTTGCTGGGACCGTCGGAAACTGTGAACCGCGGTTCGACGCCGTCCGATCGCAGATATTTGCGGACAGTGTTCCGCGAAAGTCCGGTGCGCCGAGCTATCTCCCGGATCGAGTAATGGTTCCGGTGGTGCCACCGACGGATGACGCTCAATAACTCCATGTCGATCACTCCGCTGTCCCCGAACGAATCGCGTCCGGGGAGGGTCGAACATGGGTCAATTCTCGGTGGAAAAATCCCCGCTGCCTGGGTCACTTCTCAGTGGAAATCAACATCTCCTAGTCGGGGACGGCTCGCCTGAGCCGGTTTCGGCTTAGGCGAACGGCCAGCCCTTGCCGCGTCGGGACGGCCGGGTCAAGGCCGCGCTAGCGCCCGAAGGGCTTGGCCTTGAGGCGGACGGCTCGGCGTGGCCCAGGCACGCAGGTGCCGAGGGCCTTGATCGTAAAACCGAAATCCGTCGGCAGGAGCCCGCCGTCTTCGCTTTCTGGCCGCGGCGCGGTCGCGTATCTCGTCGAAAGCCTGAGTCTTTTAAGTCAAGGCAAAAATTCGTTCTTTCCTCAGCGCAATTAGTGTACTTCCGTTCGTACGGCCCTTGCGGCCGTGAGCGACTAACTCCATTTTTCAGCAACCGGTTCTATTCAAGTCTTTAGGATTTGGCGATCCGACGGGATCGACGAGCGCTACCGGCCGTAGATGGTCCGGGCCTCTCCTTCGTGGACTTAATCATCAGCGTGGCGCGCGTCCGAGCCCGCGGTGTTTAGCGTAACAACGAACAGTGAATCCGAAGCTGGGCTTAGGCACGATCGTGACAACCGAGACCCAAAATGTACGACCCGAAGCAGGGTCGGAGATCAAGCCATACCGAGTGTTGAGCCTCGACGGCGGCGGCATGCGCGGTATCTACACCGCCGCTTTCCTCGACCGCCTCGTAACCCAGTTCGCGCGTACACGCGGCGTCGAAAGCCTCGATCTGGGCAAGGGTTTCGAACTTATCACTGGCACCAGCACTGGGGCGATGGTCGGCTGTGCTTTGGCGGTCGGTCGGCCGATGAGTGAGATCATCAAGATGTATCGCGACCATGGTCGCCAGATCTTTCCTCATCGGATTAAAGGCACCACCAGCGCGATCTGGCGCATGTTCGTGGGCGGTCGCTACGTCCGCAAGGGTGACAAGGTCCTGCGGACGGCTCTGACCGACGTACTCCGGGAGACGACCATGCTGGACGTCTTTCAGAAGCGCGGTCTGTCCCTCTCAATTCCTGCCGTCCTGATGAGCAGCCATCGGTCCTGGGTCTTCAAGAAGACGCCTATGAGCGGCGTGCGTGACGACCACTACAAGCTGGTCGATGTGTGCATGGCTTCCAGCGCGGCCCCAATCTTCCGGTCGCTAGCGGCCGTGGATGATCCTAACGGCGACCATGGCGTCGAGCAGATCTTCGCTGACGGCGGGCTGTGGGCGAACAATCCGATCATGGTCGGCCTGGCCGATGCCCTTGCGTGCGCCCCCCCGAAGACGCCCATCGAGATCTTCTCGCTAGGCACCTGCTCGCGACCGGAAGGCGAACTCATCCCTCCGTGGAAGGTCCACCGATCCATTTTGGGCTGGAAGATGGGGGCCGAGGCCGCCGGCCTCAGCATCACGGCCCAGGAGTTCGCTTTCGACAACATGGCCCGCTTTATCGGCAACAAGCTCACAGCGTTGGGGCAACCCGTCACCAGGCTACGCTTTCCGAACAAGGACCTGCCCGCAGAGATGATGAAATACCTCGCGCTCGACGATGCGCGCCCGGAAGCGTTGAAGCGTCTGATCCAGCAGGCGAGCAACGACGCGGATCTCGCTAAGAGCGCCTGCGACGACCCGAACAATCCCGACGGACGGATGGTGAAGGCCTTGATGATGAGTCTTCCGGCGATGCCGAAGACCGGCGTGGAGATGGAGACGGCAGCGTGAAAGATTGCGATGAACAGGTGAGAGGCTTCGAACGTGCTGAGGTGCGCATGTCGAGAGACGACCGCGCCGACATCTTTGGCAAGGCCAAGATCAACCGCGATCGGCTTCGCAACGGGCTCGATCGCAACGGCAGCCCCAAGGCCATCGGTTCGCGGACACAGGGCTCCTACGCGATGAAGACCATGATCCAGCACGACCGCAACGACTACGACGTTGACGACGGTGTCTACTTTAAACGAGACAAGCTTAAGGACGACAAAGGCCAGGACAAGGCCGCTGAGGACGCGAGGAAAATGGTTAGTGACGCGCTGCAGGACAAGCGCTTCGCGGACCAGCCGGAGCCGCGCAACAACTGCGTGCGAGTGTATTACAAGTCCGAAGGTTACCACGTCGACGTGCCCGTCTACAGAGAGAACCGCGAGACGGATCCGTTCACTGGCGTTGAGAAGAAGTCGTTCGAGATCGCCGCGGGCGACACCTGGAGAGTGTCGGATCCGCTGGCGAACACACAGTGGTTTAAGGAAGCGAATGCGAGCAAATCGCCCGATGCTTCCACCGACGGCAACGATGGTCAGTTCGTGCGCGTTGTCCGCCTGGCGAAAGCGTTCGCGCGCAGTCGTTATGGCTGGACGGATAAGATCGCGAGCGGCTTCACTATTTCTAAGCTGTGCTGCGACAACTTTGCGCGCGACGACGGCCGCGACGACAGGTCGTTCCGGCAGACGTTGCGCGGGATCAGTCTGCAACTCGCGCTCGGCATCGCCGTGCGCCACCCGGTGCTGAACGAGAACCTTGCCGAACCCGACGACGCCAAGACCGCCTTTCTGAAGGAAAAGATTGACGAGAACCTCAAGCACCTTGAGGTGCTCGATAAGCTCGATTGTACCCACGACGAAGCGATGAAGGCTTGGGACGCGCTGTTTTTTACCGACTGGTTCTCCAAACAGCCAGACCCTTCCAAGAAATCAAAGATCGAAAAGGCCAGCGGACCCGCGGTGATCAAGCAGGGCGAGAGCCGCTATGCGACGGAGCGCCGCCACGCGTGAACCTTCCGCTTGATGCGACGCCCGTGACCGACTCCGGCGTTTTCGGATTAGATGCCTGGTTCACCGGACTTGGCGACGAATATCTCGGGCGCATGCCGGTCGGCTCGCTGCGGCCCGGCATGGTCGAAGGCTGGCGGTTACGTTGGCGGGGCCGCGAATTTGAGATCCAGGTCGACGCTGATTTTCCCTTCAGCGTCGCTCGGCTCTACCTCGTGGGGTATTCGCGCGCGAGCGCGGAGCCGCACGTCGAAAAGGACGGCAAGCTCTGTCTTGCGACCAAGGCGGTGCCAGGCGACCGACTACGGACCGTCCAGGCGGCGCTCGCAGACGCCCTTCAGCTGCTGAAGGACAACGAGATCGGAAAGCACGACGACGACTTCCGCGACGATTTCGGTCTCTACTGGCTTTCATGGGCGACGCGCGGCGACCTCCGCGTCCAGGTCATGCCAGGCTCTGGCGGAGCGAGTAAGACCGTCGTCGCCCGGGCGGTAATGACGGACCGCGGACTACTGGTCTTTCCCGGCAAGGCTGAGGCCGCCAAGGTCATGAACAACCTGACCGGAGCGAGGCCGAAGTCGCTCAAGGAAACCCCAGTGATCGTCATCGATCCTCTTCCCGCTCCCGATCGCTATCCGGAAACCGCGGAAGAACTGTGGGCTCTTGTCGAAGCGCGATCGAACGACGGAGTCAATTTGCTGAAACGGCTGATGAGCAACACGCCAATGGAGGCTTTTGTTATTCTTGCGGGAAAGTCTCCGTCTGGACGCGAGCACTACGCAGCAACGTACCTCCGCAGGCCCTCGGACAGGGTCGGCAAGCCGCTGAAGCGGCGCGCCATGCGCAAGAGCATCGATCCGTCCAATGAGACAGCCAGGAGTGTATTCGGTCGCTTCAGGCTCGATCGCATCGTCACACAGCGGATGGATGCGGCGATCTCTCGCCTGCCCGAAGGCGTGCAGCAACAGTTAGCCGAAGCCAAGGTGATCGTTGCAGGCTGCGGCGCACTGGGATCCGGCGTAGCGCGGATGCTCGCGCAGGCGGGCGTCGCGCACTTATGGCTCGTCGACCCCGAGGAACTCGGCTGGGAAAACATCCGCCGACACGAACTCGGCGCCCTGGCCGTCAATACGGGCAAGGCGAAATCGCTGGCCAGCAGCATCCGTGCAAGTTTGCCGACGATCAGCTTGGTGGAAGGTCACCTCTCGACGTTCGCAGCATTCGCGCGTGAACACGCCGAAGTCCTCAAGGCCGCCAACCTGGTCGTCTCCTGCACAGGCGACTGGGCCGCCGACGCGTCCGTGGAAAACGCGCTCTCGCAATCCGGACAGAAGGCCGTGGCAGTCTACGGCTGGATGGAACCGCACGCGCTTGCGACCCATGCCGTTCTGATCGGAAATTCCGCAGCAAAACTCGCTGACGGCTTCAGCGATTATGGGCAATTCCGACTGCCCGTCGTCGCTGGCGGAAAGCCACCGCCCGCCGAATGCGGCGGCGCCTCCACTCCCTTCGGGGCTATCGAACTCGCCCATGCACAGGCCTTGGTCGCGCGGCTCGCCATCGACGCCTTGCGCGGCTTAGCGAGCGCGCCTGTCTGGCGAACCTGGCTCGCGGATGCGGCGGCATTCCAGGAAGCCGACGCATCCGTCACGTCCGGCTGGGCTGCGGCACGCGGACAACCGGACGAAGTCGGCGGCCCGTACGAAGGCGATTGGACGTTTCCGTGAGCGCGCAGGTTGTGACATTTGAGGTCCGCCATATCGTGGTTCGAATCGGCTCCCTGGCACTTGCTACGTTCGACGCTCACCGGCAACGCCGCTTCTATCAACGCGAGGCCGGCGGCCAGCTTTTCGCGCGCGTCCGCGCCGACGAATGGGAAATCGTCGCAGCGACCGGACCGAGGTCTCGGGACCGCCGCGGGCGCTTCTCGTTCCGGCCTCATCGCGCCTCCGAACAAGAGGAGATCTTCCAGCATCACGAACTGGGTCTGGATTATGTCGGCGACTGGCACACCCATCCCGAAGACGTGCCGAGGCCCTCTTTCGACGATCTTTCGAGCATCGCCAAGGTGGTCCGGCGATCCACGCATCACCTGCCGGGCTTCCTGCTTCTTATCGTCGGGCGGGATTCGTTTCCGGGCGGCCTCTGGGCCTCGTTCCATTCGATCGACGGCTTACGGTCAGACGCTAGAGCGGTTCCCGATCTGAGTGAATCGCGAGGGATTCCCAAGTCGGCGCGGAGGTGATTCAAGCTGTCTACCGGAGAGGGAGGCCGGCAGGCATGTCGCGAGCCCTTTCTCTCGATCTGCGGACGCGGGTTCTGAAGGCGGTCGCCGATGGAATGTCGCACCGGCAGGCTGGTGAGCGGTTCGGCGTCAGCGCCGCGAGTGTCAGTCGGTGGAGACGGCGCGTCGAGGTGCAGGGTGACGCCCGGCCGAAGGCGCTCGGGGGCGATCGACGGTCCGGCCGGATCGAGGCCTGCAAGGACCTGATCCTGGGCGTGCTCGCCGAGACACCCGACATCACCATCGAGGAGCTCCGCCGGACCCTCGCGGGCCAGGGGCACACGTTCGGTTTCGGCACGATCCAACGGTTCTTCGAGCGTCACCGGATCACGCGCAAAAAAAGACCGGGCATGCCAGCGAGCAGGATCGTCCCGACATCGTGAGGCGTCGGCAGGCCTGGTTCGACGGCCAGCTCGACCTCGACCCCGAGCGGCTGGTGTTCATCGACGAGACCTGGGCCTCCACCAACATGGCCCGGCGCTACGGCCGAGCGCCGCGAGGCGAGCGCCTGCGGGTCGGCATTCCGCATGGACACTGGAAGACGACCACGTTCGTGGCCGGGCTCACCTGCCGAGGGATGATAGCCCCGTTCGTCCTCGACGGCGCGATCAACCGCGAGGCTTTCGAGACCTATGTCGAGCACGTTCTCGTTCCCGCGCTCGCGCCCGGCGACATCGTCATCATGGACAATCTTTCGAGCCACAAGGGCCCCGCGGTCCGCGCCATGATCGAGGCGGCCGGCGCGAGCCTCCTCTACCTGCCGCCCTACAGTCCCGACTTCAATCCGATCGAGAACGCCTTCTCCAAGCTGAAGGCCCATCTCCGCAAGGCCGCCGAGCGAACCGTCGAAGGCCTATGGGCCGCGATCGGCGGCCTCGTCCGAACCTTCACCCCGACCGAATGCGCCAATTACTTCGCCGCCGCAGGATACGATGCAGCCTGATCGGATTCCGCTCTAAGGGCCCGTGGGGGAATTCTCGAATCTGTTGATGGGGTGGGGATTCCGCCGGTGACTCGGGCTCCCTAAATCCCGAGTATGGTGGACGATAGAGCGATCAGGATGCGGTATTTGGCGGTGAAGCCCGTGCTCGACGAGCGCGGGCGGCGCCGGTTCGCGGCGGCCGAGGCGATGGCGGCCGGTCGGGGTGGGATCGCGACGGTGTCGCGAATCACCGGGATCGCGCGCAGCACCATCGGGCGCGGGCTGGCGGAACTGCGCGGCACGTCGCCGCCCGAGGCGACGCCGGGCCGGGTGCGGCGGAAGGGCGCCGGGCGGCCGGCGCTGGTCGACAGCGATTCGACGCTGCTCGAGGACCTCGTCGCCCTGGTGGAGCCTTCGACCCGCGGCGACCCGATGGCGCCGCTGAAGTGGACCGCCAAGAGCTTGCGCCGGCTTTCGGCCGAACTCGGCCGGCTCGGCCACCGCATCTCGCCCAACGTGGTCGGCGAGGTGCTGCACGGGCTCGGCTACAGCCTGCAGGCCAACCGCAAGACCAAGGAAGGGGCGGACCATCCCGACCGCGACGCCCAGTTCACCTACATCAACGAGCAGGTTCAGGCGGCCATCACGGCCGGCGAGCCGGCGATCTCGGTCGACACCAAGAAGAAGGAGCTGGTCGGAGACTTCAAGAACGGCGGGCGCGAATGGTGTCCGAAGGGCCGGCCCGAACGCGTTCGCGTGCACGACTTCCTCGTCCCGGAACTCGGGCGCGCCTCGCCCTACGGGGTCTACGACATCGCCGACAATGCCGGCTGGGTGAGCGTCGGCATCGACAACGACACCGCGAGCTTCGCGGTCAATTCGATCCGGCGCTGGTGGAAGACCATGGGCCGCACCCGACACCCGCACGCGACCAAGCTGCTGATCACCGCCGATGCCGGTGGCAGCAACGGCGCACGGGTCCGCCTGTGGAAGCGCGAGCTGCAAACGCTCGCCACCGAGCTCGGCATCCCGATCACGGTCTGCCACCTGCCGCCCGGACCAGCAAGTGGAACCGGATCGAGCACCGTCTCTTCTCGGTCATCACCCAGAACTGGCGCGGCAAGCCGCTGGTCAGCCTGCAGACCATCGTCCAGTTGATCGCCGCCACCACCACCGATACCGGCCTGAAGGTCCGCTGCGAGATCGATCCGAACACCTATCCGGCCGGCGTGAAGATCTCCGATCAGGTGATGGACTCCATCGCCCTCGAACGCCACCCATTCCACGGCGACTGGAATTACACCATCCGGCCCAAAACCCCAGTCCCGAAGCGGTAATTTCCCCACGGGCCCTAAGGAGATGACCGTCCTCGCCTGCAGTGACCCCACGTCCCCTAGCGGCTGCTGTTGACGGCCGTTGAAATCGGTCGAGAACAGCGGCGCCGCCGCGTCGGAAACCGAACCTAGGCGGAACGCCCTCGCAAATCCCCAGACCAGCGTGGTGTCCGGATGACCGTCCGCAACAGCTTGCTCAGCCATCGCGTCTGATTCAGCAGGACGGGCGAAGAAAGCTTCCTTGGGCGCTGCCCTCGGAGTTGTTGTAGCCCCGTCGTTTCTTCGCATGCCACAGCTGTATACGGACTGCTTCTGCCTCGCTGATAGTACCGAATGACGTGATGCGAACGGTCCCGGGGCGGCCAATTCGGCCCCACTCGCGAACCAAGCTCCAACCGCCGAAAAGATCGGGTTGAACATCGAGCCTGTAGAAGCGCTCCAGGTTCTGCGCCAAGTCAATACGGGTGAGGTGGACAACGGTCATGTCCCCACCCTTGAAATCGTTGAACGGCTCACACCATAGCTGTCGCCGAGATCACGGGTCCCTTCCCCGTTCGCCAAGCGTTGGCGGATTTCCGTGACCTGCTTCGCGTTAAGCTTCGGTTTCCGCCCCATCTTCACGCCACGCTCACGGGCCACCTGGCGGCCCTCCTGGGTGCGCTTGATGATCCGCTGACGCTCATCCTCTGCCATCGAGCCCCGGTAATGTCTTAGGGGAAAGCGTGATGCCGTACTCCGGGGCGCTCTTAAGGCCGTCGTAGTTGCGGTCGACGAAAATACCATCCGGTTTGTTCCACCTCGCGGCAGGGATCAGGAACATGTCGGGCTCATGTCCATCACGGAACAGCGCGAGGGCGGCCAACAGGTTCGGCCGAATTTGGAACTTCGTCTTTCGGAAGAAGATGTAACCGGAGTTCCGGATGGACTTGACCTGCACGTCCCAATAACGGTCGGGCTCAAGCCGAATGACGAAATCGATGCCGCGGTCATCGACCTCGGCGGAGTACACGTCGAATCCGAACAGCGTAAACTGCATCTTGAAATAGTACTCGGCGTAGCGACCGACCTGAAGGTGGTTCAGCCGGCTCCATTGAAGTGCGCGCGCCTGGTGTGGAGGGCGAACCAAGTCGCTCATGGGTCAAATCCTCGCAGCCGACCTGGCGTCGACGATCCGGAGCAGATGGGTTGGCCAGCATAATCGTTTCGATTGCCTCGGCCGGATCACCAAAGCTGACGTCGCGGTGTGAGTGCAATTTCTTGTAGGAGCCGATTGCACCGGCAAACAGGCGCGGAACGCGCCTGGTGCTCCACGGGCTCGCTCTGCATATCGGTCAGCGGGCCTGTCCCGATGTCCTTCGCAGTCAGGCCAGCCGCCTCCCGGACGGTGACCTCGACGGCCTTCATGGCCTGAAACACGGCGACGTCGTACTCTGCCCGCATGAAGGCCTGCCAGCCAGTATCGGCGATGTCCAACCCAGGCCCCTTTTGATTCCGACGGGGGCCGGGCCGGAAGCAGACTCTCTTCGAGAGGCGAGCAGTTGTTGGCGGCGATACAAAATCCCTCGTCGGGTCTGTGACCAGGCAGACGGCTCCTAAACGAATCGTAGTTGCTCAGGGGTATGGCGGCGCGATGTCTCTGAGCAGGTTTTGACAAACTGGTACGTCGCTGATTCAACACTG
>NZ_NPEX01000188.1:1381-11773 GCF_003258865.1 Rhodoplanes roseus | reverse complement strand
GTCGCGGCGCGACGGCAGCGCGCCTGAATGTATCGTCTCTTCACATTGGTGCGGAACTCCGGCGCGCGGTCTCCGTTACCACGGTGGATTCGGAGGAGCGCGCATGGCCAAGAGCTCGGCGACGAAACGACCGGCGAGACGACAATCCAAGCCGCAGAAGGACACGGTGGAGCGCGTCATGCACGAGTTCAAGCATGGCGAGCTGAAGACGCGTGGCGGCCGCAAGGTGAAGAATCCGAAGCAGGCGATCGCCATCGGCCTGTCCGAGGCGGGCGCCTCGAACCGCCAGAGCCCATCCGACAATCGCCGCACGCGAGAGCGCACCAAGCGCAAGGAGCGATACGGGCAGACCGGTCGGGCCGCCGCCGAAGGCCGGCGCAACGATCCGACCGCCAATGCGAGCCGCGACACCCGGGCGGCACTCTATGCGGAGGCGAGGCGGCGCGACATTGCGGGCCGCTCGCGGATGAGCCGCGACGAGCTCCTGCGCGCCTTGCGTCGTCGCTGAGGCGGCGCGCGTTTCTGAAAAGTCCTCTCGGCACGGGCGGATCTCCCTTGGCTCAGGCGTCCTCTTCCTCCCCGGCCCGGGCCATGCCCGCGGACGTCGTTCGCACCATGCCGATCGGCGCCGAGCTGCAGCCCGGCGGCGGCGTGCATTTCCGCGTCTGGGCGCCGCTGCCGGACGAGATCGTCCTGGTGGTCGACGGCATCGAGCACGACCTCGCCGCCGAGGACGGCGGCTATCGGGTGGCGTTCGTTCCAGACGCGACGGTGGGATCACACTACGGCTACCGGGTGTTCGGCAACGCGACGCCGCTTCCGGACCCTGCCTCGCGCTGGCAGCCGGACGGTCCGCACGGACCGAGCTGCGTGCTCGACCCCGACTCCTACGCCTGGCGCGACGAGGCCTGGGCGGGCGTTCGCGGCGCCGACGGCCACGTGATCACCGAGATCCATATCGGCACCTTCACGGCCGAGGGCACCTATGCGGCGGCGGCCGCGAAGCTGCCGCTGCTCAAGGAGGTCGGCATCACGGTGGTCGAGCTGATGCCGGTCGCGGAGTTCCCCGGGGCGTTCGGCTGGGGCTACGACGGCGTCGACCTGTTCGCGCCGACCCGGCTCTACGGCTCTCCCGACGAGCTGCGCCGCTTCATCGATACGGCGCACGGCCTCGGCCTCGGCGTGATCCTCGACGTCGTCTACAATCACTTCGGGCCCGACGGAAACTTCCTGCCCTGCTTCTCGAAGACCTATCTGTCCGACACGTACGAGAACGAGTGGGGCGACGCGATCAACTTCGACGGCGAGGGCGCCGCCCCGGTGCGCGAGTTCGTCCGCGAGAACGCCGCCTACTGGGTGCGCGAGTTTCACTTCGACGGGCTGCGGCTCGACGCGACGCAGCAGATCTTCGACGCCTCCGCCACCAACATCGTCGCCGAGCTGACCGCCGCGGCGCGGGCCGCTGCGGGGCGGCGCAGCGTGTTCGTCGTCGCCGAGAACGAGCCGCAGGACGGCCGGCTGGTGCGTCCCGCCGAGGAGGGCGGCTACGGGCTGTGCGGCACCTGGCACGAGGATCTGCACCACACGGCGCATGTCGCGCTCACTGGCCGGGCCGAGGCCTATTATTCCGACTACACCGGCTCGGCGCGCGAGCTGCTCGCCTGCGTCAAGCACGGCTTCCTGTATCAGGGCCAGCGCTCGAGCTGGCAGAAGAAGCCGCGCGGCATGCCGTCGCTCGATCTCGCCTCGCACAGGCGCATCACCTTCCTGGAGAACCACGATCAGGTCGCCAACTCGGCCTTCGGCCGGCGGCTGATCGATCTCACCGACGCGGCGCGGCTGCGCGCCATGACGGCGCTGCTGCTGCTCGGCCCCGGCACGCCGATGCTGTTCCAGGGCCAGGAGTTCTTCTCCTCGACGCCGTTCCTCTATTTCGCCGACCACAAGCCCGATCTGGCGGCGGCGGTCGAGAAGGGACGGCGCGAGTTCCTGATGCAGTTCCCGAGCGTGGCGGCCGTGGAGACGGCCAAGCCCGGCGCCGCCGCGACCTTCGAGGTGTGCCGGCTGGACTGGAGCGAGCGCGAGCGCAACGCGGGCGCGCTGGCGTTGCACCGCGACCTGATCGCGCTGCGGCGTGCCGATCCGGTCCTCTCCGCCGACGTGCCGCGCGACGGCGCCGTGATCTCCGAGGATGCGTTCCTGGTCCGGTTCTTCGGCGACGGCGCCGAGCGGCTGCTGATCGTCACCATCGGGCACGAGGTCGCGCCGCGAATCTTCCCGGAGCCGCTGCTGGCGCCGCCGGAGGGACGGACGTGGCGGCTGCTGTGGTCGAGCGAGGACGCCGCCTATGGCGGGGAGGGCGCGCGTTCGCCGCTCGCCGAGGACGGAAGCTGGGTCTTCCCGGGCCGCGCCGCCGTGCTGATGGAGAGCGTGACGGCGCCGCACGGGAGCGAGTGACGGCGCGCGCGGCTCAAGCCGCGTCGTCGTACACGATCTTGGCGGCCGCGCAGGCCTGTTCCACGTGCTCGCGGGCGGCGCCCCGGGCGGCCTCCGCATCGCCGCTGCGGACCGCGTCGAAGATCTTCGTCATCTCGCGCAGGCTGAGGCGGGCGCGCCCCTTCCGCGACATCGAGCGCGACCGCAGGAAGGTGATGCGGGCCATCAGGCCCTGCAGAATCTCCTGGATGATGCGGTTGCCGCAGCCCGACAGCACCGGCTCGTAGAAGCGTCCCGTCGAGGCGAGCTGCGCGATCAGGTCGTCGGCCGCGACGGCCGCCTTGAAGTCGTCGAGCGCGGCCCGCATGGCGGCGAGCCGGGCACGCGTCGCCTGCGCCGTGAACAGGGCGGCCGCCTCGCCCTCGAGCAGCGCCCGGACCTTGTAGATCTCCTCGATCTCCGGCCACGACATCGTCGGCACGAAGAAGCCGCGGTTCGGCGCCATCGCGATCAGCCGCTCGGCTTCGAGGCTGCGCAGCGCCTCGCGCACCGACGGGCGGCTGATCCCCAGCATGGCGCAGAGCTCGCCTTCGACGAGCCGGTCGCCCGGCTTGAACAGGCCCGCCAGGATCGCCTCGCGCAGCTTCTCGACCGCCTGCTGCTGCACCGTCTTGGGTGAAATCCTGAGGTCGAGGCGAGGCTTGAGATCGATCTGGTGCGTGGCCATGGGCGAAGTCATCGGATCCGGCGGCGCTCGATCGGCGCGCGCCGCGTGAACGGGAATCGTCCTCACCATACGCGAATCTGCATTCTTCGGCAGCATTCACCCGGCCGAGTGGCCCGAGCGGGGCCTCGTCGCCCGCCGTGCTGCGGCGCGAAACTTGCATGCTCGTCTATGTTCCAGCTTGACAGATTGTCTTACAATATGGACATCTACGTAGCGGCGGGGAACGCGCGGCGGCGGGCGGCCGGACGGCTCCCCGCCGGCGCCGGCTCGGATCGGGGTTCAGGAGCGGAGCCTCGGAGCGGGCCCGGATCAGATCAGAGGGGAGTCCAGATGCAGTCGAGGTCTCGCTACGATCGCCGTCAGGTCGTGTCCGGCCTTCTGGCCGGTGCCGTGGCCGCCGGGACGGCCGGCCGCGCGGCCGCGCAGTCGTCGCCCGTCTACACCATGAAGGTGGCGACGCTGACGCTGAACGACGCGCAGCACGAGTGGATGCGCATCTTCTCCGGCCTGGTCGAGAGCGGCAGCGGCGGGCGGATCAAGGTGGAGCTCTATCCGGCCGGCCAGCTCGGCTCGGCGGCGCGCTCCATCGAGGGCACCCAGTTCGGCTCGATCCAGGCCTTCGTGGTGCCGCCCGAGTTCCTCAGCGGCGTCGACAGCCGCTTCGAGGTGCTGGGCGCGCCGGGCGTGTTCAAGGATCTGGAGCACGCCAACCGCACCCTCCAGGCGCCGGAGTTCAACAAGGCCTTCCTGGCGCTCGGCGCCAACAAGGGCCTCAAGGGCATCGGCGTGTTCATCAACGACGCGGCGGCGTTCAACAGCCGCGCCAAGATCGAGAAGCTCGCCGACTTCAAGGGCCGCAAGTTCCGGGTGCTCGCCTCGGCGATCCAGATGGAGCAGCTCGCCAAGCTCGGCGCCACCGGCGTGCCGATGTCGCTCGGCGAGGTGCTGCCGGCGCTGCAGCAGGGCACGATCGACGGGGTGATGAGCGGCCTGCCGGTGCTCACGGCGCTGCGCTTCTACGACGCCGCGAAGTTCTTCCTCGACAGCGACCACGCGATGGTGACGGTCGTCACCGTGGTGAGCAAGATGTGGTACGACAAGCTCCCCAAGGATCTGCAGGCCGTGATCGACGACGCCGGCCAGAAGGCCAGCGTGCAGGTCTTCCCGTGGGCGGTCGAGTTCGCCGCCAAGCAGCGCGTCGCCTGGGTCGCGGCGGGCGGCACCATCACCAAGCTCTCTCCCGACGAGCAGAGGGAGCTGATGAGCCTGCTGCGGCCGATCGGCCCGGCCGTCACGTCCAAGAGCCCCGGCGAGAAGGCGCTGTTCGACCTGATGCTCAAGACCGCCGACACGGTGGCGTGAGCCCGGTGGACGCCGATCCGCACCCTCCGGACGAGCCGCCGCGGGCCCGCTCTGCCGTCCGACGGTTCGGCGACCGCCTGGCCCAGGCGTGCCTGTGCGTCGCCGGGGCCGCCCTGGCCGTCATCGTGGTGGTCAACGGCGCCAACGTGACGGGCCGCTACGTCTTCGGCCGCCCGATCGCCTGGGCCGAGGAGCTGATGCTGCATCTGATGGTGCTCATCGTCTTCGCCGGCGCCGCGTCGGTGACGTGGCGCAACGCCCATATCCGGATCGACATCGCCGTCGAGAAGCTGCCGGAGCGGCTGCGCCGCTCAGCCCTCGTCCTCGGCGGCGTCATCGCCATCGCTGTTCTCGGAACCGTCGGCGTCGTCGGCCTCGACGTCGTCACGACCCTCTACGCCTTCGACCAGCGCAGCGACGCGCTGGAGATGCCGATCTGGATTCCGCAGAGCGTCGTCTCCGGCGGCATGCTGCTGATGGCGTTCATGGTGGCGCTCCGCCTGGTCTGCGCCTGGCAGGCCTGGAGCCTCGGCGCGCCGCGTGAGCCCGAGGAGGCCGAGGTCGCCGCCGGCGAAGGCAAGCTGAACGACGGAGCCGTGTCGGCATGAGCGCCGTGGTGATGGTCGCGGTTCCGCTGGGTCTGCTGCTGCTCGGCGTGCCGATCTTCGTCGTGCTGCTGCTCGCCGCACTCGTCGGCATCCTGCAGATGGGCGACGTGCCGCTGCGCGCGCTGCACACCGCCGTGGTCGGCAGCCTCGACAGTTTCCCGCTGCTCGCCGTGCCGCTGTTCATCTTCGCCGGCGACATCATGGCGCGCGGCGGCATCGCACGCCGCCTGGTCGAGCTGGTGCTGTCGGTGGTCGGCGGCATCCGCGGGTCGCTCGCCGTGGCGACGATCGCCTCGGCCTCGGTGTTCGGCGCGATGTCCGGCTCGAGCGTCGCCTGCGTCGCCGCGATCGGCAAGCTGACCCTGAAGCCGCTGGAGAAGAACGGCTACGGCCGCACCTTCTCGGTGAGCCTGATCACCGCCACCGGCGTCATCGACGTGATCATTCCGCCGTCCATCCCGATGATCATCTACGGCATCGTGGCGCAGCAGTCGGTCACCAAGCTGTTCGCCGCCGGCATCGTGCCGGGGCTGATCGTCGCCACGGCGCTCTCCGCCTACATGCTGCTCTACGCTCGCGTGAAGCGCATTCCGGTGACCGACACGCTGCGCTGGCCCAACGTGCGGGCGAAGGCGAAGGACTCGGTCTGGGCCGTGCTGGCGCCGGTCGTGATTCTCGGCGGCATCTACGGCGGCGTGTTCACGCCCACCGAGGCGGCCGGCATCGCCTGCCTCTACGCGATCGTCATCTCGGTCTACGTCTACAAGGAGCTGACCTGGCTCGATCTCGGGATGATGACGCTCGATTCGGCGGCATTGATCGCCCAGATCATGGTCATCGTCGCGGCGGCCGGCGCCTATTCCTGGCTGATCACCACCAGCGGCTTTCCCACCCGCCTGGTCGGCTTCGTCGACGGGCTGATGCTGGATCCGTGGCTCCTGCTGCTGGTCATCAACCTCATGCTGCTCTGCGTCGGCAGCGTGCTGGAGCCGCCGGCCGCGATCCTGGTGCTGGCGCCGCTGCTGACGCCCGTGGTGGAGAAGGCCGGGATCGATCCGATCCATTTCGGCCTGATCGTCACGGTCAATCTCGCGGTCGGCATGTTCATGCCGCCGTTCGGGCTGAACCTGTTCGCCTCGCACGCCCTGTTCGGAACGCCGCTGCCGCAGCTCTATCGCGGCGTGGTGCCGTTCCTGCTGATCTATCTGGCCGTGCTGATGCTGCTCACCTACGTCCCGGCCGTGACGCTGGTGCCGCTGTCATGGCTTCAATGAGGACCGGGCGGCCTCGCTGCGGCGGATCTCGGCGAGGGCGTTGTCGGAGTTCGACACGAACCGCTCGAGAAACGAGGAGACCGCGGCCATCTCGCTGCGCGACACGCCCTCGAAGAGCAGATCGTTGATCTTGCGCAGGAACGGCGCGAGCTCGAGGATCGCGGCCTCGCCGCGGGGCGACAGGCTCACCAGCACGCTGCGCCGATCGTCGGTGTTGGGACGCTTGACCAGGAGCCCCTTGCGGATGAGGCGGCCGACCTCGGTCGTCACATGGGTCGGTGCCAGCATCACGTGGTCGGCCAGCGCCCGGATCGTCACCCCCGCGCCGTTCTGCTGGTAAGCGGTTCCGATCAGCACGGCGAACTGCGATCCGGTGAGATCGAGCGCGCGGCCGAACGCCTCGCGGCAGGTGAGCAGACGCCCGAGCGCCAGCACCATCAGATACAGCGTCTCGCGAAACGCGCCGTCCTGCCCGGCGGACAGCATGGCCGGATGCGAGACGGTCAGCGGCACGGCGAAACAGCCGGCAGGCGAGGTCTTCTCGGCCTTCGGCGATGCCTTCGCGGCGGGCACGGACGCGCGCTTTCGAAGCGACATCGGCGACTCTCTGGTGCGGGACGGACGGTGGACGGACATGCTGGCTCCGGAACAGACGCGCTGCTTCATATCGCGTTTGCGGCGCACGAAAAAGCGTCGTGCGCTGCAGCGCATTTGAGCACGATCCCGCGTCGGCGCTCGCTTGACACCCGGGCAAATACGTACATGATGTAGCTACATTATGTATGTAAAGCGCGGAGACGCCATGCCGCCGGACGATGTGGAGCTGAGGCGCGTGTTCGGCCACTTCGCGACCGGCGTCGCCGTGGTCACGGCGCAGTCCGGCGAGGGCAGGGCGGGCGTCACCGTCAACTCCTTCTCGTCGCTGTCGCTGAAGCCGCCGCTGGTGCTGTTCAGCCTGACGCGCTCGCTGCGCAGCCTGCCGGTGTTTCTCGAGGCGGGCCGCATCGGCATCAACATCCTCGCGGCCGGGCAGCGCGACATCTCGCATCGCTTCGCGACCATGGGGGCCGACAAGTGGGCGGACACGCCGCTGAGCGTCGGCCCGCACGGCGCGATCCTGATCGACGACGCGCTGGCGCACCTCGAATGCGAGCGTCACGAGGCGGTCGACGGCGGCGACCACGTGATCCTGATCTGCCGGGTCCTCGACGTGCGGGCGAATCCCGGCGACCCCTTGATGTTCTACCGTGGCGGCTACCTGCCGGAGTCGGGCGGCCGCGGTGGATCGACCCTCGGCCGCTCGGCCGACCGTGTGACGAGAGCCCGATCATGAACATGCAGAGCCCCGCCGCCGTCTCGACCGCGACCAATCCCGCCGGGCTTCGGAGCGGCGCCGCGTATCTGGCCTCGATCAAGCAGGACGGGCGGCGCGTCTATGTCGACGGCGAGCTGGTCGCCGACGTGACGACGCATCCGGCGTTCCGGGAAGGGGCGCGCGCGATGGCGCGGCTCTACGACATGGCCGCCGATCCGGCGAACCGCGAGCTGATGACCTATCCGTCGCCGAGCTCGGGCCGGCCGGTGCTGCGCGCCTACCAGATCCCGCGCTCGCACGAGGATCTCCGCGCCAAGCGGCTCGCCGCCGAGGCGTGGGCCGAGGCGTCGTTCGGCCTGATGGGGCGCACGCCCGATCACGTCGCCGGCTTCTTCTGCGGTTACGCCGCCGTGCCGGAGGTGTTCGCCGTCCAGGGCCAGGCCTTCGCCGACAACGTCGTGGCGTTCTACGAGCATCTGCGCGAGAACCACCTCTACATCACCTATGCGATCGTTCCGCCGCAGATCGACCGCGGCAAGCCGGGCCATCTGCAGTCCGATCCGACGCTCTATGCGGGCGTCGTCGAGGAGCGCGACGGCGGCATCGTGGTCTCGGGGGCGCAGCAGCTCGCCACCGGTGGCGTCTACTCGGACTATCTCTATCTGAGCTGCATCCATCCGCTGCAGCCGGGCGACGAGAACTACGCGATCGGCGTCGCCGTGCCGATGAACGCGGAAGGCATGCGGCTCTATCCGCGGCGGCCCTATGCGGCCCAGGCGACGAACGACGTCGACTATCCGCTGTCCAGCCGGTTCGACGAGACCGATTGCTTCGTCGTGATGGACAAGGTGTTCGTCCCCTGGGAGCACGTCTTCATCTACCGCAACCGCGACGTCTGTCGCGATCAGTGGTGGAAGACGCCGGCGCACACCTACGGCAACGTCCAGGCGCAGGCCCGCTATGCGACCAAGCTCCGCTTCATGATCGGGCTGGCGAAGCGGCTCAACGAGATGACGGGCAACGACGCGAACCCGGCCGTGCAGGTGCAGATGGGTGAGCTCGCCGCGCTGGTGGCGATCGTCGACACGATGATGCGGGCCCAGGAGCTGAACGCGACGATCGACGACAAGGGCGTGCTGTGGCCCTGCAAGTCGACGCTCTACGCCGTGATGGCGCTGCAGTCGGAGATCAACCCGCGGGCGATCGACATCATCAGGGAGCTCAGCGGCGCGGCGATGATCAGCCTGCCGTCGTCGGCCGCCGACTTCGACGGGACCGTGACGGGCCCCGACATGGAGCGCTTCATGCGGTCCGGAGTGGCGAGCGCCCGCGATCGCTACGCGCTGATGCGCATGGCCTGGGACTTCATCGGCACCGAGTTCGGCAACCGCCATCAGCAGTACGAGAAGTTCTACGGCGGCGCGTCGTTCCTGGTGAAGCAGAACATGTTCCGCAACTACGACTTCGCACGGGCGACCGCGATGGTGGATGCCGCGCTGCGGCTGCCGCCGACCCTGCGGGAGTAAGGGCACCGAGGGGACGAGCCTCACGGTGCCGCGGTCTCGACCAGCGTCCAGCCGTGCTCGCGCAGGCCCTGCCTGGCCCGCTCGGTGACGCCGCCCGTCACCCTGATCTCGATCGCCTTGCCGAGCCCGCCGCGCCGGATGTCGTCGTCCATGGCGGCGACGAGGCCGCTCACCGGCTCGGTCCAGGCGAGCATGTCGAACGGCACCACCGCGACGACGGTGCCGCCGCGGGTGCGGTTCACGGCGAGGCCACGCACGTCGACGAACTCGGCCAGCGCCTCGGTCTTGAGGTGATGGTCGGCGATCAGCTCGGCCCGCCGCCGGAAGAAGAAGGCGAGGTCGCGGCTGCCCGCCTGGGCGGCGCGGGCGACGAAGATGTGCTGGTTCTTGACGCCCTTCATGCGGGCCAGCGCCGTGACGATCACGGTCTGGTCGGTCGGCGTGAACACGGTGTTGTCCAGGAAGGCGGCGGTGATCGGCACCGGCACGCCCATGGCGGTCAGCGACGCCCGGTTGAGGTCGCGCAGCTCGGACGGCGCCTTGTCGAGGGCGAGCTGCCCGAGGTCCTGCCCGGTCTTGCTGCCCGAGACCGCCATCCCGGCGGCGCCCGGGATCGCCATGAAGGCGCCCGAGACGGACAGGTTGCCGAGCGCGATCACGCGGGCGGCCTCGTTCAACGCGTCGGCGAGCGGCTTGAAGTCCGTGTAGGGATCGACGCGCAGGCGCTGGGCGAGCTGTCGGCGCGCGGCGCTGACGCCGAGCAGGGCCTCGCCGGGCTTGTCGCGGCCGTGGCCGACATTGCCGGCCGCCGATCCGATCCGGCTGAACAGCGCGCCGACCCCGGACATGCCCTTCTCGATGGTGCCGACCGGATTGCCGATCAGCCCGACCGCGAGATCGACCGGCTTCATCGCCGCGGCGCGTGCGGCGTCCAGGAAGGCCTGGGACTTGTTCATCTGCTCGAGCAGGGCGACGGCGCGCAGCTCGTCGAGCCGCACGGTGAGCAGCTCGCGCCCTTCGACCTGGAACTGGCCGTAGGAGGTCGACAGCGAGAAGAGCTGCAGGAAGCCGTCGCTGCGGACCGTCTCGTCCACCCGAAAGTTGCTGCCCCGGGCCTTGCCGCCCAGCAGAGCGGTCGCGGAGG
>NZ_NPEX01000188.1:0-1371 GCF_003258865.1 Rhodoplanes roseus | reverse complement strand
CTCCGGCTCGACGGCGGCGGCCGGCCGCATCGGGCCGAGCAGCGTCAGCACGATGGCGCAGGCGGCGGCGACGCTGGTGACGGCGACGCTGGTGGCGGCGGCGGCGACCGCCGGCCTCGGCGACACGCGGCGCATCGACTCAACTCCTCGCGTTGTTGTCCGCGAGTTGTCGCGCCTCCGGCGGCCGGCGTAAAGCCGCGCGAGCGCCGCGGCGCGCCGCCGTCAGCTCGCCTGCCCGGAGCGCACCGGCCGCGGACCGAAGCGGACCACTGCCGGGTCGCCGTGCTGGGAGGCGTGCTCGTACAGCACCCCGGAGAGGCGCTCGATCTCCTCGCGCCAGGCGAGCCGCTCGCGCCACTCGGCCGGAATGCCCGACACGCCGTAGACGGCGCCGGCGAGCTGGCCGGCGACGGCGGCGGTGGTATCGGCGTCGAAGCCGAGATTGGCGGCCATGATCACGGCGCTGCGGAAATCGGTCGTCCGCGCCACGCTCCAGATCGCCGCCTCCAGCGTGTGGGCGACGAAGCCGGTGGAGCGGATCGCGTTGCGCGACTCGCCGCGCCACGAGCCGTTCATCACGGCGGCGATCGGCCCGGCGAGGGCCTCGCCGCGCGCCCGGAACACGGTCGAGAGCGGCGCCCCGGCGATGGCGTCGCCCAGCATGCCGGCGAAGGCGGCGCACGCATCGAGCGTGGTCGGAGCGGCATGCGTGGTCCGGCCCTGGCGGCGTGCCGCCTCGGCCAGGGCGGCGGGCTGGTTCCAGTAGCGGATCGCGACCGGCGAGAGCCGCATCAGCGAGCCGTTGCCGGCGACCTCGGGCGAGACCGAGCCGGCCAGCGGATCGCCGGTGCGCTCCCAGGTCTCGATCGCCTCGCGGGTGGCGTTGCCGATGTCGAAGCACTCGCCCCGGCAGGAATAGCGCCCGGTCCGGTACCAGGCCTCGAAGCGGCGCATCAGGTCGGTCTCGTCGACGCCGCCGCGCTCGGCCAGGCTGTCCGCCAGGGCGAGCGCCATCGCGGTGTCGTCGGTCCACTGGCCGGGATCGAGCCGGAACGGGCCGCCGCCGACCAGGTCGGTGAGGCGCGGGCAGGCGTCGCGGAGCTCGAACTCGAGCGTGGTGCCGAGGGCATCGCCGACCGCGAGGCCGACCAGCGCGCCGACGGCGCGGTCCCGGACCGCCGCGGCGTCGACGGCGGGTTTCGGCTCGGCGACGGGCCGCACGCCCTGCACGAAGCGTTCCTGCTCGATCGTCTCGATGGCGCCGGGCCGCGCCTCGCGCACCGCCGACATGGCGGGTAGGCGGGGCAGCGCCCGACCGGATCGAACCGGCCGGATACCGGCGTCGCGTTGAAGACGTAGCGCTTCTCGCAG
>NZ_NPEX01000187.1 GCF_003258865.1 Rhodoplanes roseus | reverse complement strand
GGGCTCGGCGCTTTGCGCCGCCCCGGGACGACGAAAGGGATTTGGGCAAAGCACTGCGCGAGGAGAGGTGAAGAGCCCGTCACCGAAACGTCGTCCCTCCGTCAAGCCAGCGTAGCGGGCCTGCCCGACAAGCGCACATCGCGCTTTTCAGGGAGCCACCATGACCCGCACCCTCACGCTCGCCGGCGCTGCGCTGGCGCTCGCGCTGTCGACGCCGGCCTTCGCCCAGCAGGAATATCCGGCGGTCCTCGCCGGCCACGCAGTGTTTCCGGCCGCGACCTTCATCGAGGCCCCGGCGGATGCGCCGGCCGACCTGAAGGTCTCCGGCAAGTTCACCACCGGCAAGCGTGTCGAGGGGATCGGCAGCGTGCCGGGCAAGTCGAACGGCCGGCCGACCGGCCTCGCGCTGCCCTTCAAGGGACAACCGGTTCAGGGCCACTCGGGCATCAAGGTGATGCCGGACGGCACGGTCCTGGTGCTCGCCGACAACGGCTTCGGCTCCAAGGCGAACTCGCCGGACGCCATGCTGTTCTTCAACCGCTACAAGATCGACTGGGCGGCCGGCACGGTCGACCGCCTGGAGACCGTCTTCCTGCACGACCCCGACAAGAAGGTGCCGTTCCGCATCGTCCACGAGGGCACCGAGACGCGCTATCTCACCGGCGCCGACTTCGACCCCGAAGGCATCCAGCCGATCGGCGACGTGATCTGGATCGGCGAGGAGTTCGGCCCGTATCTGATCAAGGCCGACCGCAGCGGAAAGATCCTCGGCGTCCAGGAGACCGTCGCCGACGGCAAGCCGGTGCGCTCACCCGACCATTACGCCGTCGGCTCTGCCGGCGTACCGGGACAGACCGTGCCGTTCAACGCCCGCCGTTCCAAGGGCTACGAGGGCTTCGCCGCGTCGAAGGACGGCAAGTTCATCTACGGCCTGCTGGAAGGCCCGCTGTGGGACGCCGACAAGAAGGAGTTCGAGAACCTCGACGGCAAGCAGGCCTCGCGCATCCTCGAGTTCGATGTGGCGGCGGAGAAGTTCACCGGCCGGTTCTGGTACTACCCGTTCGAGCAGAACGGCAACGCCATCGGCGACTTCAACATGATCGACGCGTCGAGCGGCCTGATCATCGAGCGCGACGACTTCGAGGGCACGGCCGACAAGGCCTGCCCGCCCGGCACCGCCGGCGCGGCGGCCGAAACCTGCTTCGCCCAGCCGGCCAAGTTCAAGCGCGTCTACAAGATCGAGCTCTCCGACGCGACCGTCGGCAAGCCGGTGCGCAAGATCGGCTTCATCGACCTGATGAAGATCCAGGATCCGGACAAGAAGGCGCGGAAGCCCCTGACGAACGGCGCCCTCGCCTTCCCGTTCTTCACCATCGAGAACGTCGACCGTGTCGACGACACCCACATCGTCGTCGGCAACGACAACAACCTGCCCTTCTCCTCCAGCCGCGAGCCCAACAAGGCCGACGACAACGAGTTCGTCCTGCTGAAGGTGGAGGAGCTGCTGAAGGCGAAGTGATAGGCCTTCACATCGGCGTCGCGACTCCAGCGTTCCCTCCCCCCTTGTGGGGGAGGGACAGGGAGGGGGGTGAGCCGCGGACTCGGACGGCGTGGCTCACCCCCCTCTCCACCTCTCCCCCACAAGGGGGGAGAGAGCCGGCTGCGGCAAGCAGAACGGCATCGAAGGCAAGCGGAACTGCATCGAACAAGACCGATCCAGAGCCCCCTACCCCAGCATCAGCTTCTCGTCGTAGGGCGCGCGCGACAGGACGTGGGGGGCGCCGTCGGTGACCAGCACCATGTCCTCCAGCCGCACGCCGCCGCCGCCGCGAACGCCGGGGACCCAGATCAGCGGCTCGACCGCGAACACCATGCCGGGCTCGAACTCGTAGGTCGGCGCGCCCGGCAGCGTCTCGCCGATATAGGGCGGCTCGTTGGCGCCGATGCCGACGCCGTGGGCGATGAACAGCGACAGGAAGCGCCCGTCGAGCCCGTACTTTCCGGCCGCCCGCACGATCGCGTCGGTGCAGTCCCGGTTGGTGCGGCCCGGCCGCATCTCGGCGATGCCGGCCATCAGGCCCTCGTAGACGGCGGTGAAGATCTTGCGCTGCTGATCGGACGGCTTGCCGCAGATCACGGCGCGCGCGACGTCGCCGAAATAGCCGCCGAACGCCGCGCCGATGTCGATGAAGACGATGTCGCCGTTGCGGATCAGCTTGTCGCTGCAGATGCGGTTGGGTGGCGCCATGTGCTCGCCCGAGGCGACGAAGGGCGTCATCACGTGCGAGTACTCGCCGCCGAGCCGGAACAGCGTCCGCATCGCCTCGCCGGCGACGTCGCATTCGCGCACGCCCTCGGCGATCGCCGCGGTGGCCGAGGCCGTGACGGCGTCGGCGATCGCGGTCGCCTCCTCCAGCAGCACGATCTCCTCCGGCAGCTTGTGCTTTCGCGCGGCGAGCATCGGGGTGTCGCCGTCCTCGATCTGCAGCTTGGGAAAATGCCGCTGCAGCGCCTTCACGAACACGGTGTTGGACTCGTCGAGCCCGAGCTTGGCGTCGGTGAGCCGGTACCTGCTCAGCACCGGTCCCAGGATGTCCTTGACCATGCCGTCGACCAGCGCGACCTCCTCGATGATCGGGATGGTGTGCGCCTCCGTGATCCACGGCATGGTGAGGTCGACGCGGTTGCGCTCGCCGCCGGAGCAGAACAGGATCGGCGCCTGCCCCTCGACCAGCAGCGCGCCGTTGAGCGCCGTGGTCTTGCCGGTGATCAGTTGCGGGCGCAGGTCGGTGAGGTAGCGCTGGTTCTCGTCCTTCCAGACCAGCAGCGCGTCGAGCCCGGCCTTGCGGCGCTGCTCCTGCGCCTTGGCGATGCGCTTCTGCCGCAGTGCGGCGACGTCCAGGCGCTGCTCGTAGCCGACATTGAAGGGGCCGCGCGCATACCGATCCATGCGGACTGTCTCCTCGAGTGCTTTTTGGCTGTCGCGGTCGGGTCGAGCCGCCCGGGAGGGGATCCCGGGTCCGCGAGCGATGGGGAGCAGAAGACTACACGAGGCCGGCCCCGGCAGAACCGACGCCCCTGCAACGCAGGCGCCGCAGAAACGGGGAGCGACGTTTTGTCGTCCCTTTGGAGTTGTGCGATGCGGCAGAGAAGGCGTCGCCCTTTCCCTCTCCCCTTGCGGGAGAGGGAAGAAGAAGTGCCGCGTCGCTCTCTGCCCTACTTCCCCGACCAGTGGACGTAGCGGCGTTCTATGGTGAGGAACAGGAGGTTCAGCCCGTATCCCAGTGCGCCCGCCGCCGCGATGGCGGCGTACATGCGGGGCATGTCGAACAACTGCTGGGCCTCGAAGACGCTATGGCCGAGGCCGTCCTGCGAGCCGATGAACATCTCGGCCACGACGATGATGACCAGCGCCAGCGAGACGCCGTTGCGCAGCCCCACGAAGGTCTGCGGCAGCGACTCGCGCAGCATCACGTCGAACAGCACGCGCAGGCGCGAGGCGCCCATCACCTTGGCGGCGAGCAGCCGGGTTTTTCGGGCGTTCATCACGCCGTAGGCGACGTTGAACAGGATCACCAGGATGGCGCCGAACGCCGCGACCGAGATCTTGGTCTCGTCGCCGACCCCGAACAGCACCAGGAACAGCGGGAACATCGCCGAGGCCGGGGTCGAGCGGAAAAAGTCGATGACGAACTCGAGCGAGCGGTAGAGCCGCTCCGACGAGCCGAGCAGGATGCCGAGCGGAATCGCGATCACGGCGGCGATCGCGGTCGCCATGGTGGTGCGATAGACGGTCTTGACGAAGTCGAAGCCGAGCGCGCCGCCGTCCATCCCCTTCCAGAACGCCTTGAAGGTCTCGGCCGGCGACGGCAGCAGCACCGGGTCGACCCATTGCCGGCTGGTCACCAGCGACCAGATCGCCAGCAGCCCGACGACGCCGATCAACGGCAGAAACGCGTCCAGCCTGCGGATCATCCTCGCCTCACCTCGCGCTGGAACACCTCGAGGCAGTGCGCCTTGAGCCGCACGAACTCGGGATCCGACAGCGTCTCGTCGCCGCGCGGACGCGGCACGCCGACCGGCATGAAATCGGCCACCCGGGCGGGATGGCGCGACAGCAGCAGCACCCGGTCGGCGAGATAGACCGCCTCCTCCAGGTCGTGCGAGACGAGCACCATGGTGGTGCCGCTCTCGATGAACAGCTTCTGGAGCTGCTCGCGCATGAACAGCGTCATCTCGTAGTCGAGCGCCGAGAACGGCTCGTCGAGGAACAGGATCTCCGGCTCCACCACCAGCGAGCGCATGATCGAGACGAGCTGCTGCTGGCCGCCCGACATGTGATACGGATAGAGATTGAGGTCGATCTTGACGCCGAGCCGCTCGACCAGCGCCTCGGTGCGCGCCTTGCGCTCCGCCGCCGGCACCTTCATCAGCTTCAGCGGATAGGCGATGTTGTCGAAGGCGCGCATCCACGGGAACAGCGCCTCGCGGTAGTTCTGGAAGACGTAGCCGAACTTGATCTCCGACAGCAGCATCCCGTCGAACAGGATGCGGCCGGCGTCGATCGGGATCAGCCCGGCGATCATGTTGATCAGCGTGCTCTTGCCGCAGCCGTTCGGCCCGAACACCGAGATCAGCTCGCCGCGCGGAATGTCGAGATCGAAGTCGTCGTAGATGACGGTCTTGCCGAAGCGTTTGCTGAGGCCCCGGATGGTGACGTGCGGCCGCTTGCCGGCGCCCCCGACCGGCGGGGTCGAGGGGAAGTCCGTCGGCGACGAGACGAAGGTGTCCGAGGTGGCGTCCATCACCTGTGTTCCATCCAGAGGCTCATGCCAGCCTCAGCACACCTGAGCCGTCATGGCCGCGCTCGTCGCGGCCATCCACGTCTTCGCGGCGTGGCGGACCACGGTCGTGGATGGCCGGGACAAGCCCGGCCATGACACGGAGCGAGGTCGTGCCTGACGCCATCGTGATCAGAACGATTTCACCATCTTCTTGATGTCGACCTTCTCGGGGACGACGCCGATCGCGGTGCCGAAATCGGCGAACTGCTGCAGCCAGCCGAGCTGCTCCGGGGTCATGTCCTTGGTCATCGTGTAGCCGAGCATCGGCACCTCGTCGACGACGTTGTCCGGCGTCATCGTGTTCTTGGCGAGGTATTTTCGCGCCTCCGTCGGGTTCGCCTTGATGTAGGCGACCGCCTCGGCCCAGCCGTCGGCGAAGCGTTTGGCCACGTCCGGACGCTTGGTGATGAAGTCGGTCGTGAAGGCGCAGCCGGCCGCGAAGGCATCGGCCTTCGGGTTGCCCAGGATGTAGGTCGAGATCACGCCCGCCTCGAGCCGCTTGGCGACGCCCATCTTCTCCATGATGGTGGCGCCGGGCTCCAGCGTGTAGCCGCCGTCGAACGTGCCGGCCTTCATGGCGTTCACGTGCTGGCCCATGTCGAGCTGGTCGATCGTGTAGTCGCCGTCCTTCAGGCCGACCTTGGCGAGCACGCCCTTGGCGGTGTTGAGGTTGGCCGGTCCGGGCGCCGACATCAGCTTGAGACCCTTGAGGTCCTTCAGCTCCTTCACCTTGTCGACCAGGCCGGTGCGGATGACGAACTGCTCCATCTTGTAGTCGGGCGTCTGGCTGTGCATCGCGACATACATGGCGACGCCCGGCTTCTTCACGTTGGCGTTGAGGCCCTCGAGCGTGACCAGCACGGCCGAGACCTCGATCTGGTTGGTGATCAGCGCCGCGACATTGGCCGGGCCGCCCATCAGCGTGATGGTCTCCGGCTCGATGTTGCGGCTCTTGAAGTAGCCCTTCTCGATGGCCACGAAATAGGGCAGCGACGACGAGATCGGGAACACCCCGACCTTCACCTTGTCCTGCGCCACCGCCGGGGCGCCCGACAGGCCCCATGCAAGCAGGGCGGCGACGACGGCCCCGATCTTCGCGAACATCTTCATCTGACGGCTCCCGTGAGTCCTGGCACTGATCATCGTGACCGGTCCGTGGTGGATGAACGAGGCGGGACGTGGTGGTTCTCGGACGTCCCGGAGGCGGCGAGCCGCACTCCGGATTCTCTGTATTCCAAGCAAGGCCCGTGCCACGTAAGGCGCGTCTTTGTCGCCGTCCGCCGGCACCGCGCCCCGGCCGGTCTCCTCATGGTGAGGAGCGCTCCCAAGGAGTGCGTCCCGGACCATGTGGCCTCGGCTCGACCCGGATCCGGGGCCGCCCCCGCCCGTCGAGACGGTCGCGGCGCGACCGCGACAGGACGAGGGCGGACGCCGGCGACAGGCAAGACCTCGTCACTCCCCGACGTCGACGATGGCGATCACCGGGCCGCCACCGTGCGGACCCTGGTGCATGGCGTCCACCGACACGAAGACGCAGGGATCGCCGATCGCCGCCGCCGCGACCCCGCCGACCGCGCCCTTGGCGTGGCGGTGGTGATGCACGTCGGAATCGTCGAGCATGATCTGGCGGCGGCCGCGCAGGCTCGCCCGCTTGTCCGCCTCGCATTTGATGAAGACGTTGACCAGCCGGCCGTCGAGGTCGGCGGCGCGGGCCCGCTCCGGCAGGTCGAGGCCGGCGTCGCGGATCGCGTCGTAGATGCCGTCGATGTCGAGCGCGTCCTTCATCACCGCATGGCCGATCCGGTAGCGCCCCCCTGCCCCCGGCTTGTTGCCAAGCAGCACGATCTGCGCCCTGGTCAACTCGACACCGGACGAGCACGACGCGACCGACGAGTAGAGATCGAGATTCTGGCAGATCTCCTCCGCCTCCGGCATCGCGATCTCACCGAGCGCCACCGCGATGCCGAGCGCCGTGGTGCCGTTGGAGACGCCCATCGAGTCGTGCACCTCGCAGGCGACCGTCTGGCCGCGATGCTCGGCGTCGCGCACCGCGTCGATGGTGAGGAGCGGCGTCTTGGTCTGGACGTAGTGCACGTCCTCGGGATTCTCGATGCCGGCGTCGCGCATCGCCGCCTTCACGGCCGCCGCGACCTTCTCGACCATGGCGGGGCGGCCGATGTCCTCGGGCAGCAGCTCCTCGCTGAGCGAAGTGCCGATGGCGAGGCGGGCCTTGTCGGCCGGGCCGGTCGCCGGCGTGCGGGCGAACACGGTCGCGTGCGGCGTAATGACGCCGTCGCAGCCGCCCGACCACACCATCGGGATGCCGGCGATCTCGGCCTCGCCGCGCTTGCCCTTCTTCAGCAGCACGCGCCGGAACGCCTGATCCGACAACAGCCGCGTGAAGTCGTTCACGCCGCCGTTGCCCTCGGTCTTGCCGATCACGGCGACCACCTGGTCGGCCGAGAACCGGCCCGCATCGATGCAGGCGTCCAGCCCGGAGGCGTCCTGCACGCTCTTGATCTCGATCTTGGCGACTTCGATGGCCATTCTTGTTCCTTACGCTTCCTGCTTCGTCTCTTCCGCCGCTGATCGGCCTCGTGGTGAGGAGGCGCGCAGCGCCGTCTCGAACCATGGGCCGCCCCATCCTTCGAGACGCCCGCTGCGCGGGCTCCTCAGGATGAGGACGGATCGGGATTCGATCCATTGAGCATCGCTTCGAAACCCGGGCCACGGTCGATCATCGGCAGCGGCGAGGATCGCCGCAACCTCATTTCATCCCGCAGTGCGGTGGTCGCAGCCGTATCGATGGACGCAACGCCTTGCGCCGTCGTGATCAGAACGACGCCGTAGGCGTTTCGCGCTGCGTCATGCGAGACGCGGCCTTCCGTCACGTCGCGCGCCACCCGCTCGGGCTCGCGCTCCAGCGGGTCGCCCCAGCCGCCGCCACCCGTGGTGACGACGCGGACCACCTGCCCCGCCTTCACCGGCTCGCCGTCGACCAGCCCGCCGAGCTTTCTGGCCTCGCCTTCGAGATCGACCGTGACGCAGAACGGCTGGCCGGCCTGGCCGCCCTTGACGCCGTAGCAGCCCAGCCGCACCCGATCGGCCGTGACGATGGTGCGGCAGTCGACCAGCGCGCGATAATGCTTCTCGTAGCCGAGCCCGCCCCGGCGATAACCGGCCCCGCCCGAGTCGGTGCGCAGCGCCAGCTTTTCGACCAGCAGCGGAAAGCGCGTCTCGGTGAACTCGGCCGGCTGGTTGCGCGAGTCCGGCACGATGTGGATCGCGTCGTTGCCGTCGGCATAGAAGCGCCCGCCCGAGCCGCCGCCGAGAACCTCGCGCGACAAGAACGGCTTGCCGTCGCGATCGAGCCCGAAGAAGCCGGTGTAGCGAATCGTCTCCTGGTCGGCCGGAATGCGGCCGTCGACCGCCTGCGCCACCGCGCCGGCGAGCAGGCACAGGCAGCGCAGCAGCACGAAGCTCCGCGCATTGGTGGGCGCCGGCCATTCGGGCGTGATCAGCGTGCCCTTGGGCGGGAAGATCACGTCGAAGACCTCGCAGACGCCCTCGTTGACGTCGATCTCGGCGGCGCGCTCGGGCGTGTCGGCGAGATTGCGCAGGATCGGCGCGATCCACTTGATCAGGAAGGCGCCGTCGGCGTAGTCGGCCGGCCAGTTGATCGGGCCGGTGGATTGCGGATCCGTGCCGGTGAAGTCGAGCGTGATCTTGTCGCCGCGCTTGATCATCGTCAGCGCGATCTTGTGCAGCTTCGGGTCGGTCAGCCCGTCGTGCTCGACATAGTCCTCCCAGACATACTCACCGTCGGCGATCTTCGGGAGCAGCTCGCGAGCGAACACGTCGCGGCACTTGTCGAGAATCGCCTGGAAGCAAGCCTCGACAGTGTCGCGGCCGAAGCGCGAAAAGAGCTCGGCCATGCGGCGCGCGCCCATCAGGCAGGCCTGCATCTCGGAGTCGAGATCGGCCGCCAGCATCTCCGGCACGCGGGTGTTGCGCTTGATGATGGTGAAGGCCGCCTCGTTGCGCACGCCTTCCGAATAGAACTTGATCGGCGGAACCGCGAGGCCCTCCTCGAACACCGAGGTCGCGGTGCCCGGCATCGAGCCCGGCACCCGGCCGCCGATGTCGTCGTGATGACCGAAGGCCTGGATGAGCGCCACCACCTCGCCGTCGTGGAACACCGGCACGGTCGAGCACAGATCCGGCAGGTGGCCGATCGAGCCCTCGGTCAGATAGGTGTCGTTCATCAGATAGACGTCGCCCGGCCGCATGGTCTCGAGCGGAAAATCGCGCACCACGGCGTTCGGCATCGCCGAATAGGAGCGGCCGGTGAGCTTGCGGCACCGCTTGTCGAACAGCCCCACCCGATAGTCGTGCGCCTCGCGGATCATCGGCGAGCGCGCGGTGCGCTCGATCGCATACTCGATCTCCGCCTCGATCGAGTTGAGCGTCCCCTCGACGATCTGCAGCACGATCGGATCGACGATGGTGCCGGCGGCGGCCGTGGTGGTCATCATGTCCATTATCGCCCCCGCTCGTGATTGCCGATGCGATCGCGGCTCGTCGCAGCGCGTTCCCTCCCCCCTTGTGGGAGAGGGCTAGGGAGGGGGGTAGCGACTCGGCTCGGCATACGGGGCTCACCCTCCTCCCCGTCCCTCCTCCACCAGGGGGGAGGGAGCGGTGGAGGCGTGCGCTCTGCCAACCTGATCACGTCGCGGGGCTGCATGGTCATCGTGCGCCCTCCCCGCCCCGTGCGCTCGTGACGATCAGGATCCCGTGCGGGTCCACAGTGAGAGCCTGGCCCGGATACACCACCGTGGTGGAGCCGAACTCTTCCACCACCAGCGGCCCGACGATCGTCTCGCCCGGCGCCAGCGTCGCGCGGGAGAACACCGGCGTGTCGACGAAGGCGCCGTCGAACCACACCGGACGGCGGGCCGGCACCGGCGCGGCGCCGCGCCGCGGCGGCAGCTTGGGCATCGCGGGCCGCTCGATCACGCCGAAGCCCGACACCGTGAAGTTGACCAGCTCCACCTTCTGCCGGCCGGCATAGTTGTAGCCGAAGGTCTTTTCATGCGCGGCGTGGAAGGCGTCGATCAGGCCGGCCACGAAGGCCTCGTCCACCGGCCCGGCGGGCGCGACGACGCGCACCTCCATGGACTGGCCGGCGTAGCGCACGTCCGCCTCGCGCACGAGCCGCACGCGGTCCGCCGCGATGCCGTCGCGCTCCAGCGTGCTCCTCGCGTCCTCCTCGAGGCCCCGATAGGTGGCGGCCAGCACGACAGGATCGATGGCGCTCTCGGGCATCACCTTGGTGGCGATGTGATCGGTGCGCCAGTCGACCGCCAGCAGCCCGAAGGCCGACAGATTGCCGGGATTGGGCGGCACGATGCAGGCCTTCATGCCGATCAGCGCCATCACGGCCGGCGACTGCGCCGGGCCGGAGCCGCCGAAGGAGAGCAGCGCGAAATCGCGCGGATCGATGCCGCGCTGGATCGTCATCTGACGGATGGCGTTGGCCTGGTTCCAGTTGGCGATCTCGATGATGCCCTCGGCGAGCCGTTCCGGGCTCATCCCGCCCGGCAACCGCGCGGCGAGCGCCGCGAGGCCGGCGCGGGCGCGCTCGCGATCCAAGGGAATGCCGCCGCCGATCAGCGCGGGCGGAATGCGGCCGAGCACCAGATTGGCGTCCGTGATGGTCGGCTCCGCGCCGCCGTTCGGGTAGCACATCGGCCCCGGATCGGCGCCGGCGCTCTTCGGCCCGACCCGCAGATACCCCTCGCGGGAAATCCAGGCGATCGAGCCGCCGCCGGTGCCGATCGTCTTGATGTCGATCATCGGCACGCGCACCGGGAACGGGCCGACCGAGCCGCCATTGGTGACGGTGGGGCGGCCGCCTTCGATCAGGCAGAGATCCGTCGAGGTGCCGCCGGCGTCGAGCGTCACCAGATCGGGGAAGCCGGCCAGCTCGGCGATCACGGCGCTGCCGAGCGCACCGGCGGCGGGGCCCGAGAGCGCCGTGGTGATGGGCTTCCTCATCACCTGCTCGGCGCCGGCGACGCCGCCCGAGGACTGCATCACCAGGAACGGTTTTTCCCGCAGCTCGGCGCCCAGCTCGTCGGCGATGCGGCGCAGGTAGCGGCCGACATGCGGCTTGACGAAGGCGTCGACCAGCGTGGTGACGGTGCGCTCGTATTCGCGGTACTCGGGCAGCACCTCGCAGGAGAGCGACAGCACCGCCTCGGGATATTCCTCCGCCACGATCGCGGCGACGCGGCGCTCGTGATCGGGATTCGCATAGGCGTGGATCAGGCAGATGCCGATCGCCTGGATGTCCTGCGCCTTGAAGGCGCGCGCCGCGGCGCGGACGCTCTCCTCGTCGAGCGGGCGCAGCTCGCGGCCGAGGAAGTCCATGCGGCCGCCGACCTCCTTCACGCGATGCAGCGGCACGAGCCGCTCCGGCTTCACCCAGAAATAGGAGTTGCCGTAGCCGTCCGGCACCGACTGGCGGGCGATCTCCAGAATGTGCCGGAAGCCTTCGGTGACGATCAGGCCGAGCGAGTCGATGGCGCCCTGCAGCAGCGCGTTGGTCGCCACCGTGGTGCCGTGCGCGAGGCCCGCCACGTCCGCGATGCCGGCGTCGCCGGCTTTCAGGATCTCGACGACGCCGCGCACCAGGCCGATCGCCGGATTCTTGGGCGTCGACGCCACCTTGGTGACCCGCATGGCGCCCGAGGCGGCGTCGACCGCGACGATGTCCGTGAAGGTGCCGCCGGTGTCGATGCCGATCCGCAAGCGGGGGTGCGTCGCGCCGAGCTCAGTCGCGCCTTGCGTCATCGCGGGCCGTCTCCTGTTTCGCGCACCCGAACACGGGCGCGAGATCCGACAGCGAAACTATGCGAAGCGCGGATGTCCTTGTCCAAGCGGGATTGACGAAGCCATTATCGGAAAAACAGATGGCTGCACCGCGTCATTCCGGGGCGCCGCGCAGCGGC
>NZ_NPEX01000186.1 GCF_003258865.1 Rhodoplanes roseus | reverse complement strand
CCAGCGCCGGCCGACGCCGACGCCGACGCCGGCTGAGCCGCCGGCCGGCCGGACCGTCAACCGGCCGGCGCGAGGCCGAGCAGGCCGCCGACCATCGGCCACACCTCGTGGCCGCCGCGCCAGATCATCTCGGCCGCGACATACAGGATCACCACCAGGCCCACATAGGCGATCCAGCGGTGCCGCTGCAGCAGCGACGCGATGTAGTTCGCCGCGATCCCCATCAGCGCGATCGACAGGCCGAGCCCGAAGATCAGCACCCAGGGATGCTCGCGCGCCGCGCCCGCCACGGCCAGCACGTTGTCGAGCGACATCGAGATGTCGGCGACGACGATCTGCCAGGCCGCCTGGGCGAACGTCTTCCGGCGCGCGCCCACGGCCGTGACCGAGCCGTCGGCGTTCACCCGCACGTCGTCGATGTCGTCGCTGTCGCCGCCGGCGATGACGTGCTGCGCCTGCAGCTCGCGCCACATCTTCCAGCACACCCACAGGAGCAGCAGGCCGCCGGCGAGCAGCAGGCCGACGATCTGGAGGAGCTGCGTCGTCGCCGCCGCGAAGCCGATGCGCAGGATCGTCGCCGCGCCGATGCCGAGCAGGATCGCGCGGGCACGCTGATCTTTCGGCAGGCCGGCGGCCGCGAGGCCGATCACGATGGCGTTGTCGCCGGCCAGCACGAGGTCGATCATCACGACCTGGGCCAAGGCCGTCAGTGCGCTGCTGGTGAAGATGTCGTTGGTCAGTGTCTCCCACACGGGGTCGGTCTCCTGCTGCTGCGGCGCCGGACGAAGGCGCCGGGTTTCACGCGGGAGCGGACCACGGGGACCCTCGACGCAGAGCTGCGCCGCGGCGAAACGCATTCACCGCGGCGAAACGCTACGCCGTTGGACGAGACGACATGCACCGGGCCACTCCCAGGGACTTCCAGTCCGACATCGCAGCAGGACGCTGCCAGAGGGGCCCGGACCGGCCGGGACGCATCCCGCGAAGGACGCGCCCAACGATTTAGATCGACGTGTTACGGGGCCATCGCCACCAGGGTGTGACCAAACGCCGTCACCACGTGCTCGGCCTCGCTCAGCATGGCGGCCGAGAAGCCGAGCAGTCCCAGCACGCCGGCGACATCCCAGCTCGTAACGTCGCCGCGGCGCGGCTCGTTCCGCACCGTCGCGACGAGCGCGAAGACGGCGGCGGCGGCGAGCGCCACGAGGCTCAGGACCGGCAGCGCGAGGTCGCTCGGAAGCAGGCGGGCGGCGAGCACCAGCAGCAGCACCGCGGCGAGCGAGACCACGCCGAACATGTGCGGGCCGGAGACCGGGGGCCGATCGGCACCACGGTCGAGGGACGGATGGAGAAGCGACATCGGGCGCTCCCTGGGATCACGACGCTTGGAGACGGCACGGCGCCGATCCGATCCGGAGCGGCACCGCCGTCCCTCGTGAAGATATGGAGCAGCTCGGCGCCCGAAAATCCGCATCGCCGGGGGCGTAGATCTACGGGGCGAGGCGGCCGAGCCGGATCGCCTGGCGGACCAGCACGGCGACGCTCTCGGCCTCCATCTTGTCCATGATCTCGGCCCGGTAGCTCTCGACGGTGCGCACGCTGATGGCGAGCTTCGCCGCGATCGCGTGGCTGGTGTAGCCCTCCACCACGAGATCGAAGATCTCGATCTGGCGCGGGGTCAGCCGGGCGAAGCGCGCTGCCAGCGTGTCGGAGGAGCGCTGGGCCGCGAACTCCTCCACGGTGCGGGCGAGCGCGCGGTTGATGGCGGCGACCAGCGCCGCGTCGTCGACCGGCTTCTCGATGAAGTCGTCGGCGCCGGCCTTGATGGCGGCCACCGCCATGGCGACGTCGGCATGGCCCGAGATCAGCACCACGGGCAACCGCACGCCGCGGCGCGCCAGCTCGCGCACCAGCGCGATGCCGTCGGTGCCGGGCATGCGCACGTCGGCGACGACGACGCCGATGCGGCCGCGGTCCGGCGCGCCCAGGAACTCGTCCGCCGAGGCGAAGGTCTCGATCGCGAAGCCGAACACGCTCAGCAGCTCGCCCAGCGAATGGCGGACCGACTCCTGGTCGTCGATCAGAAAGACCGTGGTGGCACGCGTCATGGCGAGGCGGATCCCGAAGCAGGCAGGAGGACGCGGAACTCGGTCGCGCCCGGCGCCCGCGAGGCGAGCGCGATGCGGCCGCCGTGCTGCTCGACGATGGAGGCGCAGATCGCCAGGCCGAGGCCGAGCCCGTCCTCCTTGGAGGTGGTGAGCGGCTCGAACAGCGTCCCGGCGAGCCCGTCCGGCACGCCGGGGCCGTTGTCGGCGACCAGAATCTCGACGCCCGGCGGATCGTGCGACCAGCGCGCCGAGAGACGGACCCGCCCGTCCGGCACGCCCGCCGCCGCCACCGCCTCGACGGCGTTGCGCACCAGGTTCAGCGCGACCTGCTGGATCTGGACGCGGTCGCCGATGACGGACGGCAATCCGGGCGGCGCCTCGGCGGTCAGCACGACGGCGTTGGCCGAGGCGTCGGCGCGCGCGATGGCGACGACGTCGTCGAGCAGCGGGCCGACGGCGATCGGCTCGCGTACCGGCGCGCCGCGGCGCAGGACGTCGCGCGTCCGCCGGATCACGCCGGCCGCGTGGTCGATCTGGACGATGGCGGTGGCGAGATTCGCGTCGGCGCGGGCGAGGTCGCCGCCCGGCGTCTGCACGATGTGGCGGGCCGCACGGGCCAGCGCACGCGCCGCCGTCATCGGCTGGTTGATCTCGTGCGCCAGCGCCGAGGCCATGCCGCTGACCAGGTGGAAGCGCCCGGCCTGCGCGGCCTCGGCCTCCTTGGCCTTGGCGCGCGCCTCGGCGGCGCGGGCGAACCGCTCGGCGGTGCGCCGCTCGCTCACCACCACGCCGACGACGAGGCCGGTCGCGGTGAGCACCAGCATCAGCGCCTGATATTCGGTGAAGGCCCGCATGTCGTGGCCGTGCAGGTGCAGCAGCGCGACGAGGCCGAGCTGCACGGCGGCGAGCGCCAGGCAGGCGCCGTCGAGCCCGTGCCGCACCGCCGCCGTGACGACCGGCAGCGCGAGCAGATGAAAATACTTGAAGCCCTCCGGCCCCGGCGTCGCGGTGACGAGCCACAGGCAGGCGCCGATCACGACCGCATGGGCGGCGGCCTCCGCTACGAGGGCCGGCGCGAAGCCGCGCTCGCCGCTGCGCCACGCGGCCGCCAGCCGCAGCACCAGAGGCGTGATCACGGCGATGCCGATCACGTCGCCGACCAGCAGCGGCACGGTGGCGGCGAGCACGTCGCGGCTGCCGAGATCGCCGAAGGCGATCAGGAGCGTCGTGAGCAGCACGGCGACCAGGCAGGCCCCGGCGAATCCGGCGGCGAGCAGCATCAGCACGTCGCGCAGCCGCGACAGCGTCACGTCGAGCCGCAGCCCGCGCAGCGCCAGAAGGCCGGCCGCGGCGTAGCAGGCCGTCTCGATCGCCGCGACGGCGAGCACCAACGGCCAGGACAGCGCCGTGTCGACGACCAGGATCTCGGCCAGCACGATGCCGGCGAACAGCACCGCGGCGGCGCGCGGGCCGTGCAGCACGATCAGCGCGAACACCACGCCGAGGCCGGGATTCCACGGCGTCGCCGGCAGGCCCTTCACCTCGTGGATGAAGCCGAGCCATTCGAGCGCGACATAGACGGCGAGCGCGGCGAGGCCGGCCGGCACGGCGCGAAACACCGCGGCCGCGCGGGACGACGCCTCGTTCGGCGCGGGCTGGAGAGACGCAGTCATGCCGGGCGCACCATGGCGCAGGTGCGCGGCGGCGCAAGGCGGCGCGCCGCCGCACGGGGCGGCCGCGCCGGCGGAGGGGCCGACGGCGTCAGCCGACCACGTCAGCCGACCACCAGCAGCCGGTCGGTATCGGACACGTCGGACAGCAGCTCGCAGCCGGTCTCGGTGACCAGCACCATGTCCTTGTTCTGCATGCCGAAGCCGAAGCCGGTCTCGTAGATCAGCGGCTCGATGCCGAGCACCATGCCGGCCTCCAGCGGCTGGTCGGCGGTCGGCCCGAGATAGGGGTCCTCGTGCAGATGCAGGCCGATGCCGTGGCCGATGAAGGAGATGCGCGGCAGCTTCAGCGCCTCGGTCATGGCGAGATAGCGCTCGTAGATCGCGCGGCTCGACGCGCCGGGCCGGATCGCCTCCAGCAGCATGTGCTTGCAGGCGGTGAGGTTGGCCCAGATGCGCTCCGCCTCGGGCGGCGCCGCGCCGATCGCCGCGGTGCGGCAGACGCCGGCGTGATAGCCGTCGATCATGGGGAAGATCTCGACCCGGCAGACGTCGCCGTGCTTCAGCACCCGCCCGGTCGGGCCGACATTCGGGAACACGCTGCGCTCGCCGGTGGCGACGATCATCAGCTTGAAGTATTCGGCGCCCTGCTCGTACACGCCGCGGGTGAGCGCGGCGGCGAGATCCATCTCGGTCTTGCCGGCCGAGACGGCATGGAACGACTCGGTGATGGCCCGGTCGGCGATGCGCGAGAGCTTGCGCAGCACGTCGATCTCGCCCGGCGTCTTGAGCTGCCGCAGGCGGGCCAGCAGCGCCTGGGCCGGCGCGAAGGTGGCTCCGGGAAGCCGCTCGGACAGGTCGGAAAAATCGGCCGCCGGCAGGTAATCCAGTTCCAGCCCGATGCGGGCGTCGGCGAGGCCGTGCGTCGTCAAGGCCTCGGCCAGCACCGCCATGGCGTCGAACGAGAACTCCTTCCACACCGCGATCTCGGTGCCGGGCGCCTTCGCCCGGATGGTGCTCGCCTCCATGTCGACGACGACGAGCGACACGGCGCCGTCCGCCGTGACGATCGCCATCGCGTGCCGCCAGCGCATCAGCGGCTGGGTCGGCGAGACGAAGCCCGTCACATAGGCGAAGTTTTCCGGCGAGCACGAGCAGATGGCGTCGAGGCCGGCCGCCTTCATGGCGGCGACCTGGCGGGCGATCACGTCCTGGCGCATCGAGGATCCTGGCGGTCGGGGATGAGGCTGGGGCGGGCGTTCGGAAGGCAGGCGACGCAGCGACGGCTGGCAAGAATCAGGCCGAAGCGGCGCCGTCGAGCAGGCCGAGCTCGCGCAGGATGCTCTCGGCCTCGCCCATCGCATGATTGCCCGCCGGCACGCCGCAATACAATGTCGCCTGCAGGATGATCTCCTTGATCTCCTCGACCGTGAGGCCGCCGGCGAGGCCGGCCCGGACGTGCAGCTTGAACTCCTCCCAGCGGCCGAGCGCGATCATGGTCGACAGCACCATGCAGCGCCGCGTCTTGTGGTCGAGCCCCGGCCGGGTCCAGATCTCGCCCCACACGATGCGGGTGATCATCTCCTGGAACTCGGTGTTGAAGCCGTTGCGCTTGGCGAGCGAGCGATCCACCCAGGCATCGCCCAGCACGGATCGGCGCGCGGCCAGGCCCTCGTCGTAACGGTCGTCGGCGGTCATGGGGGTCCTCCGCGCCTGCTCATTGGTCATGGCCGGGCTCGTCCCGGCCATCCACGGTCTTGTTTCAGGAGGCGTACAAGACGTGGATGCCCGCGACAAGCGCGGGCATGACGGGGTGGGGCGGTGCCGCCGTCACTCGTCGGGAAACAACACGGAGGCGTAGTCGCGGGCGCCGTGCAGGACATGCAGAACCTGAACCCGATCGGCGTCCAACCGATAGAAGATCAGGTAGCTCCCGCAAACCCGGCGCCGAACGCCGCGCTCCTCCCAGTCGGGCAGCAGCGGAAATGCCCGCGGGGTCGCCCCCAGTTGCCGGCAGCGGTCGTACAGCTCGCTCACCAGCGTTTCCGCCCGTGTGGGATCGTCACGCGCGACGGCACGACCGATCTCGATTAGATCCGAAAACGCCGCCTCGGTGACGACGACCTTCATTCGTCGTAAGTCTGATCAGGCAGGCCCAATTCGGCGCGGAGCGTCTTGAAAGCTTCCTCGAGCGGCATGGTGCGGCCCGCCTCGGCGTCGGCGATGCCCCGGGACAGCGCCGCATCGAGCGCCTGCAGCTTGGCGGCACGGTCGCGCTCCTTCATGTAGCGCTCGCGCACCAGATCGCGAACATATTCGCTGCTCGACGCGAAGGCGCCGCGCCGTACCTCGTCGCGGACGAACTGCTCCAGCTCGGCCGTGAGCGTCAGGGTCATCTGTCCGGCGGGCTTCATCGACGATCTCCTTGCATCTCGCAGTGTAATATAGTGCATCACACTGCGACGATCCAGGGCCGCCCGATTCGAGCCGCTCTACTCCGCCGCGGCCTGCCGCGCGGCGACGCCGCGGGCTTTCACCACCACCTTGATGGCGCCGTCGAGCTTGTCCTTGGCGGTGCGCAGCGCCGCCGGCAGGTCGTCGAGCGCGAAGGTGTGGGTGTGCAGCGGGCCAGGATCGAACTTCTTGTCGCGCAGCAGCGCGCAGGCGCGGTGGACGGCACGCTTGCCTTCGCCGCGGATGCCGAACAGGGCGATGTTGTCGCGCACCAGCCGGCCGACATCGACCTGGGTCGCCTCGGCCGGGAAGGCGGCGAGGCAGACGCGGCCGCCGCGGCTCGCCATCGCGACGGCCTGGCCGATCGCCACCGGCGCGCCGGAGCACTCCACCACGTAGTCGGCCCCGTGCGGGCCGACGATCTCCTTCACGGCGGCGACGGCGTCGCGGTCGCGCACGTCGATCACGTGGTCGGCCCCGAGCCCCCTGGCGATGGCGAGGCGCTGCGGCGACAGGCCGGTGACGACCACGGGTGAGGCGCCGAGCGCCTTGCCGACCGCGGCGACGAACAGGCCGATCGGCCCCTCGCCGATCACCACCAGGCTCTCGCCGGCGATCAGCCCGCCGATCTCGGTGAGCGCGTACATGGCCGTGCCGGCCGTCACCACCAGCGTGCCGAGCTCGTCGGAGATGTCGTCCGAGAGCTTCGCCATCGTGTTCACGTGGTTGACCTGGTACTCGCAGAACCCGCCGTCGGTGGTGAAGCCGTTGGCGCGGTGGCCCTTGGCGCGATTGCCGTAGTTGAGGCACGACGTGTAGAGGCCGGCCCGGCAGCGCCGGCACTGGCCGCAGCCGGCATGGATTTCCACCGCAACGCGGTCGCCGATGGCAAACTCGTCGACGGCGGGGCCGAGCGCCACCACGGTGCCCATGTATTCGTGGCCCGGCGTCCACTCCTTGTGGAATGGTTTTTCCCCGTCGACGATGGCGGGCCAGCCGTACCAGATGTTGTCGATGTCGCTCGGGCAGATGGCGACGGCGTCGATGCGCAGCAGGACCTCGGCGCGCTGCGGCACCGGCACGGGCTTGTGGGTGAGCCGCACCTCGCCGGGGCCGTCCAGCACCCACGCCTTCATGCGGTCCGGAATCGGAAAATCTCGACTCGTGGTCACGCCGTCCGGGGTCCCCATGCGGCCCTCCTGAACCCGTGTTGCGCCTTTGCATGCATAGCCGAACCGCCGGGCCGGCACGATCCGCGTCGTCGCCCGGTCAGGCCTGCGGGCGGAGCGGAGCCGGCGACCGGCGCACCGGCCGCTTTTCCGCCCCGGCCCGGCATGGCATCCTGCCGCCATGCCGGTCGCCACCGCCCCGATTCTCCCGATCGACGGACGCCAGTCGCCGGTGGCGCTCGGCGTCGCCCGCGGCACCCAGCGGCTGCTCCTGTCGCTCGGCTTCGCCTGCGTCTGCGAGCTGCCGCTCGCCTCCGGCCGGCGGGCCGACCTGGTGGCGCTGGGCGGCGAGGGCACGGTGTGGATCGTCGAGATCAAGTCCTCGGTGGAGGACTTTCGCGCCGACCACAAATGGCCGGACTACCGGCTGCATTGCGACCGGCTGTTCTTCGCCACCGCGCCGCACGTGCCGGCCGAGATCTTCCCCGAGGAGGCCGGCCTGATCGTCGCCGACGCGTTCGGCGCGGCGCTGCTGCGCGATGCGCCGGAGCACCGGCTGCACGCCGCCACCCGCAAGAGCATGACGCTCGCCTTCGGCCGCGCCGCGGCGCTGCGCCTGCAGGCGCTGGCCGATCCGCACGGCCGCTTTTCGGACGGCTGAGGGGCGGCCGCTGCGGCGCTGCCGGCCGCCGCTCCAAGATGCGCCCGGCACGACCGCGCCGGCGGCCGAAATATCACGCCTGCGGGGTCGGCGTCGTCGGCGAGCTCGGAATCTCGGCCGGCCCGGACGGCGGCACGCCGAGCGGCGTGTCCGGCTGCGGGCTTTCGGCCGGCCCGCCGGGCGGAATGCCGAGCGGCTCCGCCGGCGAGCCCTCGCCCGGCTGCGGCGGCCGCGCCGGCGCCGGATTCGGATCGGCCGGCGTCGGATAAGGCTGGTTCGGAAGCGGAATGGCCATCGTTGCGGATCCTCTGTCGAGGACAAGCCGTGAGGCGGCACCGCGTTCCGATACCGGATGTCGCGGTCGCGCCGGATGCCCCTTCGCTGTCCGGGCTGCGCTCGCGACACGCGCTCCGCATCAGGTCAGCACCCGAACTCCGCCCGGAGCAGCGATGACGGCCTCGAGCCGAACCCTGACTCCCGTTCTGACGACGATGCGTTCGTCCGCCATGTGCGGCCGGAGGGCGATCGCGATCTGATCGCCCCGCGGGTGCTCGACGATCAGGCGCTCGATCCGGCAGCCGTGATCGGCCATGCCGTCGGACGGATGCGGCCCCGGGGGCCACTCGATCAGTGTCGGAAACGCGCCGTCGAACGGCATGGATCCATCCTCCGGCACGCCGATGAGCCAGGACAGATCGCCGCGCGACACCCGCACGGCCGGACCTGCCGCGCCGTCAACCGAAGCCAGCGCATCTTCGAGTCCGGGCGTCCGGGCGACCCAGGTGAGCAGCCGCGGAGACGCCGCCAAGCCGGCACGCAGGCCGTCGTCGTCGAGCCCGAACCAGCGGGCCCGTCGCGGCCGGGCTTCCGGATCAGGAGCGATGATCTCGAGGAAGACGCCGGGGCCCAGGCGCAGCAGATGGTTGTGCGTTCCCATGGAAGGATGCGCACCGCCGCGCGGAATGGGAACGCCGAGCGCTTTCTCGGCGTACGCGACTCCGCTTTCGATATCCACGGCGGCGACCGTGATATGGTCGAAGACGAGCATGGTGCGGCAGAGGTCCCGAGGTTGGTGGGCCGAGAGAAAGGTCCGGCGCCGCAGCCCGACCCGGACTACGGGAGGTGCGGAGCAATCAGATGTGCGGCGGTGGGTTACGCGCTGGCGCGCTAACACCACCCTACGGGCCGCGGGCTACTCGGCGGCGTCGGCGCTCCCTGCGCGCGGCAGCGGCGCGTCCTGCCAGGCGCCGGGCGCCAAAACCGCGCGGGCGGACAGGGTCTCGATGCTTAGGATCCGCCCCTGCGAATCGACGTCGCAGATAAACGGCCCGTTCTCCTCCTGCCGCGCGATCTTTCCGCGGCCGACCCGCAGATAGACCGCGTCCGCCTCGGGATCATACGTCGTGTCGCTCATGGCTTTCGCCTCGCGGCCCGGTCGAGCATCACACGAGCTGGGCCGGACGGCTTCGACTGGACCCGATCGCCCTCCACGACGAGATGTATGCGGTAGGTTTGCTCTGGCCGATCGCAGGGCGGAGTAGACGCGCACAACCTAGAGCCGTAAATATCACGCATCCAGCGTCGTGACCACTCTCAGGTTTCGGGGTTTTTATATGCAACGGACCAACGCACCCCGGTCCTTGCTCATCGATCACTCGGCGATTCTTGGAATAAAGTGCTGCCATGAGAGATAGAAGCGTCTTTGTCAGCGTTGGAAGCACAGCTACTGCGGAGCAAGCATCGTAGCCCGCATGAAGCGGCAGCGGAATGCGGGAGCAGCCGTCGAAGAGACCCGGATTGCGCTGCGCTCCATCCGGGCTACGGCTACGTCAGCGCTCTACTCCTCAGCCCTCACACATCCACCTTCAGCGCCGCAATGAACGCCTCCTGCGGGATGTCGACCTTGCCGAACTGGCGCATGCGTTTCTTGCCCTCTTTCTGCTTGTCGAGGAGCTTGCGCTTGCGGGTGATGTCGCCGCCGTAGCACTTGGCCGTCACGTCCTTGCGGAAGGCGCGCACCGTCTCGCGGGCGATGATCTTGCCGCCGATGGCGGCCTGGATCGGCACCACGAACATGTGCGGGGGGATCAGCTCCTTCAGCTTCTCGCACATGGCGCGGCCGCGGCCTTCGGCGCGCGTGCGGTGGACCAGCATGGAGAGCGCGTCGACCGGGTCGGCATTGACCAGGATCTGCATCTTTACCAGGTCGGCGGCGCGGTAGTCGGTGAGGTGATAGTCGAACGAGGCGTAGCCCTTCGACACGGACTTCAGCCGGTCGTAGAAGTCGAACACCACCTCGTTGAGCGGCAGCTCGTACTTCACCATGGCGCGGTTGCCCACATAGGTGAGCTCGGTCTGGACGCCCCGGCGGTCCTGGCACAGCTTCAGCACGCTGCCCAGATACTCGTCCGGCGTCAGGATGGTGGCCTGGATCCACGGCTCGTGAATCTCGCGCACCTTCACCGGATCCGGCATGTCGACCGGATTGTGGATCTCGATCTCGCTGCCGTCGGTCAGCGTGATCTTGTAGATCACGCTCGGCGCGGTGGCGATGAGATCCAGGTTGAACTCGCGCTCCAGCCGCTCCTGGATGATCTCGAGGTGGAGGAGCCCGAGGAAGCCGCAGCGGAAGCCGAAGCCGAGCGCCGCCGAGGTCTCCATCTCGAACGTGAAGCTCGCGTCGTTGAGCCGCAGCTTGCCCATCGCGGCGCGCAGATCCTCGAACTGCGCGGCGTCCACGGGGAACAGGCCGCAGAAGACGACCGGGATGGCCGGGCGAAATCCGGGCAGCGCGTGCTCGGTCGGCTTGCGGTAGTCCGTGATGGTGTCGCCGACGCGGGTGTCGGCGACGTCCTTGATCGAGGCGGTGATGAAGCCGATCTCGCCCGGGCCCAAAGAGGCCTTCTCGACCATCTTGGGCGTGAACACGCCGACGCGGTCGACCTCGTAGTCGGCGTCGGCGCGCATCATGCGGATGCGCTGGTCCTTCCTGATCTCGCCGTCGACCACCCGCATCAGCACCACGACGCCCAGATAGGCGTCGTACCAGCTGTCGACCAACAGCGCCTTGAGGGGCGCGTCGGGGTCGCCCTTGGGCGCCGGCAGGCGGGTGACGATCGCCTCCAAGACGTCCGGGATGCCGATGCCGGTCTTGGCCGAGATCTGCAGCGCGTCGGAGGCGTCGAGGCCGATCACGTCCTCGATCTGCTGCTTCACCTTGTCGGGCTCGGCGGCCGGCAGGTCGACCTTGTTGAGGACCGGCACGACCTCGTGGTTGTTGTCGAGCGCCTGGTAGACGTTGGCCAGCGTCTGCGCCTCGACCCCCTGGCTGGCGTCGACGACCAGCAGCGAGCCCTCGCAGGCGGCGAGCGACCGGTTGACCTCGTAGGCGAAGTCGACGTGCCCGGGGGTGTCGATCAGGTTGAGGACGTAGTCCTTGCCGTCCTTGGCCCGGTAGGCGAGCCGCACCGTCTGGGCCTTGATGGTGATGCCGCGCTCGCGCTCGATGTCCATCGAGTCGAGCACCTGCTCGCGCCCCTGCATCTCGCGCTCGGACATCGCCCCGGTGAGCTGGATCAGCCGGTCGGCCAGCGTCGATTTGCCGTGGTCGATATGGGCCACGATCGAGAAGTTGCGGATGCCGTCGATGGTCTGGGTGGTCATGCGCGGGGGATATCATCCGCCCCGCGGGGCGGCAAGGCGAGGCGGAAGGGGGCGTGTATGAGCCGCAGGCGATTCCGCGGGCACCCACACCCTCCCCTGGAGGGGGAGGGTCGAACGCCGAAGGCGTTCGGGGTG
>NZ_NPEX01000185.1 GCF_003258865.1 Rhodoplanes roseus | reverse complement strand
AAGTACATGGCGACGCCGCGCGGCACCTTCGAGCTGAAATACTTCTTCACCTCGTCGATCGCCGCCTCGGACGGCGGGGGCACAGGTCAACAGCTCGCCGTCGGCGCGCACCTCGTAGGTCTCGGGGTCGACCTCGAGAAGCGGCGTGGCGTCGTTGTGGATCATGCTCTTCTTGCCGATCTTTCGGGTCTTCTCGACGGCTACGAGCTCCTTCTGGATGCCGAGCTTCTTGCCGAGGCCGGCGCGCACCGCCGCCTTGGAGACGAACACCAGGGACGAGGCGGTGAGCGACCGGCCGAAGGCCGCGAACATCGGCCGGTAGTGCACCGGCTGCGGCGTCGGGATCGAGGCGTTGGGATCGCCCATCGGCGCCGCGACGATCGAGCCGCCCTTGATGATGCAGTCCGGCTTGACGCCGAAGAAAGCGGGCGACCACAGCACCAGGTCGGCGAGCTTGCCCTTCTCGACCGAGCCGATGTGCTTCGACACGCCGTGCGCGATGGCCGGATTGATCGTGTACTTGGCGATGTAGCGCTTGGCGCGCAGATTGTCGTTGTCGCCGGTCTCGCCCTTCAGCCGGCCGCGCTGCTTCTTCATCTTGTCGGCGGTCTGCCAGGTGCGGATGATCACCTCGCCGATGCGGCCCATCGCCTGCGAGTCCGACGACATCATCGAGAGCGCGCCGAGGTCGTGCAGGATGTCCTCGGCCGCGATGGTCTCCTTGCGGATGCGGCTCTCGGCGAAGGCCAGATCCTCGGCGATCGACGGGTCGAGATGGTGGCACACCATCAGCATGTCGAGATGCTCGTCGATGGTGTTTTTGGTGAACGGCCTCGTGGGATTCGTCGACGACGGTAGGACGTTCGGCAGGCCCGCCACCTTGATGATGTCGGGCGCGTGGCCGCCGCCGGCGCCCTCGGTGTGGAAGGCGTGAATGGTGCGCCCCTTGAACGCCGCGATCGTGTCCTCGACGAAGCCCGACTCGTTGAGCGTGTCGGTGTGGATCATCACCTGCACGTCGAACTCGTCGGCGACCGACAGGCAGCAGTCGATGGCGGCCGGAGTCGTGCCCCAGTCCTCGTGCAGCTTCAGCGCGCAGGCCCCGGCCTTGATCATCTCCTCCAGCGCCGCGGGGCGCGAGGCGTTGCCCTTGCCGGCGAAGCCGAGATTGACCGGGAAGGCGTCGGCCGCCTGGATCATGCGGGCGATGTGCCACGGCCCCGGCGTGCAGGTGGTGGCGTTGGTGCCGGCCGCCGGGCCGGTGCCGCCGCCCAGAAGCGAGGTGACGCCGGACATCAGCGCGTCCTCGACCTGCTGCGGGCAGATGAAATGGATGTGGGTGTCGAAGCCGCCGGCGGTGAGGATCTTTCCCTCGCCGGCGATGATCTCGGTGCCGGGGCCGATGACGATCGTCACGTTCGGCTGGATGTCGGGATTGCCGGCCTTGCCGATGGCGGCGATGCGGCCCTCCTTGATGCCGATATCGGCCTTCACGATGCCCCAGTGGTCGAGGATCAGGGCGTTGGTGATCACCGTGTCGACCGCGCCCTGGCGGTTGGTGAGCTGGCTCTGGCCCATGCCGTCGCGGATGACCTTGCCGCCGCCGAACTTCACCTCCTCGCCATAGGTGGTGAAGTCCTTCTCGACCTCGATGATCAGGTCGGTATCGGCGAGCCGCACCCGGTCGCCCGTGGTGGGCCCGAACATGCCGGCATAGGCGGCGCGCGAAAGGGTGACGGGCATGGGATCCTCTGATCAGAAGCTGCGGCCGTCGACGGCCTGCGGCGACAGCGCCGTCGGATCGACGCCGTCGAGACAGCGGGCATTGATGGCGACCATCGCGGTGCCGTCCGGCATCGCGCCGCGGGCGAAGGACTCGATCCCGCAGGTGGCGCAGAACAGGTGATGAATGGTCTTCTTGTTGAACTGATAGTCCGTCGTGGCACCCTCGCCCGAGACGAGCGTGAAGGCGGATGCGGGGGCGAACGTCAACAGCGCGCCGAGCTTCTGGCAGCGCGAGCAGTTGCACGTGATGGTGCGGTCGAGGTCGACGTCGACCTCGTACCGCACCGCGCCGCATTGACACCCGCCGGTGTAGTGCCTGGTGGGCATGACGGCCTCCCTGCTGTCTCGCGCCGCGACGGCTGCGCCGCTCCCGGTCGGTTAAAGCTTCCCCATCACGTCCTGCCGGAAGCCGTAGACGGTGCGCTTGCCGGCGAGCGGCACCAGCGTCACCTCGCGCGACTGGCCGGGCTCGAACCGCACCGCCGTGCCGGCGGCGATGTCGAGCCGCAGTCCGCGCGCCTTGCGGCGGTCGAACGTCAGGGCCGGATTGGTCTCGAAGAAATGGTAGTGCGAGCCGACCTGGATCGGCCGGTCGCCGGTGTTCATCACGGTCAGGGTGACGGCCTTGCGGCCGGCATTGAGCGTGATGTCGCCCTCGGCGGTCAGAATCTCGCCCGGGATCATGGTCGTCTCCTTCAGGGCTTGGGCGCCGGCGGAGCCAGCGGCAGCTCGCGCACCGTCATCATCTCGGCCGCCGAGATCGCCATCACGGCATCCCACCGCCGCGCTCCGGTCGTTTCCTTGTTGATGTCGCGCAGCCGCGGCCAGATCGTGTCCGGCACGGCGTATTCGAGCGTCCGCCCGCTCGGCTTGTGGCGGATGACCACGCGGCCGAACAGGCTTTCGCCGGCCGGCGCGTCGGACACCCGCAAGGTCGCCTGGCCGGGCGAGGCGCGGGTGGCGATCATCACGCCGTCGACGATGCAGGGACACGGCGCGGCCGGGCTGGAGAAATAGGTGACGTCGAGCTCGCGCGGCGCGGCGCCGAGCTTCTGGCGGGCATCGTCGCCGATCCGGATGCCGGCCGCGATCAGCGAGCCGAAACCGCCGTGCACCCGGGCGCCGAGCGAGATCCAGAAATCGCGCTCGTCCGGCGGCGTCGTCTCGATCGGCGCATCGTGGGCGCGCAGCGACGTCGCGGCGAACAGCACGGCGGCCAGCGCGCCGGCCGTCACGATCGCGCGGATGGGAGACGGACCAGCCATGGCTCAGCGGATCGGGTCGTGCACGGTGACCAGCTTGGTGCCGTCCGGAAACGTCGCCTCGACCTGGATCTCGGAGATCATCTCGGCGATGCCGTCCATCACCTGGGCGCGGGTCAGCACGGTGGCGCCGGCCGACATCAGCTCGGCGACGGTGCGGCCGTCGCGGGCGCCCTCCAGGATGAAGTCGGAAATCAGCGCCACCGATTCCGGATGGTTGAGCTTGACGCCCCGCTCCAGCCGGCGGCGCGCCACCATGGCGGCCGTGGCGATGAGGAGCTTGTCTTTTTCACGCGGTGTGAGGTGCATCGAAGAGCCGTTTCGTTCTAGTTGAGCCACAGCGGCGGCAGCGGACCGGAGAGCGCCACGGTCAGCGCCGTCATGAGATCGTGCCGCAGGCTCTCGCCGTCGGGAGCGCAGAAGCGCACGGCCGTGATACCGTTCCATGACGATGCGCCGACCTCGCCGCGCAGGCCCTCGCAGGCCCGCAGCGCCGCCACGAAGGCCTCGTCGGCCGGCATCAGCAGGATGATGGCGATGGCGACGCCGCCATTGGTCACGGCCGGCTCGCGCAGCGTCTCGGCGATGGCGCCGTCGAGCCGGATCGTCTCGGCATAGACCAGCCGGCCGGCCCGGCGCACCCGCCAGCGGTCCGAGAACCAGCCTTCCCGGACCTCCTCGTTCATGCCCGAGCGGCCGAACACCACGGCCTCGGCCAGGAGCAGCCGGGCGTTCTCGGCGAGCTCGATCTCGATGGTGCGCTCCAGCCGGGCGCGGTCGAACAGGATCATCTCGCGCGGCATCCAGGCCAGGCTCGCCCCGCTGCCGACCTTCAGGCGCACCGCCATCGTGGCGGCAGCACCCGGCGAGCGATAGACCTTCTCGGCCGACGAGGTGGTGACGCGCAGCGACGCTCCGTCCTCCACGGCGATGTCGACGTCGGCCGTGTCGCCGCCCGCGATGCCGCCGGCCGTATTGACGATGACGGCCTCGAGGTCGGGTGACGGCCGCGCCGTGGTCGGGAAGCGGACCCGCAGCGAGCCCTGCTCGAACACGCGCGTGCGACGGCTGACGCCCTCGCGCAGGCCCACGCCGAGCCGGATCGTCCCCGCCGCCCGGTTGGCCGCGAAGGTCTCGTTCTGCGGTCCCGCCTGCTCGCTCACCGCTCCCCCTGCCGCGACGGCGGCCGACGCCTCACAGCGCGAGCGCGCGGCGCAGGGCCCCCTCGTCGAGATCGGCGCGGCTCGCCGCATAGACGACGCTGCCGCGATCCATGACGGCGAAATGATCGCCGAGTTCGCGGGCGAAGTCGAGATACTGCTCGACCAGCACGATGGCGATGCCGCCGAGGTCGCGCAGATAGGCGATGGCCCGGCCGATGTCCTTGATGATCGACGGCTGGATGCCCTCGGTCGGCTCGTCGAGGAGGAGGAGCCGCGGCCGCATCACCATGGCCCGGCCGATGGCGAGCTGCTGCTGCTGGCCGCCCGAGAGGTCGCCGCCGCGGCGCCGCAGCATGTCGGCGAGCACCGGAAACAGGTTGAACACGTCGGGCGGGATCGAGCGCTCGCGCCGCGGCAGCGCCGCGAACGCCGTCTCCAGGTTCTCCTGAACCGTGAGGAGCGGGAAGATCTCGCGTCCCTGCGGCACATAGGCGATGCCGCGCCGCGCCCGCCGGTCGGGCGCGAGGCCGGCGATGTCGCTGCCTTCCCATTCGATGGCGCCCGCACGCACCGCGTGCTGGCCCACGATGGCGCGCAGCAGGCTGGTCTTGCCCACCCCGTTCCGTCCCAGCACGCACGTCACCTTGCCGGGCTCGGCCTGGAGGCTCACGCCCCGCAACGCCTGCGCCGCGCCGTAGTAGAGATCGATGGACTGGACGTTCAGCATGGCAGCGACCCGACCAATATCGCCTTGCGACGACGCTCACCCCCCTCCCTGTCCCTCCCCCACAAGGGAGGAGGGAACGCTGGAACCGCAATGCCGCCCTGACCGAGCCAACACGAGCCCAATTCGACAATGGAGATGCCGCATGCCGCAGTCGGCTCCCTCCCCCCTTGTGGGGGAGGGCTGGGGAGGGGGGTATCCACGGCACGATGGTCCCGACCAGAGATCTTTCTCTCCAAGCCCATGCTCATCGTCCCAGATACACCTCGACCACCCGCTCGTTCTCGGACACCTGGTCGATCGAGCCCTCGGCCAGCACCCGGCCCTCGTGCAGCACCGTGACCTTGACGCCCAGCGCGCGCACGAAGGTCATGTCGTGCTCGACGACCACCACGGTCTTCTCGACATTGATGGTGCGCAGCAGCTCGGCCGTCTGATGGGTCTCGGCATCGGTCATGCCGGCGACCGGCTCGTCGACCAGCAGCAGCTTCGGATCCTGGGCCAGCAGCATGCCGATCTCCAGCCACTGCTTCTGCCCATGCGACAGGTTTCCCGCCAGCCGCGATCGTGCGGCCGTCAGCCGGATGGTCTCGAGGATGGAGGACATGCGTTCGCGCGCCGCGGCGGTCTCGCGCCAGGCGACGGCGGTGCGGGCGCGGCGGTCGCCGGCGAGCGCGAGGCGCAGATTGTCCTCGACCGTGTGGGAATCGAACACGGTCGGCTTCTGGAATTTTCGCCCGATGCCGAGCACCGCGATCGAGGCCTCGTCGAGCGCGGTGAGGTCGTGGCTGCCGTCGAACAGCACCTCGCCCTCGTCGGGCCGGGTCTTGCCGGTGATGACGTCCATCATGGTGGTCTTGCCGGCGCCGTTGGGGCCGATGATGGCCCGCATCTCACCGGGCGCGATGGTGAGCGAGAGCCCGTTCAGCGCCTTGAAGCCGTCGAACGACACGCTGACGGCGTCCAGATAGAGCAGCGCCGGAGTGGTGCGGAGATCCATGGCCTACTCCGCCGCCTGCGGCTTGGTCGCGACGGCGGCACCGGACGGGTCCGGCGCGTCCTCCGTCGCCGTGATGCGACGTCCCGCCCGCCAATGCGCGATCGTGCCGACGATGCCGCGCGGCAGCCACAGCGTCACGCCGACGAACAGGCCGCCGAGCAGGAACAGCCAGTACGGCGCCAGCGCCCCACTGGTGAAGGTCGTCTTGGCGTAGTTGACCAGCACGGCCCCGATCACGGCGCCGGCCAGCGTCCCGCGCCCGCCGACCGCCACCCAGATCACCGCCTCGATGCTGTTGGCCGGCGAGAACTCCCCGGGATTGATGATGCCGACCTGCGGGACGTAGAGGGCACCGGCGACGCCCGCCATACAGGCCGAGATGGTGAAGACCGCGAGCTTGTAGGACTCGACCCGGTAGCCGAGGAACCGGGCCCGCGCCTCGGCGTCGCGGATGGCGATCAGGACCATGCCGAACTTCGACGCCACCAGGATCCGGCACACCACGTAGCCGAGCATCAGCGCGAGGCACGAGGTCGCGAACAGCGCCGCCCGGGTGCCGTCGGCCTGGACGTTGAATCCCAGGATGTCCTTGAAGTCGGTGAGGCCGTTGTTGCCGCCGAAGCCGAAGTCGTTGCGGAAGAAAGCCAGCAGCAGCGCGAACGTCATGGCTTGGGTGATGATGGAAAAGTAGACGCCCGTCACCCGGCTCCTGAACGCGAACCAGCCGAACACCAGCGCCAGCAGGCCCGGCACCGCGAGGACCATCAGCATGGCGTAGGGAAAGCTGGAAAAGCCCCACCAGGCGAGCGGCAGCTCCTTCCAGTTCAGGAACACCATGAAGTCGGGCAGCAGCGGATTGCCGTAGACGCCGCGGCCACCGATCTGGCGCATCAGATACATGCCCATGGCGTAGCCGCCGAGCGCGAAGAACGCCCCGTGGCCGAGCGAGAGGATGCCGCAATAGCCCCAGATCAGGTCGATCGACAGCGCCAGCAGGGCGAAGCAGACATATTTGCCGAACAGCGAGACCAGGTAGGTCGGCACGTGCAGGGGCGAGGAGTCGGGGAGCGCGAGATTGAGGAGCGGAACGGCGATCGCGACGGCCCCGAGCAGCGCCAGAAACACGATCGTGCCACGGTCGAGCGCGCGGGGGATCATGAAGAGCTCCGTCATTCCGGGGCGCGGGCTGAAAGCCCGCGAGCCCGGAATCCATAACCCCGGTCCGTGTGTATGGATTCCGGGCTCGCCGCTGCGCGGCGCCCCGGACTGACCGAGATTGTGACGTCGGCTTTCATGCCTCCACGGCCCTTCCCTTCAGCGCGAAGAGGCCGCGCGGGCGGCGCTGGATGAACAGGATGATCAGCACCAGGATGGCGATCTTGCCCAGCACGGCGCCCGCGAACGGCTCCAGGAACTTGTTGGCGATGCCGAGCGTGAAGGCTCCGACCAGCGTGCCCCACAGGTTTCCGACGCCGCCGAACACCACCACCATGAACGAGTCGATGATGTAGCTCTGGCCCAGATTGGGCGAGACGTTGTCGATCTGCGACAGCGCGACGCCGGCGATGCCGGCGATGCCGGAGCCGAGCCCGAAGGTGAGCGCGTCGATGCGCGCGGTGCGGATGCCGACGCAGGCCGCCATGCCGCGATTCTGGGTGACGGCGCGCATTTCCAGGCCGAGGCGTGTCCACCGCAGCATGGCGAGCAGCATGGCGAAGGTGGCGAGACTGAAGCAGACGATCCACAGGCGGTTGTAGGTGATGGAGAGCTGGCCGAGCTCGAAGGCCCCGCTCATCCAGGACGGATTGCTGACCTCCTTGTTGGTCGGCCCGAAGGCGGTGCGCACCGCCTGCTGCAGGATCAGCGAGATCCCCCAGGTGGCGAGCAGGGTCTCCAGCGGACGGCCGTAGAGGAAGCGGATGACGCTCTTCTCGATCAGGATGCCGACCATCCCGGTGACCACGAAGGCGAGCGGCACGGCGATCGGCAGCGACCAGTCGAGCGTCAGCGCCGCCGGCAGCGGCAACGAGAACCCGATGCCGGTGCCCGGAATGGCGAACGTGAAGGCCTTCTGGCGGATCGCCTCCTGCACCACGAAGGTCGTGTAGGCGCCGAGCATCACCATCTCGCCGTGCGCCATGTTGATCACGCCCATCACGCCGAACGTGATGGCGAGCCCGATGGCGGCGAGCAGCAGCACCGAGCCGAGCGAGACGCCGTACCAGGCGTTCTGCGCCGTCTCCCAGATCTGCAGACGGTTGCGGATCGCAGCCGCGGCGCTGTCGGCAGCGCCCTGCACCGTGGCGGGCGTGCCGGGCGGCAGCGCCGAGAGGAGCGCCAGCGCGCTCTGGTCGCCGCGCTCGCGCAGCATCCCGACCGCCTCGATGCGCGCCGCCTCGGGGGCGTCGGGGCTGGTGATCAGGATCGCGGCCCGCGCCATGGCGAGCGCGGACTTCACGCGGGTATCCGTTTCCTGGGAAAGCGCCGCCTCGACGGCCGGCAGCGCACCGGCGTCGCGCGACTTGAACACGGCCTGCGCCGCGTCGAGCCGGCGGGCCGGATCGGGGGCCCGCAGCGTCAGCGCGCCGAGCGCCGCCTCCACGGCGCGGCGCAGCCGGTTGTTGAGCCGCACGCGCTTGAGATCGGCCGGCGGCGGGGCGGGACTGACGACCGCTCCGGTGGCGGCGTCCTTCAGGGCGCCGCCGTCGTCGATCAGCACGCGACGGGCGGCCGGATCGGCGAGCAGCCTGCCGTCCTGCAGCGCCTTGACCACCGCGAAGGCCCGCACATCGCCGCCCGCGCCGAGCGCCGTCACGCCCGCCTCGGTGTCCGTATAGGAGTCGGTGAGAAACTTCTGCAGCGTGTCGTCGAAGGCGTCGGCGCGGGCGGCGGAGACACCGACGAAGAGCATCGACAAGACTGCGATCATCGCGGTCAGGACGGATCGCAGGCGCCCTCTCCCTATCCCTCCCCCACCAGGGGGGAGGGAACAGGGTGTGGCAACGCCACCCGAATGATCTCGTCTCTCGTCCTGGGCCGGGTCGATCGGAGTCACGAAGAGGAGCCCTTCCTTCGTGGTTCCCTCCCCCCTTGTGGGGGAGGGACAGGGAGGGGGGTGCCGGCACGGAACGAGGCCAGCCGGCCACCTTGATCGAATCAGACGATCCGCGAGCTCACCCGCCGCACTTCTGAGTCTTGCTGTTGTAGTTGCCGCATTTGAGCTTGACCCAGTCGGCGACCAGATCCTTGGAGCCGTCGAGATACTTCGACCACGCCTCGCCGGGGACCAGCCCTTCCGTCTTCCACACCACGTCGAACTGGCCGTCGCCCTTGATCTCGCCGATGAACACCGGCTTGGTGATGTGATGATTGGGCAGCATCTCGGAGGTGCCGCCGGTGAGGTTCGGCGCGGTGGTGCCGGGCAGCGCGTCGATCACCTTGTCCGGATCGGTGGTGCCGGCCTTCTCGACCGCCTTCACCCACATGGCGAAGCCGACGACGTGCGCCTCCATCGGGTCGTTGGAGACGCGCTTGGGGTTCTTGGTGAAGGCCTTCCACTTCTCGATGAAGGCCTTGTTGTCCGGCGTGTCGATCGACTGGAAGTAGTTCCAGGCGGCGAGGTGGCCGAGCAGCGGCTTGGTGTCGACGCCGGCGAGCTCCTCCTCGCCGACCGAGAACGCCACCACCGGGATGTCGGTCGCCTTGACGCCCTGGTTGCCGAGCTCCTTGTAGAACGGCACGTTGGCGTCGCCGTTGATGGTCGACACGACGGCGGTCTTCTTGCCGGCCGAGCCGAAGCGCTTGATCTCGGCGACCCGGGTCTGCCAGTCGGAGTGGCCGAACGGCGTGTAGTTGATCGAGATGTCCTCCGGCTTGACGCCCTTGGACACGAGGTAGGCCTCCAGGATCTTGTTGGTGGTGCGCGGATAGACGTAGTCGGTGCCCTCGAGCACCCAGCGCTGCACCTTCTCCTCCTTCATCAGGTAGTCGACGGCCGGGATCGCCTGCTGGTTCGGCGCCGCGCCCGTGTAGAACACGTTGCGCTCGGATTCCTCGCCCTCGTACTGCACCGGATAGAACAGGATCGAGTTCAGCTCCTTGAACACCGGCAGGACGGATTTCCGCGACACCGAGGTCCAGCAGCCGAACACGACCGACACCTTGTCCTTGGTGATCAGCTCGCGCGCCTTCTCGGCGAACAGCGGCCAGTTCGACGCGGGGTCGACCACCACGGCCTCGAGCTTCTTGCCCAGCAGGCCGCCCTTCTTGTTCTGCTCCTCGATCAGCATCAGCATGACGTCCTTCAGCGTCGTCTCGCTGATCGCCATGGTGCCCGAGAGCGAATGCAGGATGCCGACCTTGATGGTCTCCTGCGCCTGCGCCGGCAGGACGGCGGCGAGGCTCAGCGCGGTGCCGACCGCGGCGGCGAGCATGCGACCGGCCAGCCGGCCGGCCCCCCTCCGAAGAGCTGCGTGCATCGTCACTCCTTGTGGGTCCGGATGCGGTCCGGATCCGTGCGTGTCGAAATCGGGTGGTCGAGCGCGGCCGGGCGGCCGGCGGAGGGCGATGCCGCAAGGAGCATGCCAAGGCTCTGGCCTCGGCTATCGATCGGACGGGACATCAGAATCGCGTCATACGGAGAATTCCGTAACGCGACACAACCGGAGACCGCCCGCGCCGTGAGCGACCTGCTCAAAACGTGGTCAGGACTGCGTCGGTACCATCGGCTTGAACTCGCCGGCCCGCCTCTGCCATGGTGCCGGCACTCAAATCCCCCGGAATCAGAGGTCCAGGTCTTGGAGCTTGTACTGACGGAATGGGCGTCCGCGTTGCTGCGCTGGCTGCATGTGGTCGCCGCGATGGCCTGGATCGGCAGCTCGTTCTACTTCATCCACCTGGATCTCAGCCTGCATGCGCGCTCGGGCCTGCCCGACGGGGTCAAGGGCGAGGCGTGGCAGGTGCACGGCGGCGGCTTCTATCACATCGTCAAGTATCTGGTGGCGCCCGCGCGGATGCCCGACGAGCTGACCTGGTTCAAGTGGGAGGCCTACGCCACCTGGCTGTCCGGCTTCGGGCTCCTGGTGGTGGTCTACTATCTCGGGGCGGACCTCTTCCTGATCGACAAGGCCGTGCTGGATCTCACGGTGCCGCAAGCGGCGGGGCTCGCGTTCGGCACCCTGGTCGTGGCGTGGCTGGGTTACGAGGGCGTGTGCCGCTCGCCGCTGGGCAAGCACGAGGTGGCGCTGGCGCTGGTCGGCTTCGTGTTCCTGGTGGCGCTGACCTGGGGCTTCACGCACGTGTTCTCGGGGCGCGGCGCGCTGACCCAGATCGGCGCCCTGGTCGGCACCATCATGGTGGCGAACGTCTTCCTCATCATCATTCCCTTCCAGAAGAAGACCGTGGCCACCTTGATCGAGGGTCGGGCACCCGACCCGTATTGGGGCGAGATCGGCAAGCAGCGCTCGGTGCACAACAACTATCTGACGCTGCCGGTCGTCTTCCTGATGCTGTCGAACCATTATCCGCTGGTCTTCGCGACGAAATACAACTGGCTGATGGTCGCGATCGTCCTCTTGATCGGCCCGGTGATCCGTCATTTCTACAACACGCGGCACGCCGGCAAGGGCAGCCCGTGGTGGACCTGGGCGGTCGCCGCGGCCGGGGTCGCCGCGATCGTCTGGCTGTCGACCGCGGGGCCGCGGGAGACCAGCCGTGGGGCGCTGCCGGCGGCGCCGCGCTTCGCCGAGGTCGGCGATGTGGTGATCTCCCGCTGCAGCATGTGCCACGCCGCCGAGCCGGTGTGGGCCGGCATCGGCCACGCCCCGAAGGATCTGCGGCTCGACGACCCGGAGACCATCCGGCGCCACGCCCGGCTGATCGAGCTGCAGGCGGTGCGCAGCCACGCGATGCCGCCCGGCAACGTCACCGAGATGACCCTCGACGAGCGCGCGCTGCTCGCCGCTTGGCTCGCCGCCGGCGCAAAGGGGGAGTGAGCCTCCTTCTTCACCTCCCCCTGGAGGGGGGAGG
>NZ_NPEX01000184.1 GCF_003258865.1 Rhodoplanes roseus | reverse complement strand
GGCCGGCACGCCGGCCCCCCGTCAGCCTTTCTGATCGACCACGCTCCGGCAGGCCGGGCTCAGGCTCGGCCGTGCCTTCTTCAGGCAGGCGATGATCTGGTCGACGCGGGGCGCCTCGGTCCCGCACAGCCGGAACACGTCGCCCGTGCAGGCGGCCCGCTGCTCGGCCACGAGGGGGTGAGGCTGCGCCGCCGTCGCCGGCCGCACCGCGACGCCCGCCGGACCCGCGAGCGCGAGAGCGAGAGCGCAGGCGGACCTGAAACTGCGCACGTGACCGGCCATGGGGACCTCTGGATGGGCGGCGGGGGCGGCGGCCTCCGCGACGATGGCTCGGTTCCATATCGCTGCCGCCGGCGCCGTGTTCCGTGCGGCGGATCACACCGCACCGCCGCCTCGCGTGGCGCACCCCCGGACTGCCGCTATACTCCGGCCGGATTTTTCGACGTCGGCGGTGCCGGACAGGGAAGCGGAGCATGAGGACACGCCTGCGCGGCGGCCTGTTCGGCAAATATGTCGGCACCTTCGTCGGCTTCGCGGTGTTCGTGCTGATGGTCAACGGCGCCCTCGAGATGGGCTTCACGTACCGCGAGACCACGGCCGCGGTCGTCAAGGGTGAGACCGAGAAGGCCGAGGCCGCCGCGGCGCGTATCGCCCAGCAGATCACCGAGATCGAGCGCCAGATCGCCTGGACGACGCGGGCGAGCGCCGGCGTCGAGCAGCGCCGCAACGACTACATGCTGCTGCTGCAGCAGGTGCCGGCGATCGACGAGCTGATGCAGATCGACGGCAGCGGCAAGGAGCTGTTGCGGGTCTCCCGCTTCACGGTCGAGGCGATCGGCGGCACCGACTATTCGCAGGACCCGCGCTTCGTGCAGGCGCTGGCCCGGCAGGTGTGGATCGGCCCGGTGTATTTCCGCAACGATATCGACCCCTACATCTCGATCGCCATGGCGCATTCCGGCCAGTATGCCGGCGTCACGGTCGCCGAGGTGGACCTGCGGTTCCTGCGCGACCTGATCGCGCCCTTCGCGGTCGGCGACCACGGCTACGCCTATGTGCTCGGCGCCAGGGCCAAGCTGCTCGCCGCCTCCGACCAGCTCAAGGCGCCGCGCGGCAGCGACCTGGCCGGCCTGCCGCAGGTCGCCGAGGTGGCGGCCGAGGTGGAGGGCCGCCCGGCCGGCGAGCGTTCGACCATCGCGGCCTTCGGACGCGACCTCGGCGGCCGCTCGGTGCTGGCCGCCGCCGTGGCGATCCCGCGCACCGACTGGCTGGTGATCGTCGAGCAGCCGCTCGCCGAGGCGTTCAAGCCGTTCTACGTGCTGCTGCTGCGGATCGCCGGTCTGATCCTGCTGTGCATCCTGCTCGCGGTGCTGGCCGGCATCCTGCTCGCCCGCCGCATGGTGGTGCCGATCCGGGCGCTCGCGGCGGGCGCGGCACGGCTCGGCGCCGGCGAGTTCTCCCACCGCATCGAGGTGCACAGCGGCGACGAGATCGAGGCGCTGGCCGACGAGTTCAACCGCATGGCGGCGCAGCTCGACCAGTCCTACACGCGGCTGGAACAGACCGTCGAGGAGCGCACCCACCAGCTCGCCGAGCGCAGCCGGCAGCTCGAGCTCGCCAACCAGCACAAGTCGCAGTTCTTCGCCAACATGAGCCACGAGCTGCGCACGCCGCTCAACGCCGTGCTGGGCTATGCGGAGCTGCTGGTCGACGGGCTCTACGGCGACATGCCGCCCAAGGCGATCGACGTGCTCGACCGCGTGCAGGCGAACGGCCGCCATCTGCTCGGGCTGATCAACGACGTGCTCGACCTCTCCAAGATCGAGGCCGGGCAGCTCGCGCTGACGCCCGACACCTATTCGATGCGCGCCGTGGTCGAGCAGGTGGTGTCGGCGACCGAGTCGCTCGCCAGCGCCAAGGGCCTTGCGCTGACCACCGAGATTGCCGACGATCTCCCGCTCGGACGAGGCGACGAGAGGAGGCTGACCCAGGTGTTCCTCAACATCGTGGGCAACGCCATCAAGTTCACCGAGCACGGCACGGTCGAGATCACGGCGCGGGCCGCCGGCGGGCAGTTCGAGATCGCGGTCCGCGACACCGGGCCCGGCATCGCGCCGGAGGACCGCCAGCGCATCTTCGACGAGTTCCAGCAGGTGGACAATTCCAACACGCGGCAGAAGGGCGGCACCGGGCTCGGCCTCGCCATCTCGCGCCGTCTGATCGAGATGCACGGCGGGCGGATCGCGCTCGACTCGGAGGTCGGCGTCGGCTCCGAGTTCCGGGTGATCCTGCCGGTGCGGGCACTCCCGCCCGAGGCGCCCGACGCGACGGCCGACCCCGCCGCCCGCGCCGATGCGGCGGGAGCGACGCCGTGAGCCGCATCCTGGTGATCGAGGACACCGAGGACAACCGTCGCATTCTTCGCGATCTGCTCACGCATGCGGGCTTCACGCTGCTGGAGGCGGGGGACGGCGAGCGCGGGGTGGCGCTGGCGCTCGCCGAGAAGCCGGACCTGATCCTGATGGACATGCAGCTCCCGGTGATCGACGGCTACGAGGCGGCCCGCCGCATCAAGGCCGATCCCGCCATGCAGACGACACCGATCATCGCCGTCACCTCCTACGCGCTCTCCGGCGACGAGGAGAAGACCCGCGCCGCCGGCTGCGACGCCTATGTGGCGAAGCCCTTCAGCCCGCGCCTGCTGCTCGCCAAGGTGAAGGAGCTGTTGGGATCGAAGGCGGACGAGAGATGACGGGCGCGGCGAAATTCTCCGACTCGTCATGCCCGGCCTTGTGCCGGGCATCCACGTCTTCGACCTCTCGGCTGGACAAGGTCGTGGATGGCCGGGACGAGCCCGGCCATGACGTATGTGGGCGGGATTGGCTCGGAGCACACGGCTGACCCATGCACGATCCACCCAAGATCCTCGCGGTCGACGACGCGCCGGAGAACCTGGAGATTCTCCGCACGCGTCTCGTGGCGCGCGGCTACGACGTGATCACGGCGGCGGACGGCGAGGAGGGGCTCGCCCGCGCGCGCGCCGAGGCGCCCGATCTGGTGCTGCTCGACATCATGATGCCGAAGCTCGACGGCATCGCGGTGCTGAAGGAGCTGAAGAAGGACGCAGCGCTGCGCTTCGTGCCGGTCGTGCTGGTCACGGCCAAGGCCGACACCCGCGACGTCGTCGCGGGGCTCGAGGCCGGCGCCGACGACTATCTGACGAAGCCGTTCGACCAGGCCGCGCTGGTCGCGCGGGTGCGCTCGCTACTGCGCATCAAGGAGCTCAACGACCTCGCGGCCGCGCAGGCGGCGCGGCTGGCCGAGCAGGCCGAGGCGCTCGCCGCGGCGAACCGCTCGCTGGAGGAGCGCGTCGCCGCCCAGGTCGGCGTGATCGAGCGGATCGGCCGGTTGCGCCGCTTCCTGCCGCCGCAGCTCGCCGAGCTGGTGTCGAGGGACGAGAGCGGCACCATGCTGGACAGCCACCGGCGCGAGATCACCGTGGTGTGCTGCGACCTGCGCGGCTTCACGGCGCTCACCGAGACGTCCGAGCCCGAGGACGTGATGACGGTGCTGCGCGAGTACCACCAGACCGTCGGCGAGTTGATCTTCCGCCACGAGGGCACGCTGGAGCGTTTCGCCGGCGACGGCGTGATGGTGATCTTCAACGATCCCCTGCCCTGCCCCGACCATTGTTCGCGCGGCGTCAGACTCGCGCTGGAGATGCGCGATGCGATGGCGTTGCTCGGCGAGACGTGGCGGCGGCGCGGCCACGAGATCGGCTTCGGCGCCTCGGTGGCGCTCGGCTATGCGACGCTGGGCGAGATCGGCTTCGACCGCCGGCGCGAGTACACGGCGATCGGCAGCGTGGTGAGCCTGGCGCACCGGCTGTGCGCCGCGGCGCGAGCCGGCCAGGTGCTGATCAGCCAGCGGGTCCTCGCGGCGACCGAGCCGGCCTGCGAGGCGACGCCGATCGGCACGCTGGAGCTGAAGGGCTTTCAGCGGCCGGTGGCGGCCTTCGACGCGGTGCGCTGGCGAGAGATCTGACGGCGCGCCGTCAGCCGGCGCGACCCGAGATGGCGGCGCGGCCCTGGCGCTCGATCGCGATCTGCTCGGCGCGGCCGTAGGCGTTCGACAGCGACCGGTCGATCACCAGGATGACGGCGACCCAGGACACCGCGAAGTTCAGGAAGAAGAGCGACAGGAACACGACGAGCCCGACCGCCTCGGAAATCTCCCGCTCCGCGTAGTAGCCGATCACGGCGGAGATGACCGCGCCGATGACGACGAAGACGGTATAGAGGATGAGGGCTTTCATGAGCGGACGTCCCTTCGGTCTGTTCTGTTACGACGCCACCCCGACGATGCCGGCGGGGTCCGCCAAGGCGAGGAGGCGCGATCTCCGCAGCGCGGGAAGCCACGAAGACGCCGCAGGCTAACGAGGTCGGCTTACACGGGCCTTACATGACGGCGGCAGAGCCCCGATACGCACCCGCCGAATGGGAGCGATGCAGAATGGCGCGAGCGGCGCCGTTGGGCTCAGGACGCCGGCGCGGCACCGTCGTCGCGCTCGGCGGCCTGCACGACCGCGGCGCCATCCTGATCCGCCGCGGCCGGAACGACGCGGAACCGCAGCGTGAAACAGGCGCCCCCGTCCGTGCGGTTGGCGACCGTGACCGAGCCGCCGCTCAGCTCCATGATCCGCCGCACGATCGACAGGCCGAGGCCGGCCCCGCCGGAGCGCTTGCGGTCGCGCCGCCAGAAGCGGCGGAACAGGAACTCGCGCTCGGCGTCGGCGATGCCGGGCCCCTCGTCGCAGACATGCACGGTGCCGTCGGCCTCGACGATCACCTCGACCACGGTACCGGCCGGTGTGTGGCGGATCGCGTTCTCGATCAGGTTGCGGAACGCCCGTCCGATCACCTCGGCATGGCCGGCGACCCAGACCGGCTCCTCGACGCCGGAGAGGGCGATGCTGCGGCCCTCGGCGATCGCCAGCGGCACCAGGAAGGCGATCACGTCCGCCGCGACGGCAAGCAGGTCGGCGCGCTCGCTGTCGCCGAGCGCCATGTTCTCGACCTCGGCCATCTCGAGAAGCTGGGTGACGACGCGTGTCATCGTCTCGAGGTCGCGGCGCAGCGGCTCCGCGACCCGGTCGTCGACCAGCGTGTCGATGCGGGTGCGCAGGATGGTGATCGGCGTCCGCAGCTCGTGCGCGGCGTCGGCCGTGAACTCGCGCTGCACCCGGAATCCCTGCTCGAGCCGGTCCAGCGCCTCGTTGACGGCGACCACCAGGGGCGCGATCTCGCTCGGGATGTCCTGCAGCGACAGGCGGATGTCGGTCCGCCGCGGCGAGATCTGGCGGGCCCGCTCCGACGCCTCCTGGACCGGCCGGAAGACGCGGCGCACCACATGGGTCTCGACCCCGAGCAGCAACAGCAGGATCGGCAGCGTGATCCAGGCGACGCGCGGAATGAAGTTGGAGACGATGTCGTCGATCAGCACGTCGCGGTGGGAGAGATTCTCGGCCACCTCGATATAGACCGTGTGGTCCCCTTCGGTCCTCGGGATCCGCGTGCCGGAGATGTTGCTGTGGGGCGGCTCCGCCTGGAGGAACTCGGGTTTGGAGGTGAACGGCGCATCCGGGAAGATCGCCTGCGCCGCGTAGCGGGACGAGAACAGCACCGTGCCGTCGTCGCCGACGACGGCGTAGATGTAGCGGCCGAGCGCCTCGGAATAGAGATCCCGCATGTCCTTCGGCAGGTCGAGCCGCCACCGCCCGCCCGTCGTCACGAGGTGCGAGGCGATGCGGTCGGCCTGCTCGCGCATCGCCTCGCGATGCAGGCTCGACGTCTCGGCGACGAGCAGCAGGTAGAGCGACAGCGGCACGAAGAGCGCGATGGTGCCGACCGCCACGACATGCATCCACAGGATGCGGCGAACGATCGAGCGCGACCAGAGCACTACTTCGCCTCGGCGATCATGTAGCCGACGCCTCGCACCGTGTGGATCGTGACCAGGGCGCCGCGCTCGGCGAGCTGCTTGCGCAGGCGGTGGACGTAGACCTCGACGGCATTGGAGGAGAGGTCGCCCCCGGCGCCGAACAGCTGGTCCTCGACGAGCTTCTTGGGCACCACCCGGCCCTTGCGGCGCATCAGCATCTCCAGCACGGCGAGCTCGCGGGCCGAGAGCACGTGCGGAACCTCGTCCACGAAGGCCTGCCGTCCGGCCGTGTCGAAGCTGAGATTGGCGATCGACAGCACCTGGCCCTGCATGGCGCGCGGACGGCGCGACAGCGCCTCCAGCCGGGCCACCAGCTCCTCGAAGGCGAACGGCTTGACCAGATAGTCGTCGGCGCCGCAGCGCAGGCCCTCGACGCGGTCGTCGACGCCGGCCCGGGCGGTCAGCACCAGGATGGCGGTCGGGTCCTGGCGGGCCCGCATCTCGCGCACGATGACGAGGCCGTCGGCGTCGGGCAGGCCGAGATCCAGGATCACGGCGTCGTAGGTGTCGACCGCCAGCATGTGCCGCGCCTCGGCCGCGGTGGCGGCGTGCTCGGCCGGATGGCCCGCCTTGGCGAGCCCGCCGACCACCAGCCGCGCCAGCTCCTCGTTGTCCTCGACGATCAGCACACGCATGCATTCGGCCCGTCGGAATGCCGCCCGGCCCCGGGCCGCACGACGTCGCCCCGACATAGCACAAACACAGCCGCGAGGGAGACGGCGGGACTCGGATGATATCGGGCCGGGCGAGGAGGTGTCCGCGCCCGCGGCCTCCTACCTCCCGAAGCCGAACAGGCCGCGGGAGGGGGCTCGCTTCGGCTCGGGCTTGTCGTCCGGCACCGCCATGGCGGCGGGGGCCGTCTCGCGGCCGCGGCCGGTGACGCGCTCGGGCACCGCCTCGGGTGTCTTCTCGGGCGTATGCTCGGCCGGCTTCTCGGGCCTGCCCGGCCCCGCATGGCCGCCGCCGTGCGGCGGCTCGGAGGGACCGTCGTGACCGCCCTCGTGGGTCTTGTAGCCGGTGACCAGCCCGCCGGTCAGCCGGCCGAAGCCGCGGCCGATGTCGTCCATCACGGTGAACACGGCCGGCACGAACAGCAGCGACAGCATGGTCGAGACGATCAGGCCGCCGATCACGGCGATGGCCATCGGCGAGCGGAACTCACCGCCGGCGCCGAGCGCCAGCGCGGCCGGCACCATGCCGGCCACCATGGCGAGCGTCGTCATGATGATCGGCCGCGAGCGCTTCTGGCCGGCGTCGATGATGGCGGCGGTGCGGTCCATGCCCTTGGCCATCGACTCGATGGCGAAGTCGACCAGCATGATGGCGTTCTTGGTGACGATGCCCATCAGCATCAGGAGACCGATCGACACCGGCAGGTCGAGCTGATTGCCGGTCAGCAGCAGCGCGATCACGGCGCCGCCGATCGACAGCGGCAGCGAGAACAGGATGGTGATCGGCTGCAGGAACGAGTGGAACAGCAGCACCAGCACGGCATAGACCGTCACCATGCCCTTCGCCATCACGGGCGGGAAGCCGTCCAGCAGCTCCTTCTTGGCCTCCGAATCGGCCGAAGGCTGCAGCCGCACGCCCTTGGGCAGATGCTGGATCACCGGCAGGGCGTCGATCTCCTGCTCGGCCTTGCTCTGCGGCGTCGAGCCGACCAGATCGGCCTCGATGCGCACCTGTCGCTCGCGATCGTGCCGCGAGATCACGGCCGGCCCCTGGGCGAGCTGAATGTCGGCGATGGCCAGCAGCGGCACCGTGGTGCCGCGCAGCGTCGGCACCCGGATCTGCTCCAGCACCTGGCGGTCGGCCCGTCCCGTGTCCTCGATCATGACGCGGATCGGCACCAGCCGATCGCCGACGTTGAACTTGGCGAGTCGCGGCCCGACGTCGCCGATGGTGGCGACCCGCACCGTGGCGGCGAGCGTCTCGGTGTTGACGTTGAGCCGGGTGGCCAGCGCCTTGCGCGGGATGATGCGCAGCTCCGGCCGGTCGAGTGCCGCCGTCGACACCACGTTGGAGATCGAGGAGAGCCGCCGCATCTGGTTGGCGAGCTCGGCCGCCACATTGGCGACGGTGGCGCCGTCCTGGCCCGTGACGATGCGCGAGATGACGCGCTGGCCGTTCTCGTCGAGGAACCAGTAGCGGACGTCCGGCACCTCGGCGAGATCGCGGCTGATGTCGCGCTCGAGCTGGAACTGCTTGAGCGTGCGCTCCTTGCGGGGCACGTAGTTGACGATCAGCGCCGCGGCGTTGACCTCGGTGACCTTGGGAGGGATGCGGCCGCCGTCGACGAACACGCTGCGGACTTCCGGCCGCTTGCGGATGATGTCGACGATGCGGTCCGTCACCGCCTCGGTCTCGGCCAGCGGGGTGCCGGGCGGCAGCTCGACGGCGAGCATCGAGCGGGCCACGTCCTGCTGCGGCAGGAAGCCGGAGGGCAGCAGGGTCAGCGCCCACAGCGACGCGGCGAAGACGCCGAGCCCGACCGCGACCGTGACGAAGCGCATGCGCACGGACGCCTCGAGCACCCGCGTGTAGAGCCGCATCACGGCGCCGGGCGGCTTCTCGTCGTGCGTCTTGGGCCGCAGGAAATAGGCCGCCAGCATCGGCGTGACGAGCCGCGCGACCACCAGCGAGAACAGCACCTGGACCGAGACCGTGATGCCGAACTGCTTGAAGAACTGGCCGGCGATGCCGGGCATGAAGCTGGCCGGCAGGAACATCGCGACGATGGCGAAGCTGATGGCGATGACGGCGAGCCCGATCTCGTCGGCCGCCTCCATCGAGGCCTCGTAGGGCGACTTGCCCATCTGGATGTGGCGCTCGATGTTCTCGATCTCGACGATTGCGTCGTCGACCAGGATGCCGGTCGACAGCGTGATGGCGAGCAGCGTCACCAGGTTGAGCGAGAAGCCCAGCATGTCCATCACCCAGAAGGCCGGGAAGACGGACAGCGGCAGCGCGATGGCGGCGATCAGGGTGGCGCGCCAGTCGCGCAGGAACAGGAACACCACGACGATGGTCAGCAGCGCGCCCTCGATCAGGGTCTGCATCGCGTTGTCGTAGTTGGCGCGGGTGAAGTCGACCGAGGAGTCGATCAGCCTGATGTCGACGTCGGGATGCTGCGCCTTGATCTTGTCGATCTCGCGCTCGACCGCCTCGGAGACCCGCACGTCGCTGGCGCCCTTGGCGCGATAGACCGCGAAGGCGACCACCGGATCGCCGTTGAGGCGCGCGAAGGTGCGCGGGTCGACCACCGTGTCGGTGACGACGCCGAGGTCGTCGAGCCGTACCTCGCCGCCGGCCAGCAGGCCGAAGGTGGTGCCGGCCAGCGCTTCGAGGGTGGGCGCCCCCGCGATGGTGCGGATCGACTGGTCGCGGCCGCCGATCTCGGCCCGGCCACCGGCGACGTCGACATTGTTCTTGAGAAGCTGCTCGCTGATGCCCGCCGCGGTGAGGCCGACGGCCTGCAGCCGGTCGGGGTCGAGCGAGACGAGGATCTCGCGGTCGGCGCCGCCGATGCGCTCGAACTTGGCGACCCCGCGCAGCCCCTGCAGGTTGCGCTTGATCACGTCGTCGACGAACCAGGAGAGCTGCTCTGGCGTGCGGCCGGGCGAGATCGCCGCATAGGTCATGATCGGGAACGGAATCACCTCCTGGCGCTGCACCAGCGGCTCGGTGATGCCGCTCGGCAGGCTGGAGCGCACCCGCGTGACGGCGTCCTTGACGTCGTTGAGGGCGCGGTCCGGATCGGCGTCGAGCAGGAACGTGATGGTGGTGACGGAGAGGCCGTCACTGATGCTGGAATCGATGTGGTTGACGCCGACGATGGCGGCGACCGCGTCCTCCACGGTCTTGGTGACCTGCGCCTCGAGCTCGGCCGGCGAGGCGCCGAACTGCGCCACCGCGACCGAGACGATCGGCACGTCGACGCTCGGCAGCCGGGTGATCGGCAGCTTGGTGAAGCTGAACCAGCCGAGCATCACGATGATGATCGAGAAGACGACGGCCGGCAGCGGCTTGCGGATCGACCATGCCGAGATGTTCACGTCACCGCTCCTCGAGCTGTCCGGTGGACTCGTCGCGCACCATCGGGCGGACCTTCTCGCCGTTGCGCAGCGAGCCGCCGGCATTGGCGATCACCACCTCGCCCTCCTTGATGCCGTCGCGGATCTCGGCGCCGTCACCGGAGACCAGGCCGACCTGCACCTTGCGGGTCTCCACCGCGTTGTCGCGCACCACCTGGACGATCGCACCCTCGGTGCGGAACTGCACCGCGGTCCGCGGCACCGAGACGCCGCAGCTGCGCGACGCGTCGATGACGGCGCGCGCGAAGGTGCCGACCCGGAGCGACGGGTCGTTCTCGATCGACACCCGGACCTGGCCGAGCTGGCTGACCGGGTTGATCTCGGAGGGGACGAGCCGCACCCGGCCCGGGATGTCGCGGCCCTCCTCCAGCTCGACCCGGGCGGTCTGGCCGGGCTGCAGCTTGGGCAGGTAGATGCTGGGAACGTCCGCCATCAGCTCGATCTCGCCGTCGACCGCGATGCGGAACAGCGGATCCGGCGATTTCGCCGAGGCGAGCGCGCCCAGCGTGGCGTTGCTCTTGATCACCACGCCGTTGACCGGCGCCCGCACCGTCACGGCGGTGCCGTCGGCGCGGGTGAGCCGGGCGAGCGACTGGCCGGCGCTGACGCGGTCGCCGTCGCGGGCCAGCACCTGGTTCACCTTGAAGCCGGTGTCGACCTCGGGGATCACCATCGCCTCGGCGCGCGCCATCAGCAGGCCGTTGACCCGGATGGCGCTCGAGAAGCAGGCGGTCTGGGCCTTGGTGACGATGACGATCACGCCGGGGGGCGCCGAAGCGGGCTTGGCCTTGTCGGCGGCGTGAAGCGGAGCCGGGACGGCGAGCGAGGCAACGGCCGCGATCAGCACGGCGGCGACCGCGGACAGGCCACCGCCGGCGCACGCCGCAGCGACTGCCCGCCCCATCCTTGCAAGAGGTGTCATGCGGGTGAGCCCATTGCATCGTGATGTCGAGCGCCGCAGAGCGGGGCGCGGCGAAGCGGAGGGTTCGTCATGGCCGAACGCCAGCAAACGAGACGCAGGACGTGAAACAAAATTGCTGATTGAATTGTCTCAACGTTACGCCTTCCGGGTTTCGCCGGCAAGGCGCGCCACGTCGACCTGGATGCGGCCGCGGCCGAGCTGCACGATGCCGGCGGTCCGCCACTCCTGGAGCTGGCGGTTGACGCTCTCCCGGGTGACGCCGACCAGGCCGGCGAGCTCGTCCTGGGTGATCTGGAGGTCGGACCCGAAGTCGGCCGCGAGGGCTTCCAGCCGCCGCGCCAGCCGCACCGGCAGCGGCTGGAACATCATCTCCTCGGTCCGCTCGTTGGTCGACCGCAGGCGCGCGCACAGCAGCTCGATGAGGCGGATCGCCAGCCGGCCGTCGCGCTCCAGCAGGGCCATGAACTCGGCCCGCGGCAGCACGAACAGCTCGCAGTCCTCCTGGGCGATCGCGTCGGCGGTGCGCGAGCGTCCGTCCAGCACGGCGATCTCGCCGAACAGGTCGCCGGCGCCGAACACCTCGATGGTCATGCGCTCGCCGGTCGCCGTGCCGGTCTCGATGCGAATCTGGCCACGTCGCAACCCGTAGAGGGCATCACCCGGGTCGCCCCGGACGAACAGGGTCCGGCCGGCCGGCAGCTTGCGGGTCTGGCACAGCCTCGCGATCGCCGCGATGGCGTCCGAACCGAGGCCGGAAAACAGCGGATTCATGCCGAGCAGGGTCGCGAATTCGAGCGGCTTGCCCATTCTGGTCCTCGCGCCGTCCTGGATCGTCCCGTAACGCCAATATGATGGTTTCATCCGAAGCATAGACCGAATAAGAAGACGGTCCAACACGAGCCGGACAGGCTCGGGGCCGTCGAGTCCCCACCCACGAGGTCGGCGCCCAGCACGCCGCCATGGCGGTGCTGCTGATGGTCGGCATCGCGGTGCTCAC
>NZ_NPEX01000183.1 GCF_003258865.1 Rhodoplanes roseus | reverse complement strand
GTGCGCACGCGCTGGCGAGACGCGCGACGGTGCGCCCGGGCCCGGGCCCGGGACGGGCCGGCCGGACGGGCCGCCCCGGATCGCCTCAGCCGCCGCGCACCGGCGGCATCGCCAGCTTGTCGCGACGGCAGGCGCGCCGGTCGACCTCCGGGCAGTCGCGGAAGCCGAGCTCGCGGGTGAGGCAGATGCGGATCTCGGTGAGGCGGTTGCGGTTGCAGCCGACCGCGATGCCGGAGCGGTCGAGACCCGGATTGGCCTTGACGAAGGCCTCCTCCACCTCGTCGGGCGTCACCGTCAGGGTCGCCTCCGGCTCGAGATAGGCCTCGGGGATCTTCACGACCGCGCGCGCCTTGCGCACCGCCTCGAAATAGCCGCGCGCGCCGAGCCCGGAGCAGACGCCGTGCCGGTCCCATTCGTGGAAGACGAGGCGGGGGCTCGGCATCAGGTCGAGCATCGCGGAGACGATCTCGCGATTGAGCCGCGGTGCCGGCACCTGGCAGAACTCCGGAAAGCCGCGATCGTATTGCGGCCACAGGCCGTGCACGACGAACGAGAACGGCCGCGCGCCGCATTGCGGATCGGGACGGCCGTTGTCGTTGCGGGTGCGCCGCTCGGCCGCCGCCTCGCAATAGGACGGCGACCACGACAGCGACAGCACATAGAAGTCGAACTGACCCGGCTCGTTCTGCCGCCGGTCCTGCGCCGCGGCCGTGCCGCCGAACAGGCCGGCGCCGATCAGAGCAGCCACCGCCACGGCGACCGCCGCGGCCCGTCCCACAGACGCAATCATGATCCGCCCCACTTCCGACACGACGTCGGCGCCACAGCCGGACGTCGCAGTCACGATATCAGAGTTGCAGAACGTTTCAAGAACGTTCCGATCTCGGCAGGACCGGCCGCGGCGATCAGGTCATCGCGAACTTCGCCGCGAACAGCACCGCCAGCACCACGACGGCCGGCGTCGCCTCGCGGAAGCGGCCCGAGACGATCTTGGCGGCCGCATAGGTGATGAAGCCGAGCCCGATGCCGGTCGCGATCGAATAGGTGAGCGGCATGGTAACGGCGGCGACCACGGCCGGGGCGTATTCGGTGACGTCGTCCCAGGAGATTTCCGCGAGCCCGCGGGTCATCAGGCAGGCGACGTAGAGCAGCGCCGCCGCCGAGGCATAGGCCGGGACCATGCCGGCCAGCGGAGCGAAGAACAGCGCCAGCAGGAACAGGAGCGCCACCACGACGGCGGTGAGCCCGGTGCGGCCGCCGGCCGACACGCCGGCCGCGCTCTCGATGTAGCTGGTCGTCGTGGAGGTGCCGATCAGGGCGCCGAACATCGCCGCGAAGCTGTCGGAGATCAGCGCCTGCTTCATCCGCGGCAGCTGGCCGTTCTCGTCCAGGAGGCCGGCCCGGTGGGTGACGCCGATCAGCGTGCCGGCATTGTCGAACACGTCGATGAACAGGAAGCTGAACACCACGATCAGGAAGGTCTGCTCGTGCAAGACCGAGAAGTCGAGCTGCAGGAAGGTCGGCGCCAGCGACGGCGGCACGTCGACGATGCCGGTGAAGGTGGCGTGCCCGAACGGCAGGCCGAGCAGAGTGACGATCAGGATGCCGAGCAGCGTGCCGCCCAGGACCTTGCGCGAGTTGAGGGCGGCGATCAGCACGAAGCCGGCGAGGCAGAGGATCGCCGGGAGCTGGCGCAGATCGCCGAGCGTCACGAGGGTCACCGGATGAGCGACCACGATCTTGGACTGCTCGAGCGCGATGATGCCGAGAAACAGGCCGACGCCGGCCGAGATGGCGAGCTTCAGGTTCCGCGGGATGGCGTTGATGACGTATTCGCGCAACCGAAAGATCGACAGGAGGAAGAACAGCACGCCCGAGCAGAACACCGCGGCGAGCGCCTGCTGCCACGAGTACTTGTAGGTGAGGACTACCGTGAAGGCGAAGAAGGCGTTGAGCCCCATGCCGGGCGCGAGCGCCACCGGATAGTTGGCGTAGAGCGCCATCACCATCGTGCTGACCGCCGCCGCCACGCAGGTGGCGACGAAGACGGCGCCCTTGTCCATGCCGGCATTGGCCAGGATCGTCGGGTTGACGAAGACGATGTAGACCATCGTCAGGAACGTGGTGACCCCGGCGATGACCTCGGTGCGCACCGTGGTGCCGCTCGCCGTCAGCCCGAAATAGCGGTCGATGAAGGATGTCCCGCCGGATGCGGAACCGCGCGAACCGGAATCGGCCATGACGTGCCCCCTGCCCGGCCGACGCGACCGACGCGCGGCGGCCTACCCCTGCCCTTGGTTCTATCCCCGGGTTGTGGCGGCGGCAATTCACGTGCCACACGCGGCTGTGGACTTCGACACCGCCGCGCCGTGCCGGCCGGTGGCCAAGCGTCTCGGCACGTGCGCCCCGCGCCGCCGCGCGGCCATGAGCCACGTTGTGCAACCGCGGAACAAAGGAGTACCGTCTCACGTTGTTCGCGCGCCGCGATGCGCCGCGCCGCGGCCTTCACGACGTCCGTCCCGCCGGCTCGGGCCGTCGGGGATCGCCGCCGTGGCGGCTGTCGGCCCGGCGGCCGCATGATGCGCCCCGGCTCCGCCCCGCGGTGCCAGCGCCTTTCGCCCGCGACCCGATCCGGCCGCGCGGCCCGATGTGAACACTCCCGGGGTACGACGTGATGGACTTCGATCCGCTTCTGCTCGCCCGCGTGCAATTCGCCTTCACCATCACGTTCCACATCATCTTCCCGAGCTTCACGATCGGCCTCTCGGCCTATATCGCGACGCTGCTGGTGCTGCGGCAGCGGACCGGCGACGAGCGCTACGGGCGGCTGGCCCAGTTCTGGACCAAGATCTTCGCGGTGTCGTTCGCGCTCGGCGTCGTCTCGGGACTCGTGCTGTCCTACCAGTTCGGCACCAACTGGAGCCGCTTCTCGGTGGTGGTCGGCAACGTCATCGGGCCGATGATCGGCTACGAGGTGCTGACCGCCTTCTTCCTGGAGGCGTCGTTCCTCGGCATCCTGCTGTTCGGCGGCGGCGGCCGCGTCCCGCCCCTCCTGCACACGCTGTCCGCCGTGATCGTCGCGGCCGGCACCGCCACCTCGGCGTTCTGGATCCTGTCGGCCAACTCGTGGATGCAGACGCCGGCCGGCCACGTGATGATCGACGGCGTCGCCCATCCGCAGGACTGGCTCGCCATCATCTTCAATCCGAGCTTCCCGTATCGCCTCGCCCACATGGTGACGGCCGCCTATCTCACCACGGCCTTCGTGGTGCTGGCGGTCGGCGCCCGCTGGGTGCTGGCCGAGCGCCACTACGACGAGGCGCGCCTCATGGTGAGGATGGCGATCGGCATGATCATCGTGCTGGCGCCGCTGCAGATCTTCATCGGCGACCAGCACGGGCTCAACACCCTGAAGCACCAGCCGGCCAAGATCGCCGCGATGGAAGGCCACTGGGACGGCAGCAAGCCGGGGAACTTCGAGATCTTCGCCTGGCCGGACAGCAAGACGGAGAGCAACCGCGTCTCGATCTCGATCCCCTACGCCTCGTCGCTGATCCTCACCCATGATCCGAACGGGCTGTTTCCCGGACTGAAGGATTTCCCGCCGGAGGATCGTCCGCCCGTCCCCAACGTCTTCTTCGCCTTCCGCATCATGCTGGCGATCGGCTTCTCGATGCTGGGCATCGCGGTCGCCGGCGCCGTGCTGTGGTGGCGTGGCTCGATGTTCACCACCGGCTGGTTCCTCAAGCTCGTGTCGCACACCTGGTGGTTCGGCTTCACGGCCATCGTCGCCGGCTGGATCGTCACCGAATCCGGCCGCCAGCCGTGGATCGCCTACGGCATCCTGCGCACCGCCGACGCCACCTCGCCGGTGCCGGGCGGCAGCATCGCGGCGACGCTCGCGCTGTTCGTCCTGGTCTACGGGATGGTCTTCTCGATGGGCATCTACTTCATCAACCGGCTGCTCGCCAACGGGCTCGCCCACGGCGCCGACCAGCCCCCGCGCTCCGGCACGCCGCTGCGGCCGCAATCGGCGGCCGGCGACGCCAGCCGCCGCGCGCTGTAGGACGGGAGATCTCCATGGAACTCCTCGATCTCCCGACGATCTGGGCCGTCCTGCTGGCCGTCGCCGTCGCCCTCTACGTGGTGATGGACGGCTTCGACCTCGGCATCGGCCTGCTGTTCCCGTTCGCCGACAACGAGCGCCAGCGCGACCAGATGATGGCCTCGGTGGCGCCGTTCTGGGACGGCAACGAGACTTGGCTGGTGCTCGGCGGCGGCGGCCTGCTGGTCGCCTTCCCGCGCGCCTATGCGGTGATCATGCCGGCCCTCTATCTGCCGATCATCGCCATGCTGCTGGCGCTGGTGCTGCGCGGCGTGTCGTTCGAGTTCCGCGCCCCGCAGGCCAACACCACGGCGGTGTGGAGCATCGGCTTCTTCGTCGGCTCGGCCTGCGCGGCGTTCTGCCAGGGCGTCATCCTGGGCGGCTTCATCCAGGGCCTGACGGTCGAGAACGGCCAGTTCGCCGGCGGCCCGTTCGACTGGGCGACGCCGTTCGCCGCGCTGTGCGGCTTCGCCGTGATGGCCGGCTACGCGCTGCTCGGCGCCACCTGGCTGATCATGAAGACGGAAGGGCCGGTCGCCGAGAAGGCGCGCCGGCAGGCGCGCGGCCTGCTGCTCCTGGTGATGGCGTTCATGGTGGCGGTGTCGCTGTGGACGCCGCTCGCCTTCGCCCGCATCGCGCAGCGCTGGTTCTCGACGCCCAACATCTACGTGCTGTGGATCGTGCCCGTCGTCACGGCCGCCGTGGCCTGGACGGTGTGGCGCCACACCGAGCGGCACGACTGGGTGCCGTTCGTCGGCACCATCGGACTCTTCCTGCTCGGCTATCTCGGCCTGGCGATCTCCACCTACCCGTATGTCGTGCCGCCCGAGCTGACCATCTGGGACACGGCGGCGGCGCCGTCGAGCCAGGCCTTCATGCTGGCCGGCACCGTCGTCCTGCTGCCCATCATCCTCGGCTACGTCGCCTACGTGTACTGGCTGTTCCGCGGGAAGGTGCGCGAGGGCGACAGCTATCACTGAGGCCGTGTCGCCGCAGGCGCCGCGCAAAATTCCTGAACGGCGGTCAGCACCGCGCCGGCGATCGCGCCCTGACGCTCGCGGCCGGCGAGCGCGAGCTCTTCGGCGCGGTTGACGATGACGCCGGCTTCGAGAAGCACGGCGGGCGCGGCGGTGTCCTTCAGCACGATCAGGCCGTCGTAGCGGAAGACGCCGCGCGCGGCATCCAAGACCTCGCGGCCCTCGCCCGGGATCGCCTCGGCGTGATGCAGCGTGAACGGCAGATCCTTGGCCAGCAGCGCGTCTCCGAGTCCTCGGGCGAAGGCGAGGCTCGCGTCGAAGCGCCGGTTCTCCCGCGACACGAAGACCGACCAGCCGGCGGAGCGGTCGCTGTAGGCGCGCACGCGCCCCTCGTGGGTCCACTGCGAATAGAACCGCGGCTGGACGTCGTCGTGATGGATCGACAGAAGCAGGTCCGGCGGATCGGCGTTGGCGACCCTGGTGCGTGCGAGAAGCTGCTTTCGCCCACGGCCTCGCACCACCAGAAGGGTCGTGCGGGAGAAGCCGCCGTCGCGCAGCGCCCGCGCGATACGCTCGGCGAGCCGCAGGTTGAAGGCGTGCTCGGTGACGCCGCGCGCGCTGGTGGCGCCCGGCTGGTCGACGGTGTGGCCGACGTCGAGCAGGACCCTGAACTCCGCCGGTCGACAGGCGTGCTGCGGCTCGGCGCGGGTGGAGACGGCGAGCAGCAGAACGCCGAGCAACAGGACCGTGCCGGCGACGGCGCGGCGGCACACGGCGCCTGGTGGAAAAATCCTCACTGCGGTCGCAGCATGCCCCAGCCCACCCGCATCAGCGGCAGCCGACCCTGGATGGCGCGCGAAAAGGTCTGCGGCACCTCGGCGACCAGATCGGGGAAGCGGGCCTTGATGTCGGGCGGGATCGCCGTCGAGGTGCCGGCGGTCGGCCACAGCACGATGGCGCCCTTGCGGCGCAGCTCCTCGCCGGTGACCCACGGGGTGCGGTCGGGCGCCGCGTCGAAATAGAAGCTCGGCCGCGACGGCGCCGCGATGGCGACCAGGCTGGCGAGCCGCGGCTCGCCGGCGACGATCGCCAGCGGCTTGCCGGTGCGCCGCTCGAAGGTGTCGCCGAAGAACTTTCCGATCGCGTTGGCGGGCTGCGAGATCGGCACGTCGGTGGTGGAGACGAAAGGCAGCACGGCGACGGCGGCGGCCGCGATGACGGGCGGCGCGACCAGCAGCAGGCTCCAGGCGACAGTGGTGAGCCCCTGCCGCTGCAGCACGATGGTGTTGCCGGCCAGGACCACCATGGCGAGCCCGGACAGCACCACATAGGGGCCGAGGCCGCCGATCGGCCCGCGGTCGCCCATGAAGGCGCCGGCGACGATCGCGGCCAGCGGCAGCGCGCCGGCGAAGAACAGGACGAAGCGGCGCTCCAGCCCGGTGATCGGCTTTCGCGGGAAGGTCGGGGCCTTCTCGGCCGGCGGCTTGAGGCCGACCGCGATCAGGTACAGCAATCCGACGCCGACATGGGCGAGCAGCAGGCCGCCGAGCAGCCGGCCGAGCTTTTCGAGGGGATCGATCACCGAGGTGCCGCCGCCGGTCGTCCACACGCCCCACACGCCCGACATGTCGACCCACAGGAGATGCGGGAAGACGATGACGCCGATCAGGAACAGCGCCACCCAGGGCTCGATGCCGAGCAGCATCTCGCGGCCGCGCCGGCTCGCCGCCGTGAACACCGCGATGGCGGCGAGCAGGATCAGGCCGGCATACATGGTGAGCAGCAGCAGCGCGAGGCCGATCGCCATCACGTACCAGCCGCTGCGCCGGCCCTCGCCGATCACCCGCCAGTAGTGGCGCAGCACGAAGACGGTGAGCGGCATCGCCAGGATCGGCGGGCCGAAATCCGGCGTCGGCACGGTGAGCACCGCGATGCCGACCATCAGCAGCACCGCCATGGCGGCGTGCTGGGCGCCGACGATGGCGCGGCCGAGCGTGAACACGCCCCAATAGGTCGCCACCACGCAGGCCTGGGAGAGCAGGTAGACGCCGGGCGCGCCGGCGATCGCGAAGGCGATCTCGGCGAGCCAGCTCGCCAGCGGCGGGCCCCAATAGGAGCCGAGCTGGAACTCGTGGCCGACCGCGATCATCAGCGGCAGGTTGCCGGGCGGTGCCGAGTAGAACAGCGTCGGCACCAGCCACCACAGCGTCGCCTGGACGAGCGCGGCCGTCCACACCACGAGGCGCGGATGGGCCCGCACCAGTTCGACGAACAGGGAAACGTGGAGCATCGGCGGGTGCGTCGCGGTTCGGGCGTCGGGACGGGAGCGGACCTCGGCGCGCCGGCGACGTCCCGCGCGCCGCCGGGGCGGCCGTCCGGGGCGCGGCCGTGCCGACCGTCGTAGCAAACCCGGGTGGGACTAGGAAGCGATCCGGCGTAGCCCCGCCGCGGCATCGGGCCCGGCGGCGTCGGGTCCGCCCGCCGTCTCCACCGCCGGCAGCCCCGAGCACACGGCCCGCACGGGCGCAAAGGAGCGGCGGTGATGCGGGGTCGCGCCGAGCGCGGCGAGCGCGCGCTGGTGCTCGGGAACCCCGTAGCCCATGTGGCGCTCGAAGCCGTAGCCCGGATGGGCGGCGCCGACCTGCTCCATCAGCCGGTCGCGCGTCACCTTGGCGACGATCGAGGCGGCCGCGATCGACAGCACCAGGGCGTCGCCCGAGATCACGGCCTCGCAGTCGCAGCCCGCGTCGATGCGGTCGCAGCCGTCGACGAAGACCAGCTTCGGCACCACCGGCAGGGCCCGGACGGCGCGGGAGAGCGCCCACAGAGAGGCCTGGCGGATGTTGTCGCGGTCGATCCGGGTCGGGCAGCCGAGCGCAACGCCCACCTCGGCGACCGCGCAGATGCGCTCGAACAGCACGGCCCGGCGCTCCGCCGTCAGCTTCTTCGAATCGTCGAGCCCGCGCGGGATTCGCTTGGGATCGAGGATCACGGCGGCCGCGACCACCGGACCGGCGAGCGGCCCCCGCCCGGCCTCGTCGCAGCCGGCGACCGGCCACAGCCCGCGCCGATGGGCGCGCCGCTCGCGATCGAAGGTCGGCCGCAGCGGCTCCTCGACGAGCGGCAGGCGCGGGGCCGCGGCCGCATCGGCGCAACCGGACTTCGAGCGGGCATCGGCTCGCCCGGCAGCGGCGGCGGATTTGGGCGATGGGGCATCGGTGCGGCGACTCATGGCGCCATGGTGCCGGCCTCGGCCGCGGCCGGCAACTCCCGCGGCGCGGCGACCGTCCGAGCCTGCTCCGGCGGTCCGCCGATCCCTGCAGAGGCGGTCCGCCGCCGAGCTCTGGCTGCGGCGCCGTCCCGTGCTGGACGATGGACCAGCCGGCCGGCTTATCGGGCTAGTCTTCTCTGTAGCCGATTTCCGCCTGCTGTACTAAGCGGACGCCAATCCCTATGATGAGCCCTTTAGTTTACGTCTCCCGTTAATCTCCGGCCAGTGCAGCACATGACGACCACGAATTCAGAGCCGCTCGTTTCAATCCTGATCATCAACCACAACTACGGACAATTTCTGCATCAGGCGATCGAGTCGGTCGCTGCGCAAGACTATCCGAACATCGAGTGCATCATCGTCGACAACCTCTCGACCGATGCCAGCGTCGACATCGCCCGCCAGATCATCGCCGGCGACCCGCGATTCCGGCTGGTCACGCTCGACGCCAATTACGGCCAGCTCGGCGCGTTCTTCCGGACCTTCGAGGAATGCAACGGCCGCTATGTCACGATCCTGGACGCCGATGACATCCTGTTCCCGGCGTTCGTGTCGAGTCACGTTCAGGTTCACCTCGCCCTGCCGAGCCCGGTCGCCCTGACCTCCAGCAACGTGGTGGAGACCGACGCGACCGGAGGCGTCCGCAGCGGCCGCTATCCGCATTTCGGCTCGCCGCTTCTGTGGGACTGCCCGGGGCTGGTCGACCGGCGTGACGCGCCGCGTGTGGCGACCGTGTCGGACCGGCAGTTCGACCGCATGTCGCCCCGTGTTTCCGCCATCCCGGCGACCCAGATGGGGTGGTTCTGGGGGCCGGGCTCGGCCAACATGTACCGCCACAGCATCCTCGAGGCGGTGTGTCAGCAGCGGGCGACCCCGTATCTGCGGGGCGCCGACGCCTATCTCAATCCGTTCGCCCACGCGCTCGGCGGGACGGCCCTGATCGACAGCCCGCTCTCGTTCTACCGCATCCACGGCTCGAACTATTTCGCGGTGCGCGAGACCGTCACGGGCCTGAGGGCCGGACGGCCGGAGTTCGACGCCCTCCACCTCGCCCTCGCCGAGGAGACGGTGGATTTCATGCTCGGCCACGCCGCGCGGTTCCGGCCGATCCTGGGGCACGACCGGTTCTGGGAAGTGCTCGACCAGCTCGCCCGCTTCGGCTCGGGCCGCACCGTGTTCCGGTCGAAGGCCTTCCTGGACTCCCTCGTCCGCCACGCCGCGGTCGTGCAGGCGAGCTTCAGCGACCGCGAGCTCGCCCGCGTGCTGGTCGAGAACGTCAAGCCGACGCGGCTCGCGACGCTGATGCCGCGGCTGCTCCTCGCGTCGCCGCGCCTCGGGCTGCAGCTCCGGGTGACCTTGCAGAGCCTCGCCGATCCGCTGGGGCGGCGGCGCCGGCGACGCGCCCGGCGGCACGGCCGGGTGGCGTTCCACGCGCAGCCGGCGGCCGGCCATCCGCCGAAGCCGCACGACTTCGGGACGGCGCGGCTGCTGACCCGGGATCCGCCGGTCTTCGTCACCGGCATCACGTTCGACGAGTGGCTCGGCGTCGCCGGAGCGTTCGGGCGCCGCTTCGGCGACACGGCGGCCGGCTTCATCGTCTACCCGACCTGGTCGATCGAGGATCCGGACAAGATCGCCGCGATCGGCCGTGCCGTGCAGGAGCATCGGCGGCGGCACCCGGCGCACCGCATCGTCTTCATCGGCAATACGCGCCGCGAGGCCGACATGCTGGCCGGCGAAGGGCTGCCGGCGCTGTTCCTGAACAAGAACTTCTTCGTGTCCGAGCGGGTCTTTCACCCGATCGCCGAGCAGGAGCCGGAATTCGACGCCGTCTACAACGCCCGCTTCGTGCCCGAGAAGCGCCACGCGCTCGCCGAGCTGATCAGAACGGTCGGGTATCTCGGCTATGTCTCGGAGAGCCACGACGAGCACCAGGACGAGATCGCCCTGATGGCGCGGCTCGTCCGCGAGAACCCCTCGCATCGCCTGCTCAATCCGGTGGTCGACCGGCGGCCGGTCCGGCTCGACCCGGCCGGCGTGAACCGGCAGATCAACCGGGCGCGCGTCGGCCTGATCCTGTCGGAGGTCGAGGGCGCGAACTATGCCTCGATGGAGTACATGCTGGCCGGGCTCCCCGTCGTCAGCACTCCCAGCGCCGGCGGCCGCGAGGTCTATTTCGACCCGGACTACTGCATCGTCTGCGATCCGACCCCGGAGGCGGTCGCCGCCGCGGTCGAGACCCTGAAGGCACGAAACATCCCGCCGGAGCACATCCGGCAACGGACGCTCGCCAAGCTGGTGCCGGAGCGGCGCCGCTTCCTCGATCTCGTCGCGCAGTTGCATCACAAGCTCGGCGGCGGCCGCTTCGACGCCCCCGAATGGCCCTATGCTCACCTCGACACGTTCCTGACATTCGGCTCGTACGAGCCTTATCTGGACAGCCTCGAGCAGGCGTCCGTCGTGTCGCGGGGCGGCACCCGTCCGCCGGGCGTCCGCGCGCTTCTGACCGACACTGCGATCGCGGGGCGATGAGCCACCGACCGGGGCGCGACGAGCCCGAGCCGCCGCGATGCGTGGCGGCCGGGCCGGGCGGCGCTCGCGATCGAAGCCCGGCCGCACCGGCACGTCGTCGAGCGGCAGGCGGCCGGCGGGTTCGACGGCTGCCTGTCAGAACAGCTCGAGCTGCGCCGACGGCTTCGGCGGCGGCGCGAAGTGCTCGACCGTCAACGCGGTGCGGCGCAAGTTGAGCCCGAGCCGATCGCAGGCCTTCTCGAAGCGGCGGCCCAGCATCCAGGCATAGGGGCCGGAGCCGGTCATCCGCTGGCCGAACTTGGCGTCGTAGTCCTTGCCGCCGCGCATCTGGCGGATCAGCGTGAAGATGTGGCGCTCGCGGTCGGGGAAATGGGTGACGAGCCATTCGCGAAACAGGTCGCGCACCTCGAGCGGCAGGCGCAGCAGCACGTAGCCGGCGCCTTCGACGCCGGCCGCCGCCGCAGCGTCGAGAATCCGCTCGATCTCGGCGTCGTTGATGGCCGGCACCAGCGGCGCCACCATCGGGGTCGCCGGAACGCCGGCCTCGGCGAGGCCACGCAGCGCGGCGAGCCGGCGCTCCGGCGTCGGCGCCCGCGGCTCCATCAGGCGCGAGAGCTTCGGGTCGAGCGTCGTCACCGACAGCGCGACACGCACGAGCTTGCGCTCGGCCATCCGCGACAGGATGTCGAGATCGCGGAGAACGAGATCCGATTTGGTGACGATGCCGACCGGATGGCCGGTCTTCTCCAGAACCTCGAGGATACGCCGCATCAGGCCGGTCTTGCGCTCGATCGGCTGGTACGGGTCGGTGTTGGTGCCGATCGCGATGGTCTTCGGCACGTAGCCCTTGGCGGACAGCTCGCGCTCCAGCAGCTCCGGCGCGTCCGGCTTCATGAACAGCTTCGACTCGAAGTCGAGCCCGGGCGACAGGCCGAGATAGGCGTGGGTCGGCCGCGCGAAGCAGTAGACGCAGCCGTGCTCGCAGCCGCGATACGGGTTGATCGAGCGGTCGAACGAGATGTCGGGCGACTCGTTGCGGGTGATCACCTTGCGGGCCGTGTCGGTCGCCACCGTGGTGGCGAACGGCGGCAGATCCTCCAGGCTCTCCCAGCCGTCGTCGAAGGCGATGCGG
>NZ_NPEX01000182.1 GCF_003258865.1 Rhodoplanes roseus | reverse complement strand
GAGCGGACCGGGCGCCAGCAGCGCGGCCAGCAGCGCGGCCAGCATCGGGGCCCTGGCCCATGAGCGGCCGAATCGAACGGGACGGTTCGTGCGGGTCGAAATTCTGGAGGGGGTCCAGGAGGGGGTCATGGGCGATCCGGGTTGGTGCACACGGCAACGCACGGCGGTGCCGCCCGTCGCAGCCGGCCCCCGAATGCGTCGGGATGCCGCTGGCCGGCCGAGTGACGCCGGCCGGATTCTCGCCCGAACGCGCGACCTCCGCCCCGCTCAGCTCGGCTGCTGCCGCTTCGGCGCCGGCTTGCTCCTCGCCGGGCGCGCGGGCGCCGGCGGCTCGCCGGTCCGTTCGATGGAGGTCAGCCGGCCGCCGGTGAACCGGTAGATGCCGGAACGGTCGGCGCTCGCATAGGTCATCACCACGCTGCGCTCGCCACGCTCGTTGGCGCCGATCTCGGTCGACTGGGCCGGGCCGTAAACCTGCACGACCTCGCATTCCGTCATGTCGAGGCCGACGCCGCGCAGCGGCCGGTCCACCGCACCCGCCTCGCCGGAGGGCGCCGCACCGGCGCACGCGCCCTGGCCGTCGACCAGGTCGCCGGGCGAGACCGGCCGGTTGGTGTTGACGGCCGCCTTGGCGAACTCGCCGGAGGGCGTCGGAACGAAAGCGTTGGCCGAGGGCAGCAGCTTCACCTCGGACGGATCCGGCATGCTCGAGCATCCAGCCACGCCGAAGGCGGCCATGGCGATCAGCGCGGCCGCGGCCGAGCGCAGCGTCGCCCGACGAGCTGTCGGCGAGAAACCAGTCTGATCGGATCGTGCGTGACGCATATGGGGCCCCCTTCCCCGACGCCGCCCCCGCGGATCGGCCGTGGCGTCGCCGTCGGCCCGGATGCCCGAGGGCTGTTCGGCCGCGAGCGGCCGCCGCCGTATTTCGATTGGAAACAACAATCGTTCAAGCGGTTTTTTGCGTCGGCATCATGGCAGTCCGTCCGCTGGAAGCCGAGGCCCCCACGCCCCCCTGCGACGATATGCTGGCCCTCAGCCGCGCTTATGCCAGCGGCCGTTTTCGTCGCATTGCCAATAGGTCACCTCGAATCCTTCGGCCTTTTTCTCACGCCAGGTGACGCGCGCCTCGGCGAGCGCCTCCTCGTCCTCCCCGTCGAACATCACGACGATCCGCCGATAGCTCGCCGCGTCCGGCGGCAGCGGCGCCCGCTCGACCAGGAAGCGAACCACCGCCCCGTTGGGGTTGTGGTCCTTGACGGTGAGCAGGATCGGATGCTCGGCCAGAAACCCGTCCCGGTCGGTGCCGTGCGGCAGAAAGGAGTCGTCCCGGTAGGTCCACAGATGGGCGTCGAGGGCGTCGACCCGCTCGTCCGAGCCGGCCTGCACCACCACGCGCCAGCCCCGCTCCAACGACTTCTCCAGGAGCGACGGCAGCACCGATTCCAGCGGCCGGCGCTGCAGATGGTAGAAGAGAAGCTCGGTCATCGCTCTACCCTACACCACGCCCGCGGGACATGCCCGAGGGCGTGGTGATCGAGGCGCCGGACGCCGGCACCCTCACGGCTCGTAGACGTCCGCGACCAGCCGGTCGAGGAGCCGGACGCCCCAGCCGGAGCTCCAGCTCTTGTTGATGTCGGTCTGCGGCGAGCCGAGCGCCGTGCCGGCGATGTCGAGATGCGCCCACGGGGTCTTGCCGACATAGCGCTGCAGGAACTGCGCCGCCGTCACGGCGCCGCCGAAACGCCCGCCCGTGTTCTTCATGTCGGCGAACTTCGAGTCGATCAGCTTGTCGTACTCCGGCGCGAGCGGCATGCGCCACACCCGCTCGGCCGTCGCCTGGCCGGCTTTCACGAGGTTTTCCGCGAGCTTGTCGTCGTTCGCGAAGAGCCCCGCATGCTCCTGGCCGAGCGCCACCATGATGGCGCCGGTGAGCGTCGCGAGGTCGATCATGGCCTGCGGCTTGTACTTGGTGACGACGTGGTGGAGGACGTCGGCGAGCACCAGCCGGCCCTCGGCGTCGGTGTTGATGATCTCGACCGTCTGGCCCGACATGGTGGTGACGATGTCGCCGGGCCGCTGGGCGGCGCCGTCCGGCATGTTCTCCACCAGCCCGATGGCGCCGATGGCGTTGACCTTGGCCTTGCGGGCGGCGAGCGCGTGCATCAGCCCGACCACGCAGGCCGCCCCGGCCATGTCGCCCTTCATGTCCTCCATGCCGGCCGCCGGCTTGATCGAGATGCCGCCGGTGTCGAAGCAGACCCCCTTGCCGACGAAGGCGATCGGCTTGTCGGTCGCCTTGCCGCCGTTCCACCGCATGACGACGACCCGGCTCTCGTGCGCCGAGCCCTGGCCGACGCCGAGCAGCGCGTTCATGCCGAGCCGCTTCATCGCCCGGTCGTCGAGGATCTCGACCGCCACGCGGAGCTTGCGCAGCTCCGCGGCGCGCTCCGCGAAGGCGACGGGAAACAGCACATTGGGCGGCTCGTTGACGAGGTCGCGGGCGAGCACGACGCCGTCCGCCACCGCCTCCCGCTCGGCCCCGATCCGCCGCGCCGCCGCCGGGTCCTTCACGGCGACCGTCAGGGTGACGGGGCGCTTCGGCTCGTCGTCGTCCTTCTTCTTGGTCTTGTAGCGGTCGAACGTGTAGGCGCGCAGCCGTGCACCCAGAACGAGATCGGCGGCGAGCTCGGCGTCCATGGCACCGGTCGGCAGCTCCGCCACCATGGTCACCTCGGCGGCCGACCCGGCCTTGCCCATCGCGGCGCCGCCGAGCCTGACCGAGTCGTTCGGCGTCCAGTCCTTCGGCTTGCCGAGCCCCACCACCACCAGCCGATCGACCGCCAGGTCCGCCGGTGCGACGATATCGAGGGCGGAGCCGAGCTTGCCCTTGAACCGGTCGGCCGCCGCGGCACGCGTCACCACGGCCGTCGCCTTTCCGAGAATCGCCCTGGTTGCCGGACCCAGCCGAAGCCCGTCGTCGCAAAACACGACCAGAACACCCTTGGCCGGCGGCGCGAACGTCCCGAACCTGATCCGAAATCCCTCAACCATTCCAGCTATCCTCTTGATCCTGCGGACCCGATTCTGTGGCCCGAGGGCCACGGTGCCAGCAATTCCCCTGTCGCGGTAGTGACCCGTGGCCGAAAGCTTGGCATAGCATTGGGGGGATGCCTCGGTCACACGCGGTTAACCACGCCGAGGCGCTTCCGGGATGCAGCGGAGAGGACGGCCTTTTTGTCGACAGATCGGCCCGGCAGACTCGTGTATCCTGGGATCCTGCGATCCGCCGTCGACAGACGGAGCCTCGCAGGCGAGTCGGCTCGGGGGAGCCGGGGACGAGGGGGAAAGGTGACGACGACCGGTATCACCGGGTTCGAGCCGCAGGTGCGCCCGTCCGGGGCGCTGCAGGCGGTCGACGTCGTCTCGATCCCGTCATGGACAACGACAACCCGGCGGCGCGTTCTGCCCGCCGAATGGACCGTGAGAACCTAGCGAATGGTTGCGGGTCGTCTCTCGCGCTATTTCGGCCGGCGCTTCCTGGGCGCCTCTCTCACCGTGTTCGTCGGTGTGTTCGGGCTCGTCCTGCTGGTCGACTATATCGAGCTGATGCGGCGCAGCGCCGGCGAGGCCAATGCCTCCGCCATGCTCGCGGCCGGCATCTCGGTGACCCGCGTCCCCCAGATCATGGAACGCATCATGCCGTTCGCCGTGCTGGTGGGCGCCATGCTGTGCTATCTCAACCTGTCCCGCCGCCTCGAGCTCGTGGTCGCCCGTTCGGCCGGCATGTCGGCCTGGCAGTTCGTCGCGCCGGCCGTGTTGGCCGCCCTCGTCATCGGCGTGTTCGCCACCGCGGTCTACAACCCGGTCGCCGCGATGCTGCAGGAGCAGTCCAAGCGGCTCGAGGACCGGGCCTTCAACAACGCCGCGCAGACCGGCCTGCAGAGCACCGGCACGGGCTTCTGGGTGCGGCAGAAGAGCGTCGACGGACAGTCGATCATCAACGCCGTCACCAGCACCGACCAGGGCGTGCGGCTCGGCGGCGTCACGGTCTTCATGTACGATCAGGCCGGCCGCTTCATCGAGCGCATCGAGGCCAAGATCGCCATGCTCAACGAGGGCTATTGGCGCTTGATCGAGGCCCGGCGCTATCCGGTCGACGCGCTGCCCGAGCGGGTCGCCGACTACGCCCTCAAGACCAACCTGACGCTGGCCCAGGTGCGCGAGACCTTCGCGACACCGGAGACCGTGTCGTTCTGGGATCTTCCCTTCTTCATCGAGATGGCGGACCACGCCGGCCTCGCCGCGGCGGGCTACCGGCTGCAGTACCAGAAGCTGATCTCGCGGCCGGCTCTGCTGGCCGCCATGGTGCTGGTCGCGGCCGCGTTCAGCCTGCGCTTCTTCCGCTTCGGCGGGGTGCAGAAGATGGTGCTGAGCGGCATCGTCTCCGGCTTCCTTCTGTACGTGCTGTCGAAGGTCACCGAGGACCTGAGCAAGGCCGAGCTGATGCATCCGGCGGCGGCGGCCTGGCTTCCCGTGTTCATCGGCGTGCTGACCGGTCTCGTGCCTCTCTTGTACCTGGAGGACGGGTGATGCCGGCCATGCGTCCGACCTCGTCTTCCCTCCGGATCCGGCAGCGCCTGTTCGCCGCCACGGCGACGCTGGCCCTGCTCGCCGCGACGACGGTGCTCGGCCTCGGTCCGGCCGGCGCGCAGACGCTCGACTTCCGCTCTCAGGTTCGCCCGACGCAGCCCAAGGCGGCGCCGGTGACGGACCCGCAGATGCTCGTCCAGTCGACCGAGATTCAGTACGACTACACCAACGAGCGGGTGGTCGCGGTCGGCAACGTCCAGATCTACTACAAGGGCTCGACCATCGAGGCCGACCGGGTCGTCTACGACCAGAAGACCAAGCATCTGCAGGCCGAGGGCAACGTCCGGCTGACCGAGCCGGACGGCAAGATCACCTATGGCAGCCTGATCGACCTGACCGACGACTACCGCGACGGCTTCATCGACTCGCTGCGCATCGAGACGCCGGACCAGACCCGGTTCGCGGCGGCGCGCGGCCAGCGCACCGGCGGCAACTACACGGTCTTCGAGAGCGGCGTCTACACGGCCTGCGAGCCTTGCAAGGACAACCCGCAGAAGCCGCCGCTGTGGCAGGTCAAGGCGGCGCGGATCATCCACGACCAGAACGAGAAGATGGTCTATTTCGAGGACGCGAAGATCGAGTTCTTCGGCGTGCCTCTCGCCTACATGCCCTACTTCTCGGCGCCCGACCCGACCGTGAAGCGCAAGAGCGGCTTCCTGATGCCGCTCGCCACCACCAGCACGATCTACGGCTACGGGCTGGAGACGCCCTACTACTTCGCGCTCGCTCCCAACTACGACCTGACGCTCTCGCCCCGGGTGATGACCCGGCAGGGCCTGCTGATGCAGGGCGAGTGGCGCCACCGCCTCGAGGACGGCTACTACTCGATCAAGGGCGCCGGCATCTTCCAGGCCGACAAGGACTACTTCGTCAGCAACGGCGTGCCGACGTCCGGCTTCCGCGACTTCCGCGGCAGCATCGAGACGACCGGCCGCTTCAACCTGTCGCCGCGCTGGACCTGGGGCTTCGACGGCATCCTGATCACGGATCCGACCTTCTTCGACAACTACAAGATCAAGTCGCTGCAGAGCCGCACCGGCAACGAGTTCTTCAGCAACCTGACCGAGGGCGTGTCGCAGATCTTCCTCACCGGCCGCGGTGACCGCAGCTATTTCGACATTCGCGCGATGCACTTCTACGGATTCTCGGAATCCGACGTGCAGAAGACGCTGCCGGTCGTCCATCCGGTGATGGACTACACCTCGGTGCTGAACCAGCAGGTGCTGGGCGGCGAGGTGAGCTACCGGGCCAACCTGACGAGCCTGTCGCGCGAGCAGGCGGAATACAACGCGATCAGCCAGGCGGCCTTCAACACCGGCCTGTGCAGCACCACGGCCGACACCGCGAAGACCGCGAAGGACTGCCTGCTGCGCGGCATCCCGGGCACCTACTCCCGGCTCTCGGCCGAGGTGGACTGGCGCACCCGCTACGTCGATTCGTTCGGCCAGGTGTTCGTCCCGTTCGCCTCGCTGCGGGCGGACGCCGCCCAGCTGCACGTGAACTCCAGCGACCCCAGCGTCGCCAACTTCATCCAGACCGGCGACTCCTCCGAGATCCGGGTGATGCCGACGATCGGCCTGGAGTATCGCCTGCCCCTCATCTCGGTGCAGAGCTGGGGCACCCAGACGATCGAGCCGATCGCCCAGATCATCGCGCGGCCGAACGAGAGCAATATCGGCAAGCTGCCGAACGAGGACGCCCAGAGCCTGGTGTTCGACGACTCCAACCTGTTCCGGGTCGACAAGTTCTCCGGCTGGGACCGCGTCGAAGGCGGCGGCCGCGCCAATTACGGCATTCAATACACCGCTCAGGTGAATGGAGCCGGCGCCGTCAACATGTTGATCGGCCAGTCCTATCACCTGTTCGGCACGAACTCCTTCGCGGTCGGCGACACCTCGAACACGGGTCTCGACAGCGGCCTCGACAAGCGCGCCTCGGACTATGTCGCGCGGTTCGCCTACACGCCGAACCGGATCTTCAGCCTGATCTCGCGCTATCGCTTCGACGAGAGCGATCTGACGCTGCAGCGCCTCGAGGTCGAGGGCCGCATGTCGTTCGACCGCTGGAACGTGTCGATGATGTACGGCAACTACGCGGCGCAGCCCGAGCTCGGCTTCCTGGAGCGGCGCGAGGGCGTGCTGGGCAGCGGCTCGGTGAAGCTCGATGCAAACTGGATCGCCAACGGCGCCATCCGGTACGACATCGAGAACAGCAAGATCAGCCAGACCCGCGTCGGGCTCGGCTACATGGACGACTGCTTCCTGATCGGGCTGAACTACATCACCGACTACACCTACAGCGGTAACGTGTCGTCCAATCATACGGTGATGCTGCAGATCGGCCTGCGGACCATCGGCAGCACGTCGAGCTCGTCGACCACCGCGTCGTCGATCGGGACGACACAATAATTTCGCCCATATCGGCTTTTAAGGCTCTGGCCGTTCAGTGCTAGCCTGCGGCGCCGCGGCACGTGCCGCGTTCGTCGCGGCGGCGCTACGACGGACCCGGCCCGGGTCCCTGACCAGCGATCGACATCACATGAACGGTGCCATGCTTCGCACACGACTGATCTCGGCCCTGGGCGGCCTCGCCGGCGCCCTGGCGATCCTCCTGGCCGGCGGCGCGGTCCAGCCCGCGGCCGCTCAGAACGTCATCGTGATGGTGAACGGCGACCCGATCACCTCCTTCGACATCGAGCAGCGCCAGAAGTTCGCCACCCTGGTCACGCGCAAGACGCCGAGCCGGCAGGAGGTCATCGAGGAGCTGATCGACGAGCGCATCAAGATCCAGGCGGGCCGCCGCTTCCGCCTCGACATCGGCGATTCCGACGTCGACACGTCCTATGCGGACATGGCCAAGCGCATGCGGATGACCCCGGAGCAGCTCACTGCGACGCTCGCCCATGGTGGGGTCACGCCCGGGACGCTGAAGTCCCGCATCCGCGCCGACATCACTTGGCAGCAGCTCGTGCGCGGAAAGTTCCAGTCGAGCTTCCAGTTTCGCGACAAGGACATCCTGGCGGCGGCGGAAGCGAAGCGGAAGGACGACCAGCCGATCTCCGACAAGATCGCCGCGACCGAATACGTGCTGCGGCCGATCCTGTTCGTCGCCTCGAAAGGCGGCGAGGGCGCCGAGACGCGCCGCCGCGAGGCGGAGGCGCTGCGGGCGCGCTTCGAGAGCTGCGACAGCGGCCTCCCCTTCGCGCGCCAGCTGCGCGACGTCGCCGTGCGCGAGCAGATCGTCAAGAACTCGACCGACCTGGCGCCGGCGCTGCGCGACCTGCTGGACAAGACCGGCGTCGGCCGCCTGACCAGCCCGGAGAGCACGCCGAACGGCATCGAGATGTTCGCGCTGTGCGCCAAGCGCGAGATCAAGGTGGACGCGCCGGCCCTGAAGGAGGTTCGGCAGGAGATGTTCGCCGAAAAGTTCCAGGCCCACTCCAAGAAGTACCTGCAGGAGCTGCGCCGCGCCGCGATGATCGAGCGGCGATGAGCGCCGCCGCGGCCCCTCTCGCCCTGACGATCGGCGAGCCGGCCGGCATCGGACCCGATATCGCCCTTCTGGCCTGGCTGCGCCGCGACGCCGCCGCCCTGCCCGCTTTCGCGCTTCTGGCCGACGCGGCCTTCATGGCCGCCCGGGCTCGCCGCCTCGGTCTCGACGTGCCGATTGCCGCGGTCGGCTTCGGCGCGGCCGGAGCCGCGTTCTCGCATGCCCTGCCCGTGCTGGATCTCGGGATGCCGGTCACGGCGGAGCCGGGCGCTCCGGACGCGTCGAGCGCCCCCGCGGCGATCGCCGCGATCGACCGTGCCGTCGCGGCCGTGGTCGCCGGCGACGCGAGCGCCGTGGTCACCAATCCGATCGCCAAGCACGTGCTCTACGAGGCCGGCTTCCGCCAACCGGGCCACACCGAGTACTTGGCCGAGCTCGCCGGGCGGCATTTCGGGAGCACACCGCAGCCCGTGATGATGCTGTGGTCACCACGGCTCGCCGTCGTGCCGGTGACCATCCACGTGCCGCTGTCGACGGTGCCGGGACGGCTCACCGAGAGCCTGATCGTCGAGACCGGGCGCATCGTCGCCCGCGACCTCGCGGCGCGGTTCGGCACGCCGCATCCGCGGCTCGCGATCGCCGGTCTCAATCCGCATGCGGGCGAAGGCGGCGCGCTCGGGACCGAGGACGACGCCGTGATCGCGCCCGCCGTCGCGGCCCTGAGGGCCGAGGGCATCGCGGCCCGCGGCCCGCTTCCGGCCGACACCCTGTTCCACGAGGCAGCGCGAAAGACCTACGATGCGGCGCTGTGCATGTATCACGACCAGGCGCTGATCCCGATCAAGACGCTGGCCTTCCACGACGCCGTCAACGTGACGCTCGGCCTGCCGTTCGTCCGCACCTCCCCGGACCACGGCACCGCCTTCGACATCGCCGGGACCGGGCGGGCCGAGCCGTCGAGCCTGATCGCGGCGCTCGGCCTCGCGGCGCGGCTGTCCGCCGGCTCGCGCCGGGCCCGCGCCGCATGAGCGCGATCGACGATCTTCCGCCGCTGCGCGACGTCATCCGCCGGCACGACCTCTCGGCCCGCAAGTCGCTCGGCCAGAACTTCCTCCTCGACCTGAACCTGACGGGCCGGATCGCCCGCGCCGCCGGCCCGCTCGACGGCGTCACCGTGGTCGAGGTCGGTCCCGGCCCGGGTGGCCTGACGCGCGCGCTGCTCGCCGAAGGCGCCCGCCGCGTCGTGGCGATCGAACGCGACGCCCGCGCCGTCGCAGCGCTGGCCGAGGTCGCTGCGCGGTACCCGGACCGCCTGGAGGTGGTCGAGGGCGACGCGCTGGAACTCGACCCGACCCCGATGCTCACCCGCTCGGGGCCGATCCGCATCGTCGCCAACCTGCCCTACAACATCGCGACCGCGCTTCTGGTCGGCTGGCTGTCGATCGAGCCCTGGCCGCCGTGGTTCGACCGGCTGGTGCTGATGTTCCAGCGCGAGGTGGCCGAGCGGATCGTCGCGGCCCCCGGCGGCAAGAGCTACGGCCGGCTGGCGGTCCTGGCGCAATGGCGCTGCGAGCCCAAGATCCTGTTCGACATCGCGCCCTCGGCCTTCGTGCCGCCGCCGAAGGTGACGTCGACGGTGGTGCGGCTGGAGCCGCGCCCGGCGCCGCTGCCCTGCCGGCTCGGCGCCCTGGAGCGGGTCACGGCCGCGGCCTTCGGTCAGCGCCGCAAGATGCTGCGGCAGAGCCTGAAGACGCTCGTGCCCGATCCGCTGCCGCTGCTCGCCGCCGTCGGGATCGATCCGACCACCCGGGCCGAGACCGTCCCGGTCGACGGCTTCGTGGCGCTCGCCCGGGCACTCGACGCGCTCACCCCGGCGACCCTGCCGGACACGCCGGCGGCAAGCGCGCCTTAACCACCGCGCGAGCTTACGGTCCCTCGGCGGGCCGGACACACGCGCCGCGTGAACCCGCCGGCAATCCACCTCCCACTACCGTGCAGTGACGACACCCCCGGGAGGCGCGCGTGCCCCGTCCCACCCTGCTGATCAGTGCCACCCTGCTGGGTGCCGTGAGCTTCTATCTGGTCGGCCTCGCCACCGGCGCCGTGACGCTGGTGGGGTACGAGCGCGGCAACGCCGTCAGCCGCGGCCTGTTCGTCGAGAGCAGCGGGTTGCTCTCGCGCTTCACGATGCCTCCCGTCTATGTCCCGGCCGGCCGAGCCCTGCGGGCCGACTATACGGTCGACGCGAAGGTGGGCTCCCTCTGGGTCGTGATCATGCAGCCGTTCTGGTCGAAGGTCCGGGCGACCGCCTATGTGGCCGGCGAGCGCAGCGGGAGCATCGTGTTCGTCGCCGAGACGGCGGGCTGGTACGAGTTCTACGTCGATCCCACGCCCGTGTTCGGTCACCGCTGCCACACGCCCGGCGCCGACATGGTCGACATCCTCACCGGGCGTGACGGGTGCCCGCGCTACGACGTCCGCTACACGGTGTCCTGGCATCTCGCCGACGGCGCCGAGACCGGCCCCCGTCACGTCACTGTCCCAATCGCCGGCCCGGACCGGCAGCCACCGTCCGCGCGCATCGGGCCGTGAGTCAGGTCGCGAAATCGGCCGGCCCATCGAGGTCGGCGAGGAGACCCGGTCCGAGTCGAGCTGCGCGTCGCGCACCCGCGGCGTGCAGAAGATCAGCCTGGGAGAGCGTCGCGCGCTTCGCCGTGGCGGCGTTCCGGGCCGAGGTGGCTGATCAGGTCGCTGCTCGCCGATCGGGTTGCGACGACTAGGCGGTGATTTCCCTCAACCCGTCGAGCAGGCCGTCGACGAAGCTCTCCATGTCGGCCCGGTGGACGCGCTTGAGGCGCTCGGCCGTGAGGATCGACTGCAGCCGCTTGAAGCTCTTGTCGAGATCGCGGTTGACCAGAACGTAGTCGTATTCCGGCCAGTGGGCGATCTCTTCGGCGGCGTTCCTCAGCCGCTTGACGATGATGTCCTCGGAATCCTCGGCGCGCCGCTCGAGCCGCGCCTTCAGCTCGGCGGCCGAGGGCGGCAGCACGAACACGCTGACCACGTCGTCGCGCATCGCCTCGTAGAGCTGCCGCGTGCCCTGCCAGTCGATGTCGAACAGCACGTCGCGGCCCGCCGCCAGCGCCTGCTCGACCGGCTCCCGCGGGGTGCCGTAGCAGTTGCCGTGCACCTCGGCATGTTCGAGCAGATCGCCGGAGTCGCGCATGATCTCGAACTGCCGCTTCGTGATGAAGCGATAGTGCACGCCGTCGATCTCGCTCGGCCGGCGCGGCCGCGTCGTCACCGAGACCGACAGGGTGATGTGCTCTTCCTCGTCGATGAGGGTGCGAGTCAGCGTCGTCTTGCCGGCGCCGGACGGCGACGACACCACCAGCATGATGCCGCGCCTCGCGATCGCTCCCTGCGTGCTCGCCCCGTCCGCCGGCATCGCTCCTACTCCAGGTTCTGCACCTGCTCGCGGAACTGCTCGACCACGCTCTTCAGCTCGAGACCGACCCCCGTGAGCTCCAGGTCGTTCGACTTGGCGCACACCGTGTTGGCCTCGCGGTTCAGCTCCTGCGACAGGAAATCGAGACGGCGGCCGACCGGGCCGCCCTTGGCGATCAGGCTCTTGGCCTGAGCCACATGCGCGACGAGACGATCGAGCTCCTCGCGGACATCGGCCTTGGAGGCGATCAGGATCGCCTCCTGATGCAGCCGGTCGGCGTCGAAGCGCTCGCCCGTCTCCATCAGCGCGGCGATCTGATCGGCGAGGCGCTGACGGATCGCCTCGGCCTTGCGGCCCGGCGCCGCCTCGGCGCGCGCCACCAGCGGCTTGAGCCAGCCCGAGGACTCGGTGCCGAGCCGGGCGCAGGCGGCGGGGGAGAGATTC
>NZ_NPEX01000181.1 GCF_003258865.1 Rhodoplanes roseus | reverse complement strand
GCGAGCGGCCCGCGCGTGGCGATCGCGGCGGCCGGCGTGGTCCGGACCGCGGAGAGCAGCGGACCGAAGGCGACCGCCAGGCCCATCGCGGCCGTCCGCGCGGCGGCCCGGATCGTGACCGCTCCGACCGGCCGCGGCACGAGGGCGGGCGGCGTCCCGACCGCAACGACCGCTCGGAGCGTCCGCCGCGCACCTATCAGAGCCGCGACGAGCGCTCCGACCGGAGCAACAAGGAGCCGGATCCGAACTCGCCGTTCGCCAAGCTGGCGGCCCTCAAGGCCCAGCTCGAGGCGAGCGCCAAGGAGAAGCACTGAGGCTTGGCCGATCCTGCCGATCTCGCCCGTCAGCGCATCGACAAGTGGCTGTGGCACGCCCGGGTGGTGCGCACCCGGAGCGCCGCCGCGGCTCTCGCGGCGGGCGGCCGGGTCCGGATCAACGGTGCGCGGATCGACGCCGCCAGCCGGCCGGTGAAGCCCGGCGACGTGGTCACCATCGCGCTCGACAGCCGCGTCCGGGTGCTGACCGTCACGGGCTTCGCCGAGCGGCGCGGCTCCGCGACCGACGCCCAGGCGCTGTTCCGCGACGAGAGCCCGCCCGAGCCGCCGCCCGATTCGGAGCCGTCCGCGGCTCCGCGCGAGCCCGGGGCCGGGCGCCCGACCAAGCGCGACCGCCGCACCCTCGACCGCTGGCGGGCCGGCGAGGACGACTGAGCGAAATATTTCGCCTCGCGCGGTTAACGGCGGCGAGCGATTCGGGGCGGCCGAGAGGTGATTCGGCGCGCCGAACGGGCTGTTCTTCGAGGCATCGGCTGCGGCAGTCGCTTGCACCCGGTCTGCCGATGCGCTAGGCACAGGCAAAACGGGCCGCGGGTGGCCGGCCGGAGCTGAGCATGACCTACGTCGTTACCGAAAACTGCATTAAGTGCAAGTACATGGACTGCGTCGAAGTGTGTCCGGTGGACTGCTTCTACGAAGGCGAGAACATGCTCGTCATCCACCCCGACGAGTGCATCGATTGCGGCGTCTGCGAGCCGGAATGCCCGGCCGAGGCGATCAAGCCGGACACCGAGCCGAGCCTCGAGCAGTGGCTGAGCCTCAACGCCGAATACTCGAAGACCTGGCCCAACATCACGGTGAAGCGCGATCCGCCGGCCGACCACAAGGAGTGGGACGGCAAGCCGGGCAAGCTGCAGCAGTTTTCGCCGAATCCGGGTGCTGGCGACTGAGCTTCGCGAGACTCCGCGGCGCCTGCCGCAGGCCGATCTGATCGACTGCCCGCGACTTGCGCGGGCGGTGGCGGGTGCAGCAACCCGCAACTCAATAAAATTTAATGTTCATTTGGTACGGTGATGGCCGAATGCCGCGCCGCACGGCTTTGTTTTTTGCAAAGAATGTGATATATAAGCATCACACATGAGATCACGGCCCCGACAGCTCCCTCCCGGGAGCATATTTTTTCGGGGCGTTCCTGAGGAACCGTCAGACGGAGGCGCGTTTGTCCGCGAGGAAGCGCGCGATCACAGTGGCAGGCAAAACTCGTCACAAGTCGAAGCTCAAGAAGGGCGGGGCCAAGGCCGCGACTCCTTCGAAGACCTCCTCCAAGGCGTCCATCAAAGCGTCGGCGGCAGCTCGGCGTCCGACTACGAAGACGACGCGCGCTCATGTCCGCCGCGGTCACGCGGCTGCGAAAACGCCGGCTCGGGCGGAAACACCCCCGACCGCACCGGTGAAGCAGGTCGTCAAGGCGGCCGCCAAGGCTTCGGCCAAACCATCCGCCCGCCCTCGGGTGGAGGACCCCGGCAAAAAGCCGGAGGTTGAAGGAGCAGTTCCCGGAATGTCCAACAAGAAGACGACCCAGCGTCAAGGCTTCAAGACGAACGAGTTCATTGTGTATCCAGCCCATGGCGTGGGTCAGATCACGGCGATCGAAGAGCAGGAGGTCGCAGGCCTCAAGCTCGAGCTGTTCGTCATCAATTTCGTGAAGGACAAGATGACGCTGCGGGTGCCGACCGCGAAGATCGCGGCCGTGGGCATGCGCAAGCTCGCGGAGCCGCCGATCGTCAAGCGGGCACTCGAGACCCTCAAGGGCCGGGCCCGCGTGAAGCGGACCATGTGGTCGCGCCGGGCACAGGAATACGAGGCCAAGATCAATTCCGGCAACATCGTCGCCATCGCCGAGGTGGTGCGCGACCTGTACCGCTCGGAGAGCCAGCCGGAGCAGTCCTACAGCGAGCGCCAGCTCTACGAGGCCGCGCTCGACCGGCTCGCCCGCGAGATCTCGGCCGTGCAGCGGATCACCGACACCGAGGCGGTGAAGGAGATCGAGGCGGCCCTGGCGAAGGGACCCAAGCGCGGTCCCGCCACCAAGGGCGGCGAGGACGACGAGGCCGAGGCCGAGGCCGCCTAATGTCGCCGGGGGCTGCCGCCCCGTCGATCGCCTGCCGAACGACAAAAAGCGCCGGCCCCCCGCCGGCGCTTTTTTTGTGACCGCACGTCCGTGAGGCGGGAACACGCGTCGCGCGCCCGGCCGCGGCGGAGCGATGAAGATGTCTGCGTCTGGTGTGAGATGAACAATCCGACGATCCGCCGGCTCGTCTATGTCGCCCTCTACGAGATGATCGCGATCGTGGTGGTCAGCGTCGCGCTCGCCTGGGTCGCCGACCGGCCGGCCCGCGACACCAGCGTGGTCGCGGTCGCCACGTCGGTCGTGGCGGTGAGCTGGGCTTATGTGTTCAACCTGATGTTCGAGCGGTGGGAGGCCTCCCGCCGGGTCCGCGGCCGCAGCCTGGCGCGGCGGGTGGCGCACGCGATCCTCTACGAGGCCGGCCTGGTGGTGATGCTGGTGCCGCTGATCGCCTGGCAGCTCGGCGTGTCGCTGTGGGAGGCGTTCCTGTACGACCTCGGCCTCATCCTGTTCTTCACCGCCTACACGTTCGGCTTCACCTGGGCGTTCGATCGTGTGTTCGGCCTGCCGGCCTCGGCCCGCGGCTAGACGCGGTCGGCGAGGCGGGGCGGGGGCCGGTCGATCGCACGGGTCCGTGCTGCGGGCCGGAACAGGTGCGGTGGAGCGAATATCGATCAAAGGTTGTTTATCCTCTATCGAGTGCACCTGAGGTTGCGGTAGGCTGACGCGCCCGTTCCGATTGCGTCAGGAGTCCCGCATGATGCCCAAGGCAAAGAAGCCGCGCTCGCATCCCCGTCCGGCCCGCTCGCGGGAGGTCGGAATCTTCATCAGCTATGCGAGCGAGGACCAGGATCTGGCGAAGGACGTGAACCAGGAGCTGCGCAAGCTGTTTCCGCGCGGCATCCGGATCTTCTTCGACCGGGCGAGCCTCGACGCCGGCTCCGAGTTCAAGGACGCCATCGATGCGGCGCTCGACACCTCGGACATTCTGCTGATCCTGTTCTCCGACCAGACCAAACCGAGCTACTCCTTCACGGGCTACGAGGCCGGATTCTTCTCCGCCTCGAAGACGAAGCGGCCGTCGCTGATCCCCGGGGTCGAGCGCGTCATCATCCCGTTCTGCATCGGTAGCAAGGCGCCGGCCGTCACCTTCAACCTGCAGCACATCAACATCGATCCCGATCAGGTCATCAGCCTGGTCGAGGATCCGGCCAGCTTCATGCGCAACGAGCCGAAGCCGCTCGACGACGACAATCCGGTGCTGCGCCTGCTGACCCGCATCGCCGAGATCGTCGGCCAGGCTTGGGATCTCGGCGACCGGGACGCGATCCGCGACAACATCCGCTACGCCGCCGACCGGCTCTATCTGCGGCTGTTCAAGTACCTGCAGAACCGCAAGTGCCAGGAGGACATTCCGGAGCGCAAGGTGATCATCCGCACCGGGCCGCCCGCCGCCAGCCGGGCCGAGCTCCTGGCCAACGCGACCGTCGAGCTGGAGGGCGGTTCGTTCAGCCTGTTCGGCATCTCCGAAATCCCGACCCGCAGCTTCGGCTGGTCGCAGTTCCTCGGCATGATCGTGCCGCGCGAGCTCGCCTCGGCCTGGGCCGAAGGCCTCAAGCTGATGGTCACGGCCGCTCTCGAACGCGACTTCGAGGACAATTATCACGTCGTCGCCAGCCTGAGGGGCGACAAGGCGTTCCGGCTGTTCGTCTCGCGCGTCGTGACGTTCTACAACGGCAGCACCGAGATCCACGTCTACGTGGTCGAGATGAAGTCGAAGGACTACGGCGACGAGATCACGACACGGCTGCTCAAGGGCATCTCGGTCGGGCTGCGCTTCCGGTTCCTGGTGCTGGAGGAGCAGAGCCCGTTCACGGTCGCCAAGCTGAGCTATCCGGTCGTCAAGATGAAGCCCGCCGTGACCGAGCTGCTGTCGCAGATCCGCGTGGTGCTGCGCGAGTCGCGCGAGGCGCGTCTCGACGAGCCCGACATCCTGGCGCGCATCTTCGGCGGCGACGGGCCGGCGATCGTGAAGCGCAATCTCGACACCTGGAACGGGACGCTGGCCGCGCTGGAGAAGGCCGCCCACGCGCTGCTCGCCGCCTCCGACGCCGATGCGGACCCCGTGAAGGCGACGTTCATCGCCGCGTTGCGCGACTTCGCCGAGAAGACCGACGCGATGAACCGCGAGTTCACGGCCCGCGCCCTGCAGGCGCTCGCCGACGAGATCGGCGACATCACCGGGGGCACGGCCCAGGGGCATGCCCGGGCCGTCACGCCTGCGGCGGAGGCGGGTCGGGCCAAGAAGGCGGGGTGAGGACGTGAACGGCCCGGTCAGCGCCGGCCGGTCGCTCCGGACGGCCGCGACGGGGTCTCGATCCCCGGGATTCGGCCGATCTGCTCGGCGAGGAAATCGACCAGCAGGCGAACCCGCGCGAGACCGGCGCGCTCGGGCACGATCAGCAGGTTCAGCGGCGTCGTCGGCAGGGCGTAATCGGGCATGATCGCGGTCAGGCGGCCGGCGGCGACGAGATCGTCGACCAGCCAGCGGTGCGCCGGCGCGATTCCACGTCCGGCGACCAGCGCTTCGCGCGCCGCGAGCCCGTGGTCGACCCGCAGCCGCCCGCCGAACGGGACGGCATGCCGGGTGCCGTCCGGCCCGTCGAGCACGAGCGTGTCGCTGCCGATCACGTTCGTCATGCGGATGCCCTCGTGACCGAGGAGATCCGGCGGCCGCGCCGGCGTGCCACGCGCCGCCAGATATTCCGGAGCGGCGGCGAGGATGCGGCGGCTCACGCCCACCCGCCGCAGCGTCATGGCGCTGTCGTCGACGGGCCCGAGCCGCACCGCCACGTCGACGCCCTCGCGTACGAGATCGACGCGTTCGTCGGTGAGGTCGAGCGCGACGTCGATGGTCGGCCAGCGGTCCTGGAACGCGAAGATCAGCCGGGTGACGTGGAGCACGCCGAAGGCTGCCGTGGACGACACCCGGACCGTGCCGCTCGGCGCCCCGCGGCTCCCGCGCGCCTCGTCGCCGGCCTGGTCGACGAGCCGCAGAATCTGGACGCAGTGGCCGTAGTAGTGGCGGCCCTCGTCGGTCAGGGTGACGCGGCGGGTGGTGCGGCCGAGCAGCGGCACGCCGACCGCCTCCTCGAGCTCGCGCAGGTGGCGCGAGATCGTCGATTGTCCCACCCCGAGCTCGCGCGCGACCGCGGACAGGCTGCCGCGCTCGGTGACCCGGACGAAGCTGCGCATGCGTTCGAGCGTGACGCCCGGCTTATCCATTTTTCGGCACGTCTTTATCCATTCCCGACAGCTACCGGATCATTCTGGACAGCGCTACGTCCGGGACACTGTTTCCGTCGGACGAGGTTGACCATGAATGTCCTGATCGTCTTCGCGCATCCCGAGCCGCGCTCGCTCAATGCGGCGCTCCGCGACGTCGCCGTCGCCGAGCTCGCGGCACAGGGCCATGCCGTGCAGGTCTCCGATCTCTACGCGATGCGCTTCAAGTCCGGGATCGACCGGGACGATTTCCCGACGCTGCCGCAGGATGTCCGCCTGAAGGTGCCGGGCGCCTCCAAGGTCGGATACGCCGCCGCGGCGCTGACCGACGACGTCGCCGCCGAGCAGGCGAAGCTCCTGTGGGCCGACGTGCTGATCCTGCAGTTTCCGCTGTGGTGGTTCACCATGCCGGCGATCCTGAAAGGCTGGGTCGACCGGGTGTTCGCCTATGGCTTCGCCTACGGGGTGGGCGAGCACAGCGAGGCGCGGTGGGGCGATCGCTACGGCGAGGGTGTGTTCGCAGGCCGGCGCGCCATGGTGATCACGACCACGGGCGGCTGGAAGGAGCACTATTCGCCGCGCGGCGTGAACGGGCCGATGGACGATCTCCTGTTCCCGATCAACCACGGCATCCTGTTCTACCCGGGATACGACGTGTTGCCGGCCTATGTGGTCCATCGCGCCGACCGCCTCGACGCGGCCGGCTTCGCCGCCGCCGCCGAGGGGCTGCGCGAGCGGATGCGGACGATCGCCACCACGCCGCCGATCCCGTATCGCCGCCAGAACGGCGGGGATTACCTGATCCCGGCCTGCGAGCTTCGTCCGGAGTTGGGCGACCCGTCGGCGCCCGGCTTCGCGCTCCACGTCGACGACCGGCCGCGCGAACCCGGCCTCACTCGTCCACCAGCGTGAACTGCAGCAGCAGGGTGCGCTGCAGGAACGAGAAGTTGTCGTCGGAGATCAGCGTCAGAACGGTCTCGCCGTCCGCCGTCAGGTGGGTGCCGAGCGCCTCCATGTTGTCGATCTGGAAGCCCATGTCGGCCGCGGCCAGCATGGGTCCGTCGACCACGGCGCCGGGCGCGATGGCGGCGATCGGGATGCGGCGCAGCCGCATGGCGACGCCGGTGGTCCAGGTGAAGCGGCGCTCCAGCAGCAGCAGATCGCCGTCCGGCAGCACGGTGGCGTCGCTGATGTCGAAGCCGTCGTGGCGGGCGATGGCGAACAGGCCCGGGCGCGGCCCGCCGACCAGCGCCGCCTTGATGTTGCCGGCCGGATCGAGCGCCCTCTCGGTGATCACGATCAGGGCGCCGGCGAGCGGCGAGCCTTTCGGCACGGCGGCGAGCGCCTCGATGCCGCGATTGTTGGGGAGGCCGGTGAGACCCTGCGGCCACGGCACCAGGCGGGCCGGCGCGGCGACGCCCTGCTTGCCGAACTCGAAGCGCACGATGCGGTTGACGCGCTCGATGCCGACATAGACGACGCCGTTCTGGTCGGCCGTGATCGCTTCTGTGTCGTACCAGCCGCGCGCCGCCAGCGTGCGCCCGTCGGGGCCGAGCATCGCCGCCATGGCGGCGTCGGCGATGCCGACCGGCCGGGCGCCCTGGTAGACGATGCGGCCGGTCAGCCAGTCCGACTTGTCGGTGACGGCGACGAAGCGCTCGGCGTCGAGCATCTTCAGGCCCGAGATGCCGCCGAACGCCTTGTGGCTGGAGGTGAGCTCGAGGCCGCCGCGGAACTGCAGCCGTCCGAAGCGGACGCGATCCGGCTTGCCGGGCTCGAAGGCGAAGATCGGCCGCGCCTCGACGGTGATCGGCTCGCCGCGGTCGCCCAGCACGGCCGGGTTGGGCTCCGCCTGTCCGGCCGGCGTCAGCAGCCCCGTCGTGATCAGGGCGGCCAGCGCACCGGCGAGCACGAGGCCGACGCCGGCCCGTCGCGCCCGCCCGGAGGCGCTCACGCGTCGTACCGCCGCTTGGTGCGCTGCTTGCGCTCGCGCGACATCGCCTGCTCGTCGAACAGCTCGGCGAGCTTGTCGGTCATCACGCCGCCGAGCTCCTCGGCGTCGACGATGGTGACGGCGCGCCGGTAGTAGCGCGTCACGTCGTGGCCGATGCCGATGGCGATCAGCTCGACCGGCGAGCGCTGCTCGATCTCCTCGATGATGAAGCGCAGATGGCGCTCGAGATAGTTGCCGGAGTTGACCGACAGGGTCGAGTCGTCGACCGGCGCGCCGTCCGAGATCATCATCAGGATCTTGCGCTGCTCGGGCCGCGCCAGCAGGCGCTTGTGCGCCCAGTCCAGCGCCTCGCCGTCGATGTTCTCCTTCAACAGGCCCTCGCGCATCATCAGGCCGAGATTTCTCCGCGCCCGGCGCCACGGCGCGTCGGCCGACTTGTAGATGATGTGGCGCAGGTCGTTGAGGCGGCCCGGGTTGGCGGGCTTGCCGGCGGCGAGCCACGCCTCGCGGGCCTGGCCGCCCTTCCAGGCGCGGGTCGTGAAGCCGAGGATCTCGACCTTGACGCCGCAGCGCTCCAGCGTGCGGGCCAGGATGTCGGCGCAGGTCGCCGCCACCGTGATCGGGCGCCCGCGCATCGATCCGGAATTGTCGATCAGCAATGTGACGACGGTGTCGCGGAAATCCGTGTCCTTCTCGTGCTTGAACGAGAGCGGATGCATCGGGTCGATGACGATGCGGGTGAGGCGGGCCGGATCGAGCAGGCCTTCCTCCAGATCGAACTCCCAGGAGCGGTTCTGCTGGGCCATCAGGCGCCGCTGCAGGCGGTTGGCGAGCCGCGCCACGACGCCCTGCAGATTGGCGAGCTGCTTGTCGAGATAGCTGCGCAGCCGGTCGAGCTCCTCGGGCTCGCACAGATCCTCGGCGCCCATCATCTCGTCGAACTTGGTGAGGAACGGCTTGTAGGACGGGCCGCGCGGCTCGTTCGGCCGATTGCGCATGCGCCACGGCTCGGCGGCGGTCTCCGGATTGCCGGTCTCGGAATCCTCCGGCATGTCGGCCGAAGGCGCGTCGAGCGCCTCGGTCGAGCTCTCGGGCAGCTCGTCGGCGGAGGCGTCGGCCTCCTCGACGCTGGAGCGCTCCATCTCCTCGGTGTCCGAGGACTGGCCGTCCTGGCCCTGGTCGTCCTTCTGCCCGTCCTCCTTGTTCTGGTCGGACTCGTCCTCCTCGTCGGCGCGGCCGCGCTCGTCGCCCATGTCGAGCGAGTCGAGCAGGTCGTGGACGGCGTCGCCGAAGGCGCGCTGGTCCTCCAGGAACCGGCCGAGCTTGTCGAGATCGCGCCCCGCCTTCTCCTCGATGACGGGTCGCCACAGCTCGACGATCTTGCGGGCCGGAACGGGCGGGGCCTGACCGGTCAGCCGCTCGCGCACGATCATGGCGAGTGCGTCCTCGAGCGGCGCGTCGGCCCGGTCGGTGATGTCGTCGTAGCGGCCGCGGTGATAGCGGTCGTCCAGCATCGCCCCGAGATTGTGGGCGACGCCGAGCATGCGCTTGGCGCCGATCGCCTCGACCCGCGCCTGCTCCACCGCCTCGAACACGGCGCGCGCCTGCTGGCCGCCCGGCATCAGCTTCCGGTGGACGGCGTTGTCGTGGCACGCCATGCGCAGCGCGATGGCGTCGGCATGGCCGCGCACCACCGCCGCATCCTCACGCGAGAACTTTCGCGGTGGCTCGGGCAGCCGTGCCTTGTTGCCGGCCGCGCCCGGCCGGTCGGTCGCGAACTGCACCTCGAGATCGGGCTTGCGGGCGATCGCCCGCAGGCACACCCCGACGGCCCGCTTGAACGGCTCGTTGGGGGCTTCCTTGCCGCCTTTGCCCTTGCTGGTGTTCGACGCCATGGTGAATCCACGACCTTTATTTGCCCGGTCTGATCGCCTAACTTTACTACCGGAGCGAGCGAGACCGAGCCATGGCCGACCCTGAGAACCAGACTCTTCACGTGCTGCGCGACATCCGCACCGTCATCGAAGCCTTGAGCCGCAACGTCGACCAGAACCAAGCCGAAACAAACCGACGGTTCGACGACGTCACCGACCGCATCGAGAAGATCCGGAAGCTCGCCTTCGGTGAAAGCGTCCTCGGCCGCTATGCCGCGGGGGAAGTGGAGGAGCGGCTCGATGCGATCGAGCAGCGCCTGTCCGACCTCGAAACCCGCGGCTGATCGTCACCGCCGCCTCAGCTCAGCGCCACGTTGACGGACGACTCCGGCAGCTCCTGCCCGAAGCAGCGCTGGTAGAACTCGGCGACCAGCGGCCGCTCCAGCTCGTCGCACTTGTTCAGGAAGGTGACCCGGAACGAGAAGCCGATGTCCTTGAAGATGTCCGAGTTCTCGGCCCAGGTGATCACCGTGCGCGGGCTCATGACGGTCGAGAGATCCCCGTTCATGAAGGCGTTGCGGGTCAGATCGGCGACCCGCACCATCTTGCCGACGATGTCGCGCCCCTGCGTCGTGCGATAGTGCTTCGCCTTGGCGAGCACGATCTCGACCTCGTTGTCGTGCGGCAGATAGTTCAGCGTCGTCACGATCGACCAGCGGTCCATCTGGCCCTGGTTGATCTGCTGGGTGCCGTGATAGAGGCCCGAGGTGTCGCCGAGGCCCACCGTGTTGGCGGTGGCGAACAGGCGGAAGGCCGGATGCGGCTTGATCACCTTGTTCTGGTCGAGCAGCGTCAGCCGGCCCGAGACTTCGAGCACGCGCTGGATCACGAACATCACGTCGGGGCGGCCGGCGTCGTACTCGTCGAAGCACAGCGCGACGTTGTGCTGCAGCGCCCAGGGCAGGATGCCGTCGCGGAACTCGGTGACCTGCTGGCCCTCGTGGATCACGATGGCGTCCTTGCCGATCAGGTCGATGCGGCTGATGTGGCTGTCGAGGTTGACGCGCACGCACGGCCAGTTCAGGCGCGCCGCGATCTGCTCGATATGGGTCGACTTGCCGGTGCCGTGATAGCCCGTGACCATCACGCGGCGATTGCGGGCGAAGCCGGCCAGGACGGCGAGCGTGGTCGGACGATCGAAGCGATAGTCGGGGTCCGTGTCGGGCACGTGCTCGTCGGGCTCCGAATAGGCCGGAACCTCCATGTCGGAGTCGATCCCGAACAGCTGTCGGACCGACACTTTCATGTCCGGCAGCCCGGCCACGGCTTCTGTTGCGGCAGTCATTGCTCCTCCTGGCCCCGCGGGGGTGGGGCTTGCAGCGTCGGCGTCTTGTCGGCGAGACCGCCCGTTTCTTTAGCAGACCGTCCGCATGGCGCGGAAGCGGTCTCGGTGGCCGGTCTGCCGGTTCGGGAGTTTAACTCCATATGGGCGGGGGTGGGTGCGCTCACATCGTGCAAAAAAGCAGCACGCTCCGCTCCGCCGCACATGGCTCGGTCCCCCGGACGGGCGACCGCAGGTCAGCACAGCCCGGTCGACTTCAGGTAATTGTACGCCTCCAGGATCTCCCGCAGCTTGTCCTCGGAGCCGCGGTCGCCGCCGTTCGCGTCGGGGTGGTGGCGCTTCACCAGCTCCTTGAAACGGCTCTTGATTTCAGCCCGGCCGACGCCCGGGTCGAGGCCCAGCGAGGCGAGCGCCTTGCGCTCGGCATTGCGCACCGTGCGGCGCTCCTGCTCGGCCTGGGCGTGGGCCGGGTCGGGCCGCGAACCGGAGCCGAGCTCGCCATAGAGGTCGAACGGATCGCTCGGGTCGGCGCCGAAGATGGAGTCGGGGCGGAACCGGCGGGTGCGCGGGTTGCCGGACAGGCCCATCTTCCAGGTCGGCCGATGGCCCGTCACCGCGTCCTTCTGGTACTCGGCGACGGCGGAGTCGCTCATCCCGGCGAAGAAGTTGTAGTTGTGGTTGTACTCGCGGACGTGGTCGAGGCAGAACCGCCAGTACTCGCGCGCCTGGGTTCGACCCTTCGGCGCCCGGTGGGTCGCCACGCAGCCGCAGCCGGGCCACTCGCAGGCCGGGCCTTCGGCCGGTCGGCGGTCGCGCTCGGGCTTGACGCGAATGCGGTCGAACAAGGGTGAGTCGAACTTCATAACGGGCCATTATGGACGTCGTCCGCACCCCCGCAAGATTGACAGGGATCGGGCGATATGCTCGCCGACGGATTGTGCCGGGACGGAGCCGTGACGGGGACGATCTCTAACATAGGATGCGCCATGCTGGTTCGCGACGTTATGACGGAAAAGCTTTCCGCGGCGTTCTCGCCGTCGAGCCTCGAGGTGATCGACGAGTCGCATCGCCACGAAGGCCATGCCGGGGCGCGGCCGGGCGGCCAGACTCATTTCCGCGTGCGCATCGTCGCCGATGCGTTCCGTGGCAGGAGCCGGCTCGACCGCCACCGCGCCATCAACCAGGCGCTGGCCGCCGAGATCGCCGGCGGCGTCCACGCCCTGGCCATCGAGGCCTCGGCGCCGGGCGAGGGGTGAGGCTTGGTTCACCTCCCCCTGGAGGGGGGAG
>NZ_NPEX01000180.1 GCF_003258865.1 Rhodoplanes roseus | reverse complement strand
CGCCGTGGAGGCCGAAGCGGCCGGCGCGATCGACGCCACCACGGCCGAGGCGGCCCGCACCGCCGCCGCCCTGATGGCGATGACCAACGTCTACTACCGCGCCGTCCACATGGCCGGCGATGCGGACCTCGGCAAGCTGCCGGCCGGCCTGCGCATGAACGCGATGACCAAGCACGGCATCGCGCAGGCCGATTTCGAGCTGTTCGGGCTCGCGGCCTCCGCCGTGAAGGGCTGCGAGGGTTGCACCCGGGCCCATGTCGAAGGCGCCAGAAAGCACGGCGTTCCGCTGCCCGCCATTCAGGCCGTCCTGCGGATCGCCGCCGTCGTCCATGCGGCCGCGACCGTCCTGGACGCCGCCACCACCCGTTCGCCGACCGCCGCGCTCGCGGTCGCCTGAGACCCCCGACACCGATCAACGCCAAGGATTCGAGACGACCATGCTCACGGTAGGCGACAAGCTCCCGGCCTTCGATCTCCAGGCCGTGGTTTCCATCGAGCCGGGCTCCGCGTTCAAGCGGATCACCGACACCAGCGACGCCGGCAAGTGGAAGATTCTGTTCTTCTGGCCGAAGGACTTCACCTTCGTGTGCCCGACCGAGATCGCCGCCTTCGGCGCCATGAACGGCGAGTTCGACGACCGTGACGCCGTGATCTACGGCGCCTCCACGGACAGCGAGTTCGTGCATCTCGCCTGGCGGCAGAACCACAAGGACCTGAAGGCGCTCCCCTTCCCGATGCTGTCCGACATCAAGCGCGAATTGTCGGCAGCGCTCGGCATCCTGCATGCCGCGGAGGGCGTGTGCCTGCGCGCCACCTTCATCGTCGATCCGGAAGGCATCATCCGCTTCGTCTCGGTGAACGACCTCAGCGTCGGCCGCAATCCGCAGGAGGTGCTGCGGGTGCTCGACGCGCTGCAGACCGACGAGCTGTGCCCGTGCAACTGGCAGAAGGGCGAAGCGGTCCTCGAGGTCGCCTGAGCGACGCCACGCGGCGGTCGTGACGACTGCGCAGCGGCGCTCCCGTCACGCCCAGACTCCCGCCCGCCAGAGTCCCGCCCGCCGTGTCCCGAGAGGACGCGGCGGGCGTTTTCGTCGGCGGTGCCTTCGCACCTGTTCGGGCCGACGTCGCAGGCCGGCGATTCGTCCGTGCGCGACGCCCCGGCCCGCCCCTGCGCGAGCCCCGGCGCGCGCTTGAATTTTCCTTATCGAATAACCATTTACGGACGGGCACAATATCCTGTACCTGCCCCCGCTTTCGTGTCACACCGTGCGGCGTCATTCCCGTTCCAGGACCACCTCCGAAGCTCGTTGGCATGGACGAACCGACCCCCTCGCAGATCCCCTCCGACGGTTCCGACTACGGTGCCGAGTCGATCCAGGTCCTCAAGGGCCTCGATGCCGTGCGCAAGCGGCCCGGCATGTATATCGGCGACACCGACGACGGCTCCGGCCTGCACCACATGGTGTACGAGGTCGTCGACAACGCGATCGACGAGGCGCTCGCCGGCTACGCGAAGGAGGTCACGGTCGCGCTGAACGCCGACGGCTCGGTCACGGTGCGCGACGACGGACGCGGCATCCCGACCGACATCCACAAGGGGGAGGGCGTGTCGGCGGCCGAGGTCATCATGACCCAGCTGCACGCCGGCGGAAAGTTCAACCAGAACTCCTACAAGGTCTCGGGCGGCCTGCACGGCGTCGGCGTCTCGGTCGTCAATGCGCTGTCGAGCTGGCTCAAGCTGACCATCTGGCGCGACGGCCAGGAACACACGATGGAGTTCCGTCACGGCGTGGCGGTGGCCCCGCTCGCGATGACGGGCGACGCCGACGGCAAGCGCGGCACCGAGGTGACGTTCCTGCCCTCGACCGAGACCTTCACCATGGTGGAGTTCGACTGGGCGACGCTGGAGCATCGCCTGCGCGAGCTCGCCTTCCTGAACTCCGGCGTGCACATCGTGCTGACCGACCGCCGGCACGCGGTCGAGAAGCGCGAGGAGATGGTCTACGAGGGCGGCGTCGAGGCCTTCGTCCGTTATCTCGACCGCAACAAGAAGCCGCTGATCGCCGACCCGGTCATGATCAAGGCGACGCGCGACGGCATCGAGGTCGAGTGCGCGCTGTGGTGGAACGACGGCTATCACGAGGCCGTGCTGTGCTTCACCAACAACATCCCGCAGCGTGACGGCGGCACCCATCTGGCCGGCTTCCGCGGCGCGCTGACGCGGCAGATCACCGGTTACGCGGACTCGGCCGGCATCTCCAAGAAGGAGAAGGTCGGGCTCACCGGCGACGACTGTCGCGAGGGCCTCACCGCGGTGCTGTCGGTGAAGGTGCCGGATCCGAAGTTCTCGTCGCAGACGAAGGACAAGCTGGTCTCGTCCGAGGTCCGGCCGGCGGTCGAGGGCGTGCTCAACGAGGCGCTGGCCTCGTGGCTGGAGGAGCATCCTGGCGAGGCCAAGACGGTGGTCGGCAAGGTCGTCGAGGCCGCCACGGCCCGCGAAGCCGCGCGAAAAGCGCGTGAGCTGACGCGGCGCAAGGGCGCGCTCGACGTCGCCTCGCTGCCCGGCAAGCTCGCCGACTGCCAGGAGCGCGATCCGGCCAAGTCCGAGCTGTTCATCGTCGAGGGCGACTCGGCCGGCGGCTCCGCCAAGCAGGGCCGCAACCGCGAGTTCCAGGCCGTGCTGCCGTTGCGCGGCAAGATCCTCAACGTGGAGCGCGCCCGCATCGACAAGATGCTGTCGAGCCAGGAGATCGGCACGCTGATCACGGCGCTCGGCACCGGCATCTCGGAAGAGTTCACGGCCGACAAGCTGCGCTACCACAAGATCATCATCATGACGGACGCCGACGTCGACGGCGCCCATATCCGCACGCTGCTGCTGACCTTCTTCTATCGGCAGATGCGCGCGCTGATCGATCGCGGCCACATCTACATCGCGCAGCCGCCGCTCTACAAGGTGAACCGCGGCAAGTCCGAGCAGTACCTCAAGGACGACCGCTCGCTCGAAGACTATCTGATCGCCACCGGTCTCGACGAGGCGGTGTTCCGCGCCCATTCCGGCGAGGACCGCGCCGGCCCCGACCTCAAGCTGCTGATCGATCAGGCCCGCACCGTGCGGGGCGTGCTGGCCGGCCTGCACAGCCGCTACCGGCGCGCCGTGGTCGAGCAGGCCGCCATCGCCGGCGTCCTCAACCCGGCGATCGCGCTCGATCGCGAGCCCGCCGACCGCGCCGCCGCCTATATCGCCCGCCGCCTCGACGCGCTCGCCGACGAGACCGAGCGTGGCTGGGAAGGCCGCTTCGTCGACGGCGAGGGCTTCACGTTCGAGCGCATCGTGCGCGGCGTGAAGGAGGTCGCCATGATCGACGGCGCGCTGCTCGGCTCCGCCGAGGCCAAGAAGCTCGACGATCTCGCCCCGCTCCTGCAGCAGGTCTATCCGCGGCCCGGCGTGCTCCGCCGCAAGGGCGACGAGACGCCGATTCACGGCCCGATCGACCTGATCGAGGCGGTGATCGCGGCCGGCCGCAAGGGCGTCGCGCTGCAGCGCTACAAGGGCCTGGGCGAGATGAACCCCGACCAGCTGTGGGAGACCACCCTCGACGTCAACGCCCGCTCGCTCCTCCAGGTGAAGATCAAGGAGGTCGACGAGGCCGAGGACATCTTCACCAAGCTGATGGGCGACGTCGTCGACCCGCGCCGCGAGTTCATCCAGGAGAACGCCCTGGCCGCCAGCGTGGACATCTGAGCGCTGGGCGGGATATCGTCTGGCCAGCCGGTTGGCGGGGGTGGAGGCCAGCCACGAAGGTGCCGCATGGGCGAACACCACAGGGGCCGACACGATCGTGATTTCGTCGCGTGGACCCGCGAGCAGGCCGACCTGCTGCGCGCTATTCCGCACGAGACGAGCCCGCTCGATCTCGGCAATCTGGTCGAAGAGATCGAAGACATGGGGCGTTCCGAAATTCGGGAGGTCTCGAACCTGCTGCGGCAGACCCTCCTGCATCTGTTGAAGATCGCCATCGATCCCGACGCGCCCTCGGCGATGCACTGGTTCGACGAGGTGATCGCGTTCCAGGGCGATGCCGCCCTCGTCTTCTCGCCCGGGCTCGCACGACGGATCGATCTGCCGCGGATCTGGCGGGTCGCCTGCAACGGTGCAACACGTTCACTCGCCAAGCACGGCATTTCGGCGCCGCCGCTGCCGCGCGACTGCCCGCTGTCGCTCGACGCCCTCGTGGATCCGGCCTTCGACCCGGATGCCGCCGTGGCGTCCATCGCCACGGCCGTAGACACCGGCGACCGGAGCAAGACGGAGACACCGCCATGAAGTCGTGGTCGATGGCCGATGCCGCGGCCGACATTTCCGCCGTGATCGACGCTGCACTCACCGACGGGCCGCAACGGATCGAGCGCCGCGACGCCGAGCCGGTCGTGGTGTTGGCCGACTCGGCATGGATGCGGCTCGTGGCCGATTATCCGACCATGGCAGACCTGGTAACGCGCGCCCCGATCGACGCCGACGATCTTCCCGACCGGCGGCCGGCCCGCATCGGACGGTCAGACCTGCTCTGATGTATGTCCTCGACACCGACGTCCTGTCGCTGACGAGCCCGACCTCTGGCTTCGCCGGTGAGGATGCCGAGGCGTGGGTCTCCCGAAACCACGACCGTCTGTACTTCAGTGTCGTGACCATCATGAGGTCCAGTTCGGCATCGCGAAGTGCGTCGCGAAAGGAGCCACGGCAAAAGCGGAGCGGTTGCGGCGCTGGCTGACGGCAGCGGAGACGATCTACGGATCACGGATCGTCCCGGTCACGACCGAGATCGCCCGCAAGGCCGGGGATCTCCTCCACGCCGCACGCACGCTTGCGTCTCCATGCCGCCTGCGTCGCCGCCGCCCGGTCCGCCCCCCTAGGGTCCGAGGACGTACGGGATTGCCCCGGCTGGTCGAGTTCGTCGGCCCGGACCATGGTACCAACGATTTTTTTGTTGCGGCGGTTGGGCTCGCGACGATGCGGCGGTGCGCGGTGACGCGCCCGCAGGCCGGCCCGGCCTTCTGATCCATTTCGAATATCGATGGCTGGGGAACAGTGATGTCCAAGATCAAGTATTTCAGTGGCGAGACGATTCCGCTCGAGATGCACAAGGTGCGCATCGTCCAGAAGCTCGCGCTGCCGCCGATCGAGCACCGCCTGGAGGTGATGACCAAGGCCGGCAACAACACCTTCCTGCTGCCCAACGAGGAGGTGTTCCTCGACATGCTGACGGACTCGGGCGTCAACGCCATGAGCGACCGCCAGCTCGCCGCCATGATGGTGGCGGACGACGCCTATGCGGGCAGCGCCACCTACACGCGGCTGGAGACGAAGCTGCGCGACATCTTCGGCATGGACTATTTCCTGCCCGCCCACCAGGGCCGCGCCTGCGAGCACATCCTCGCCAAGGTCTTGGTGACGCCCGGCTCGGTGGTGCCGATGAACTATCACTTCACCACCACCAAGGCGCATATCACGCTGCAGGGCGGCGTCGTCGAGGAGCTGGTGTCGGACGCCGGGCTCGAGGTGGTGAGCGCGCTGCCGTTCAAGGGCGACATGGACATCGCCAAGCTCGAGGCGACGATCGCCCGGCACGGCGCCGGCAAGATCGCGTTCGTGCGGGTCGAGTCCGGCACCAACCTGATCGGCGGCCAGCCGGTGTCGCTGAAGAACCTCGCCGAGGTCAGCGCAGTGTGCCGCCGGCACGGCATCGTGCTGGTGCTCGACGCCAGCCTGCTCGCCGACAACCTGCATTTCAACAAGACCCGCGAAGCCTCCTGCAAGGATCTGACGATCCGCGAGATCACGCGACGGATCGCCGACCTGTGCGACATCGTCTATTTCTCGGCGCGCAAGCTCGGCTGTGCGCGCGGCGGCGGCATCTGCATCCGCGACAAGGACATGTATCTGAGGATGCGCGGCCTCGTGCCGCTCTTCGAAGGCTTCCTCACCTATGGCGGCATGTCGGTGCGCGAGATCGAGGCGATCACGGTCGGCCTCGAGGAGACCATGGACGAGGACATGATCGACCAGGGCCCGCAGTTCATCGCCTACATGGTCGGCGAGCTGGAGCGGCGGGGCGTCCCGGTGATCACGCCGGCCGGCGGGCTGGGCTGCCACGTCGACGCCAAGCGTTTCGTCGACCACATCCCGCAGGAGCAGTATCCGGCCGGCGCGCTCGCCTCCGCCCTCTACATCGCGGGCGGCATCCGCGGCATGGAGCGCGGCACGCTCTCCGAGCAGCGCGAGCCGGACGGCCGCGAGGTGTTCTCCAACATGGAGCTGGTGCGCCTCGCGATGCCGCGCCGGGTGTTCACGCTGAGCCAGGTGAAATACGCGATCGATCGCCTCTCGTGGCTGCACGAGAACCGCCGGCTGGTCGGAGGCCTCACCTTCGTCGAGGAGCCCGAGGTGCTGCGCTTCTTCTACGGGCTCCTGAAGCCGGTCTCCGACTGGCAGCAGCGCCTGGTGGCGAAGTTCCGCGCGGATTTCGGCGACAGCCTCTGAGGCGCTCCGGCCGAATTCGCGGCGCGACAGGCCCGGCCCGCCTCACCGCTCCACCCGCACCGCGACCTCGTTGCGGCGCAGGAACGGCAGCGTCCAGGGCGGGTCGTAGAACTGGGCCGCCGGCGGGCCGGCCGGCCTCCACGGCGAGGTCGCGAGGATGCGGGTCAGCAGCCGGGCCTGGTGCTGCACCGCCTCCGGCGCCGTGGACCCGGAGAACGTGACCACGGCGACCGTCTCAGCCGGCACCTCGACGATGGCGATGCCAGCGTCGTCCGGCACCGGGAGCGTGTCGCGGGTGAACGCGGCCGGCATGGTGAAGCGGATCGTCCAGCGCCGTCCGTCGCCGCCCGTCCCGGACGCGTCCGTCCCGGATGCCTCGGTCCCGGACTCGTCCGCGGCCGGGCGCTGGGCCACCGGCGCCGTCATGGCGATGCGCTCCGAGGCGGCCGCATCGCCCGCGGCGGGCGCGACCGTCACGGGCGCCGTCATGGCGATCGTGTCCCGCGCGCGGTTGGCGCCGAAGATGAAGCGGGCGAGCCGGCGGAAACCGAGCGAGCGGGCCGCCATCTCGTCGGCCACGACCGTCACGTCGGCGGCGAGCCGCGGCGCATAACGGCGGATCTCGACCGTGTCGCCGATGCGCTCGACGACCTCGTAGCGCGGCTCCTCGGTGCCGGAGCGGATCCCGACCACCCCGGCGGTCCCCTGGAGAATGGATGTGACGATCGACATGGCGGGCTCCCTCGCCGCCGCAACCCGGGCGGGCGGCGGCCATGTCGTCGATTTGGGGTGGCACCCGGCCAGCCGGTAGACCCGCGCCGAACGGTCGCGAGCCGTCGGGCGATAGGCCGACGTCCGGCCGCCGCGCTCGAAGCCGCTTTTACCAAATGTTAACCATAAAATAGCAAATCGGGTGGCCGCGGCCTTCGACAACCGGCCGGTCAGCCAGAGCCCCCGTCAACGCCAGTCCACCCCGCGCATTCCATGAAGACGTTTTCCGACGACCTGCAGTCCCTCCACGCCGAAAGCCGCATCCTGCTGGACCAGAGCCGACGCCTGCGCTCGTTGTGCGAGCAGGCGCGGTCCGAAGCCGCCGCCCTGCGGGCAAAAAGTCGCGCCGCCCGGATCGGCGGCCCGATGCCGCACGACAGCGCCGGTGCGATGTCGCAGCCGGGTTGACGCTCGCCGGTTCCGGGTGGTCGTGCCCGAAGCTCTCGCCCGGACCGGGCCCGATTGGCGGTGAGCCGCGTGAGACGCTAAGAACAGGCCGTCTCGCGGCCGGTCCTCGGCGCGAGCCCCGTCGACCGCTTGGACCATCGCCATGCCCCAGACCGCCAAGGACCTCTCCGGCCGCGCCATCGTGACGATCATCGGCTCGGACCGGGTCGGCATCATTGCCGGCATCTCGACCGTGATCGCCGACGCCGGCGTCAACATCCTGGACATCAGCCAGTCGGTGATGCGCGACTTCTTCACCATGATCATGATGGTGGATCTCGGCGCCTCCGAGGTCTCGTTCGACGATCTGCGCGAGCGGCTCTCCCGCAAGGGCGCCGAGCTCGCCGTCAAGGTCGAGATCGAGCGCGAGGAGATCTTCAAGGCGATGCACCGGGTGTGAGCCTTCCGGCATTCTCTCCGGTCATTCCGGGACGGCGCATGGCGCCGGACCCGGAATCCAGCGACGGTCTCCGCGCTCCTGACTGGATTCCGGGTTCGCGCCTCCAGCGCGCCCCGGAATGACCGAGCGCATCAGAGGGTTCGAAACAAGAGGCATCTGATGAAACACCTCGGCTTCTCGGGCGAAGAGATCCTCGAGACCATCGGCATGGTGCGGCACGAGAAGCTCGACATTCGCACCGTCACGATCGGCATCAGCCTGTTCGACTGCGTCGCCGACGACTGCGCGACGCTGTGCGACAACATCCACGCCAAGGTGACGCGCGTCGCCCGCCATCTCACCAGAACCAGTGCCGAGATCGCCCGCGAGTTCGGCATCCCGATCGTCAACAACCGCGTCGCGGTGACGCCGGTGTCGCTGATCGCCGGCCGCTGCGGCCCCGACGAGATGATCAGGATCGCGCAGACACTCGACCGCGCCGCGGACGACCTCGGCATCGATTTCATCGGCGGCTTCTCGGCCCATGTCGAGAAGGGCACGACGTCGCGGCGCTGCCGGACGCGCTGGCCGCGACGAAGCGCGTCTGCGCATCGGTGAACGTCGGCTCGACCCGGGCCGGCCTCAACATGGACGCGATCGGCCTGATGGGCCGCACTGTGAAAGACATCGCGGCCGCGACGGCGCAGAGCGACTCGATCGGCTGCGCCAAGCTCGTGGTGTTCTGCAACGCCGTCGAGGACAACCCGTTCATGGCCGGCGCCTTCCACGGTGCCAGCGAATCGGACTGCGTCGTGAACGTCGGCGTGAGCGGGCCGGGCGTCGTGCTGCGCGCCGTCGAGGAGGCCGGCGACGTCGACTTCGGGGCGCTGACCGCGGTGATCCGCGGCACCGCCTTCAAGATCACCCGGGCCGGCGAGCTGGTCGGCCGCGCCGCCGCGGCCCGCCTCGGCATCCCGTTCGGCATCATCGACCTGTCGCTCGCCCCGACCCCGGCGGAGCGCGACAGCGTCGCCCGCATCCTCGAGGCGATCGGGCTCGAGGGCGTCGGCACCCACGGCTCGACGGCGGCGCTGGCGCTGCTCAACGACGCGGTGAAGAAGGGCGGCGCGATGGCGTCCAGCTATGTCGGCGGCCTGTCGGGTGCCTTCATCCCGCTGTCCGAGGACGCCGGCATGATCGAGGCCGCCGAGCGCGGCACCCTCACCATCGACAAGCTGGAAGCGATGACCTCGGTCTGCTCGGTCGGGCTCGACATGATCGCGGTGCCGGGCGACACGCCGGCCGAGACGCTGTCGGCCATCATGGCCGACGAGGCGGCGATCGGCATGATCAACCGCAAGACGACGGCGGTGCGCATCATCCCGGTGGCCGGCAAGGGCGTCGGCGACGCCGTGAACTTCGGCGGCCTGCTCGGCCGCGCCCCGATCATCCCGGTGCACACCCAGTCGAGCGCCCGCTTCATCGCCCGCGGCGGCCGCATCCCCTCGCCCCTCCAGGCGCTGATCAACTGATTCGAGAGCCGTCATTCCGGGACGCGGACTGCAGGTCCGCGAGCCCGGAATCCATAGCCCCGGTGCCAGTGGCACACGATAGACCGGGCGTATGAATCCCGGGCTCGGCGCTGTCGCGCCGCCCCGGGATGACCGAGACATCGTCCAACATCCCTGCATCACGAGCGAAGTCGCGCGGGCGCAGCCTCTCGCCCCCTGTCGTCCCGCTGTCATGTCCGTCCGCTAGATCGGTTTCTGCGAACGATCACCCCGATCGTTCGCAACATCCGAACACTCGCCGGACGGGGGCTTCATGCTGCGGCTCGACCACGCGACCGTCACCTACCCGAACGGCCTCACGGCCCTGCAGCCGACCTCGCTGGTCTTCCGGCCGGGCGAGTTCACGGTGCTGCTCGGCGCCTCGGGCGCCGGCAAGTCGACGCTGCTGCGCTGCCTCAACGGCCTGGTGACCCCGACGTCCGGCGATGTGATCGCCGACGGCGTCGGCTCGATCGTCCACGACCGCCGCGCGCTGCGCCGCCACCGCCGGCGCACCGGCATGGTGTTCCAGCAGCACCACCTGATCGGCCGGCTGACCGCGCTCGACAACGTGCTGACCGGCCGCCTCGCCGCGCACGGCTTCGTCCGCTCGCTGTTTCCGCTGCCGCGCGCCGACCGGCGCCTGGCGCTCGCCGCGCTCGACCGCGTCGGCCTTCTCGACCGCGCCCTCGACCGCGCGGACCGGCTGTCCGGCGGCCAGCAGCAGCGCGTCGGCATCGCCCGCGCGATGGCCCAGGAGCCCGAGATCGTGCTGGCCGACGAGCCGGTGGCCAGCCTCGATCCCGGCAGCGCCGAACGGGTTCTGTCGGACCTCCACCGCATCTGCCGCGAGGACGGCATCGCCGCGATCGTCAGCCTTCACCAGGTCGAGCTCGCCCGCCGCTTCGCCGACCGCGTCATCGCGCTCGCGCACGGCCGTGTCGTCCACGACGGACGGCCCGGCGAGATCGGCCCGCGCGTGCTCGACGTCATCTACGACAGGCCGGCGCCACCCCTGGTCGACGCCGCCGAGTGACGGACGCGCCGCGTCCGCCGCACCGACATCACAACGGAAGGACTCTCCCGATGGACCGCCGCAGCTTCCTCTCCGCCACCCTGCTCGGGGCCGCCGGCCTCGCCGGCACGGCCTTCGCGACCCGCACCGCCCTGGCGCAGAACGCCGACCCGGCGAAGCTGCGCGTCGCGCTGCTGCCCGACGAGAACGCCTCGACGCTGATCCAGAACGCCCAGCCGCTGAGGGTCTATCTGGAAGGCCGGCTGAAGAAGGACGTCGAGCTCGTCGTCACCACCGACTACTCGTCGATGATCGAGGCGATGCGGTTCGGCCGCATCGAGGTCGCCTATTTCGGCCCGCTCTCCTACGTGCTCGCCAAGCAGCGCGCGCCCGGCATCGAGCCCTTCGCGGTCGGAGTGTCCAAGGGCTCGCCGACCTACAAGGCCGTGGTGATCGCCAAGGCCGACGCCGGCGTGAAGAGCATCGCCGACATCCGCGGCAAGATGGTCGGCTACGGCGACGCCGCCTCGACCTCGAGCCACCTGATCCCGCGCGCCCTCCTGGCCCGCAACGGCCTCGTCGGCGAGCGCGACTACAAGTTCGTCCATCTCGGCGCCCACGACGCCGTCGCCCGCTCGGTCCAGGCCGGGCAGGTGCAGGCCGGCGGGCTGAGCCAGGAGATCTTCGCGGCGCTCGTCGCGCGCGGCACCATCGACAGCGCCAAGGTGACGGTGCTGGCCGAGAGCGACCCGATCCCGAACTATCCGATGGTGATGCAGGGCACGCTGGCGCCGGCCCTCAAGGACGCGATCCGGGCCGCCTTCCTGGAGCTGAAGGATCCCGCGATCCTGAAGACGTTCCGGGCCGAGGGCTTCGCCGCCACCGACGACCGCGCCTACGACATCCTGCGCGACACCGCCCAGGTGCTGAATCTCGACCTGTCGAAGGTGAAGGGATGAGCCTCGCCTACGACGCCATCCTGGCGCGCGACGGAGCCTCGCGGCTGCGTCGCGCCGGCCTCGCGGCCGCCGTCGCCGCCGTCGTGATCACGGCGATGGCGGCGACCGGCCTGCTCGACCCGGCCCGCTTCGCCGACGCGTGGCCGGCCGTGGTCCAGCTCTCGCGCGAGATGTTTCCGCCGGACTTCAGCCGCTTCCCGCTCTGGCTGCGGCCGCTCGCCGACACGCTCGCCATGTCGATCGCCGGCACGGCGATCGCGGTCGGCCTTTCGCTGCCGCTCGCTCTGCTCGCCGCCGGCAACACCACGCCCAACCGCGCCGTCTATCACGTCGCCCGGCTGATGCTGAACCTGCTGCGCTCGATTCCCGAGCTGATCATGGGCATCATCCTGGTCGCCATGGTGGGCTTCGGCGCGCTGCCCGGCGTGCTGGGCATCGAGCACTCGAAGAACAAGATGGTGGGCCGCGGCGTGCTGCTCGACATCGCGCGGTTCCGTGGCG
>NZ_NPEX01000179.1 GCF_003258865.1 Rhodoplanes roseus | reverse complement strand
CGCGGCGAAGCCGCGCTGCGTAGGGGGAGGTGAAGGGGGCCGAGTTCACCGACCATTCAACAGACCTCATTGAAGACTCCGACGGGCCCTCCCGTCATGCCGCGGCCGCGTCGCGGACCCACGCCGAAATCCCTCGGCCCAACTCGATCGTGACCGCCGATGCAGCTCGTCTTCGTGCAATTCATGACCGGCCTCGCGAGCGCGGCCTCGCTCTTCCTGGTCGCCTCCGGTCTGTCCATCATCTTCGGCGTCACCCGCATCGTGAACTTCGCGCACGGCGCGTTCTACATGCTGGGTGCCTATGTCGCCTACACGCTGACCGAACGCTTCACCGGCGTGTTCGGCTTCTGGTTCTCGCTGGTCGCCGCCGCCGCCATCGTGGCCGCGCTCGGCTGCCTGCTCGAGATGGTGCTGCTGCGCCGCATCTATCACGCGCCGGAGCTGTTCCAGCTCCTCGCCACCTTCGGCGTCACGCTGATGGTGGAGGATCTGGTGCTGCTGATCTGGGGCCCGGAGGATCTGGTCGGGCCGCGCGCCCCCGGCCTCGGCGGCGCCGTGGTGATGTTCGGCAAGCGCATCCCCTCCTACGACCTGTTCCTGATCGCCCTCGGCCCGCTGGTGCTGGCGGCGTTGTGGCTGTTGTTCCACCGCACCCGCTGGGGCGTGCTGGTGCGCGCCGCGACGCACGACCGCGCCATGGTGGCGGCGCTCGGCATCAACCAGAAATGGCTGTTCACCGGTGTATTCGCGCTCGGCGTCTTCCTGGCCGCGATCGGCGGCGCCCTGCAGATCCCGCGCGACGCCGTCAACCACTCGATGGATCTCCGCATCATCGTCGAGGTGTTCGTCGTCGTGGTGATCGGCGGCCTCGGCTCGACCACGGGCGCCTTCGTGGCGGCCATCATCGTCTCCGAGCTCAACGCCTTCGGCATCCTGGTGCTGCCGAAGATCTCGCTGGTGCTGGTCTTCGTCGTGATGGCGGTCGTCCTGGTGGTCCGGCCCTGGGGCCTGTTCGGCAAGATGCCGCCGCCCGCCCAGGCCGCGGCCGGGACGACGGTGCGCCCCTGGCGCCCGCTCGGCCGCATCGAGCTGATGATCGCCGGCGCCGTGGTGGCGTTGATCGCGGCGCTGCCCCTCGTCCTGTCCGACTACGCCCTCACGGTCGGCAGCGAGATCCTGATCTTCACGCTGTTCGCCGCCAGCCTGCATCTGCTGATGACGGTCGGCGGCCTCGCCTCCTTCGGTCACGCCGCCTATTTCGGCCTCGGCTCCTACGGCGCCGCCTTCGCCGTCAAGGCGGCCGGCCTGCCGATGCTGCTCGCCGTCTTCGCCGGGCCGGTGCTGGCCGCCGTGGGCGCCGCCATCGTCGGCTGGTTCGCGGTGTCGCTCACCGGCGTCTACTTCGCCATGCTGACGCTCGCCTTCTCGCAGATCGTCTGGTCGATCGCGTTCCAGTGGGTGTCGGTGACGGGCGGCGACAACGGCATTCTGGGCATCTGGCCCGCCGCCTTCGCGTCGCATCCGGCCGGCTTCTTCTGGATCACGCTGGCCTTCGTGGTGCCGGCGCTGGCGTTCCTGCAGATGGTGATCTTCTCGCCGTTCGGCTACGCGCTGCGCGCCACGCGAGACTCCGAGCTGCGGGCCGAGGCGATCGGCATCGACCGCAAGCGCACCCAGTGGATCGCCTTCGTGATGGCGGGCGCCGCGGCCGGCCTCGGCGGCGCGCTGTTCGCCTTCCTGAAGGGCAGCGTCTTCCCGGACGTGATGGGCATCCCGACCTCGGTCGACGGCCTCGTGATGGTGCTGCTCGGCGGCATCGAGACGGTGCTGGGCCCGATCGTCGGCGCCGTGGTGTTCAAGGCGCTGTCGATCTGGCTGATGAGCCAGACCGACTATTCCAAGCTGGTGCTGGGGGCCGCCATCGTCGCCATCGTGCTGGCCTTCCCCAAGGGCATCGTCGGCTCGCTCGCCGACCTGCGGGCCCGCCTCGAGGCGGGCCGCGCGGCACGCCGAGCCGAGACCGTCGCGGCGACCTCCTCCGAAGCCGCCATCAAGGAGGCACAGCCGTGACCCGCCTGCTCGAGGTCGAGAGCCTGTCGAAATCCTATGCCGGCGTGCAGGCCGTGCGCGACGTCTCGTTCGCGCTCGACCGCGGCGAGATCCTCGCGCTGATCGGTCCGAACGGCGCCGGCAAGAGCACCTGCTTCAACATGCTCAACGGCCAGATCAGGCCGGACACCGGCGAGGTGCGCATCGACGGCACCTCGACGCTCGGCCTGCCGCCGCGCGCCGTGTGGCGCATGGGGGTCGGACGCACCTTCCAGATCACCGCGACCTTCGCGTCCATGACGGTGCGCGAGAACGTCCAGGTGGCGCTGTTGTCGCACAGCCATGCGCTACGCCGCTTCTGGGGCAGCGCCGCGAAGGACGCCGCCGAGGCGGACCGCCTGCTGGCGCTGGTCGGCATGGCGCAGTACGCCGACCGCGCCGCCGCCGAGCTCGCCTATGGCGACCTCAAGCGGCTCGAGCTCGCCATCGCGCTCGCCAACCGGCCGAAGCTCCTCCTGATGGACGAGCCGACCGCCGGCATGGCACCGAAGGAGCGCATCGAGCTGATGCGCCTCACCGCCGAGATCGCCCGGCGCGAGGGCATCGGCGTGCTGTTCACCGAGCACGACATGGACGTGGTGTTCGAGCACGCCGACCGGCTGATGGTGCTGTCGCGCGGCATGCTGATCGCCGAAGGGCCGCCGACCGAGGTGCGCCGCGACCCCGAGGTGCAGGCCATCTATCTCGGCGAAGGTCTCGTCTACGACGCCCGCCACCAGGACGCCGCTGGCGTCGAGTCCAGAGGGGCGCACTGATGACCGAACGCCCGCGGACGTCGCAGCTCGACGTCGTCCAGCTCAACGCCTTCTACGGCCAGGCCCACATCCTGTTCGACGTCGACTTTTCGGTGCATACGGGCGAGGTCGTCGCGCTGCTCGGCCGCAACGGCGCCGGCAAGTCGACCACGTTCCTCTCGATCATGGCCATGGTGGCGCGCCGCACCGGCACGGTGTGGTTCGACGCCGAGGAGGTGACGGGCCTGCCGACCTACGAGATCGCCCGGCGCGGCCTCGGCTTCGTGCCGGAGAATCGGCGCATCTTCTCCGACCTCACCGTCGAGGAGAACCTGATGGTCGGTCGCCAGCCGCCGCGCGCCGGCGCGCCGACCTGGGAGCCCGAGAAGCTCTACACGCTGTTCCCGAATCTCGCCGAGATGCGCAAGCGCCCCGGCGGCCGGATGAGCGGCGGCGAGCAGCAGATGCTCACCATTGCGCGCACCCTGATGGGCAACCCGTCACTGGTGCTGCTGGACGAGCCGTCGGAAGGCCTCGCGCCGAAGATCGTCGAGCAGATGGCGACCGCCATCCTGGCGATGAAGAAGGAAGGCCTGTCGATCCTGCTCTCCGAGCAGAACCTGCACTTCGCGCGGCTGATCTCCGACCGCGCCGTCATCATCGAAAAAGGCCGTGTCCAGTTCACCGGCACGCTGGCCGAGCTCGAGGCGCGCCCCGATGTGCGCGATGCCTATCTGGCGGTGTGAGGACGGCGGCAACGGCGGCTTGGTGCTCTCGGTCGAGAGGCCGGCCTGCGTGGCCACCCCCCTCCCCACCCCTCCCCCTCAAGGGGGGAGGGAGCAGGGTGAGGTGAGGCCTGAGTCCAATTCTCGACGTCAGTCTTGTCGTGGCGACGCTGGGAGCCATTCGGCTCCGGCGTTCCCTCCCCCCTTGTGGGGGAGGGACAGGGAGGGGGGTGAGCCCCGGCGCACAGCGTCTCGGCTGTCAGCCGAGCAGGGCGGCAGCTCATGCGGCCGCGCTCGGAAAACCTCACTTCTCGGCGAAGGCCTTCTCGATCACGTAGTCGCCGGGCTCGCCGGTGTTGCCTTCGGTGAAGCCGAGACCTTCGAGGATCGGGGTCATGTCGGCCAGCATGGCCGGGCTGCCGCACATCATCACGCGGTCACGAACCGGATCGAGGGCCGGCAGGCCGATGTCATCGAACAGCTTGCCGGTCGTGATCAGACGGGTGATGCGCCCGCGGTTGCGGAACTCTTCACGCGTGACGGTCGGGTAGTAGATCAGGTTTTCGGAGATCAGCTCGCCCAGGAACTCGTCCTGCGGCAGCTCCTCCTCGATCAGCTTGCGATAGGCGAGCTCGGCCACGGTGCGCACGCCGTGGATCAGCACGACCTTGCCGAACCGCTCGTAGGTGTCGGGATCCCGGATGGTCGAGAGGAACGGGGCGAGGCCGGTGCCGGTGGCGAGCAGATAGAGCGTGTCGCCGGACTTCAGGTTGTCGATCACCAGCGTGCCGGTCGCCTTGCGGCCGACCATGATGCGGTCGCCCGGCTTGATCTTCTGCAGCCGGGAGGTCAGCGGCCCGTTCGGCACCTTGATCGAGAAGAAGTCGAGCACGTCGGCGTAATGCGGCGAGGCGATCGAGTAGGCCCGCATCAGCGGACGGCCCTCGCCCGGCAGGCCGAGCATGACGAACTGGCCGCTCTTGAAACGGCAGCCGGGATCGCGGGTGGTCGAGAAGCTGAAGAGCGTGTCGGTCCAGTGGTGAACGTCGAGAACCTGCTCTTCGAAGAAGTTGCTCATGGGTCGAACCTTCGAGGGATTCCAAGAAGCCGGGAGATCCGGGCGCCGCCTTGGCGTCCGACATTCGTTAGTGTACTAACAATATGACGGAGCCGCGGTGGCCTTGTCAACGGCCCGAAACGGCCGGATACCGGGGCGATCGCGGTCCGTCCAGCAACGAGGAGAAGAAACCATGGCTCACGACGCGCCGGCCGGACCGTCCGGTCCGACCAAGCTGGTCATCCGCAACATCGGGCTGCTGCTCTCGGGCGCGATGGAGAACCCGATCCTGGACGCCGACACCATCGTGGCGGTGGACGGCAAGATCTCCGCGGTCGGTCGGCTGAAGGACGTCGACGTCGACGGCGCCACCACGGTGGTGGACGCCAACGGCACCGTGGTGAGCCCGGGCCTGATCGACAGTCACGTGCACCCGGTGGCAGGTGATTGGACGCCGCGACAGAATCAGCTCGGCTGGATCGATTCCACGTTGCACGGCGGCGTCACGACCATGATCTCGGCCGGCGAGGTGCACACCCCCGGACGGCCGCGCGACATCGTCGGCCTCAAGGCGATGGCGATCACGGCGCAGCGCTGCTTCGACGCGTTCCGGGTGGCGGGCGTCAAGCTGCACGCCGGCGCGCCGGTGCTGGAGCACGGCATGGTCGAGGAGGATTTCAAGGAGCTGGCCGCCGCCGGCGTGAGGCTTCTGGGCGAGGTGGGGCTCGGCGGCGTCAAGGACGGCAAGAACGCCCGCGAGATGGTGGCGTGGGCGCGAAAATACGGCATCCAGTCGACCATCCACACCGGCGGGCCGTCGATCCCGGGCTCCGGCTTGATCGGCGCCGACATGGTGCTGGAGGCCGATACCGACGTGGTCGGCCACATCAATGGCGGCCACACCGCCCTGCCCGACCGCGAGATCCGCTGCATCTGCGAGGGCTGCCGCCGTGGCCTGGAGATCGTCCACAACGGCAACGAGCGCGCCGCGCTCTACACGCTGCGCACTGCGCGCGAGCTCGGGCAGCTCGAGCGCGTGATCCTCGGCACGGACGGCCCGGCCGGCTCGGGCGTGCAGCCGCTCGGCATCATCCGCATGGTGTCGATGCTCTCCTCGCTCGGCGACGTGCCGGCCGAGATCGCCTTCTGCTTCGCCACCGGCAACACGGCGCGCATGCGCTCGCTCGACGTCGGCCTGGTCGAGGTCGGCCGCGCCGCCGACTTCGTGATCATGGACAAGGCCCAGCACTCCGCCGGCAAGGACTTCTTGGAATCGATCCGGCTCGGCGACCTGCCCGGCATCGGCATGACCATCATCGACGGCGTCGTCCGCACGACGCGCAGCCGCAACACCCCGCCGGCGACCAAGGTGCCGGCAGTGGTGTGAGGCGAAGCGCGTCTCTTTCCCTCTCCTCGCGCGCGGGGAGAGGTGACAAGTGCGGCGTCAAACTCACCGCAGCTTCGCCAAGAGACTCATGAACACCTTGCGCTCGGCCGCGGTGAGCGGGGCGAGCGTCTCGTCCGAGATGGCGTAGGCCTGGTCGACATGGGCGTCGACCAGGGCGCGGCCCTTCGGGGTGAGATCTACCAGGCGTCGCCGCGCGTCGTCGGGGTCGGCGGCGATGTGACAGAAGCCGCGGCCGGTGAGGCGGTCGACCACGCCCTTCACGGTCGCGACGTCCATGGCGGTGGCGCGGCCGAGCTGGTTTTGCGAGGTGGCGCCGATCTCCTGCAGCTTCGACAGCACGGCCCACTGCATCGAGGTGAGATCACAGCCGATCTTCTCGGCGAAGATCGAGGAGTGCCGCTGGTTGACCTGGCGCAGCAGGAAGCCGACCTGCTCGTCCAGGCAGTAGCCGCCCGTGCGGGGTTTCAGTGTCGCGATCTTCGCCTTCATGCCCTGCCCCTCGCTCGGCAACTCACTCGGCCGTCATTCCGGGACGGCGCGAAGCGCCGGACCCGGAATCCAGCCACAAACACGGCAGTTGCCGCTGGATTCCGGGTTCGCGCCTGCGGCGCGCCCCGGAATGACCGCCCGGCTTTCAAACCGGCCGCCCGCGCGCCTCAGCGCAGGCCGTCCTCGCCCTTGATCTCGCTCGTCTTCAGGCCGCCGACGCGCGGCAGCGGGCGGCCGCCCGTGGTGATCGCCACGGCGACCACGATCTCGTTCGCCCGCGGCGCGTCGTTGATCGACACCTGCATGCCGTCGAAATGGCTGCGCACGAAGGCCGCGTCCTTGTGGCCGAGCGGGATGTCGAGCTCCTGGCCCGGGCCGCCGCGCTTCTTCGACGACGGGATCAGCGCCGCCCCCTTCCCGAGTGTCTTGCGCACCGGCGCGCCCATCTTGGGATGCAGCAGCGCCGCGGCGTGCTCGAGCTCGCCGTCGACGCCGACCAGCGCCGCCTTGCCGTAGCTCTCGCACTGCTCGCCCGGCACCCCGAGCGCCGCCACGGCGCGCTCGGACAGGAGCTTGCCCAGTTCCTCGCCCATGTCGATCAGCACCGTCAGATCGTCGACATAGCTGCCGGCGTAGGGATTCTCGATCACGGCGATGGCGGCGGCGCGCCGGACCGGCGGCGTCACCGGCCGCCCCATCTCGGTCAGGGTCTCGTCGACGACGGTCACCAGCTTGCGGATCTTCGGGTTCATCGCAGTCCATCCCACTTTTCGATCTGATGGGCCAACAGGCCGCCGATGCGGGCGTGCACGCGCCCGCCCATGGTCATCACCAGCACCAGCGCGATCTCGTCGGCGCGGGGCGCGTCCGCCACGCCGACCTCCATGGCGTCGTAATGGGTGCGCACATAGGAGGCGTTGATGTGGGTGATCGGCACGTCCAGCCGCGTGCCCGGACCGCCGACCTTCTTGGTCGAGGGCACGATCGCCTTGGTGCTGCCCAGCACGTCGCGCATCGCGTAACCGCCCGGCACGTGCCACAGCGCGCCGTGCTCGATCTCGCCCGCCTCGCCGACGATCGCGCCCTTGCCGTAACCTTCGACCGCCTTGGCGTCGCCGCCGAGCGCGTCGAGAAGCTGCTGCGCCACCGACACGCCGAGCGGCTCGAGATCCTTCATGAACGGCGCGATGTCCTCGACATAGCGGCCGGCGAACGGGTTCTTGATCACGGCGATCGCAGCGCCGCGCTTGATCACCCGGTCGGTGACCGGGCCGCCTTCGTGGAAGATGTCCTCCACGGTGACGATGCGCTTTCGGACGAGAACTTCGGCCATGTGTGACTGCCTTGCTGTTCGACTGAACTTTTCACTGACGCGATCAAGCCTCCGGCTTCGTCATGCCCGGCTGCGTGCCGGGCATCCACCAACCGGACTCGGTCGCGCTGAAAGACGTGGATGGCCGGGACGAGCCCGGCCATGACGAGGCATGAGCACCGAGCGATCCGGCACCGAGCGATCCGGCACCGAGCGCCCCGACCGCGCGGGTGACGCCCTGCAGATGCAGGGCGGCCGCCGCGATCAGGCCGTCGCGAAGAAGCTGCTCGGCGACCAGGACGCCGGCGTCGAGCGCCGCATCGATCTCGGGGCGCGCCAGCGCCGGCACGACGCGGGTGACCAGCCGGTCGCCGAGATCGCTGTCGGGCTGCAGCTCGCGCGCTTTTACGCGAAGAATGCCCGGATGAGAGATGTTCACGGCGTTGGCGACCACCGTCGCGGCCGCGTCGGCGCTCGCCGCGTCGCGCGCCAGGATCGTCACGGCGTCGGCGATACCGAGCGAGAAGCTGCGGCCGCCGGCCCCCGAGGTGGCGATGCCACGCACCGGGTCGCCGGCCTCGATCGCCGCCGTGCCGAACATCGACGGACGGTCCGGGCGGTCGACCAAACCGGTGGTGAAGCGGGTGCCGGGAGAGAGATGCAGCGCGATGTCGCCGCCATTGTTGACATAGGCGCGCGCGAGCGCGTCGCCGGCGGCCGCCACCATCGCGGCGAGCACGTCATCGGCGACGCTGCCCGCCACCGCCGCCATCGGCGTGATGAACATGGTTTCCGAGTACGGCGCGACTGCCGCGGCCATGCGGCGCGCCACGGGGCCGAACAATCCGCTCCGTGCCTCATCGCAAGAGCCCCCCACTCCCGACCCCTCCCCGCCACGCGCTTCGCGCGCGGGAGGAGGGGAGTCGAAGCGCTGCGGCTCCCCTCCTCCCATTCGCTCTTGCGAATGGTGGGGAAGGGTCGGGGGTGGGGGGAACGACTCCCCGTGCTCGTGACGTATTCCCGTCAGCGGACGGCGCAGCATCGAGAGCTCGCCGCAGAGATCGTCCAGCAGACCGGTGAGCCGTCGCAGTGCAGCGCGATAGGCGGTCTCGACCACGTCGCGCGGGCCGAAGGCCTCGATGATCAGGTCGATCGGCCCGTCCTGCAGATGCAGGCGGCGGCCGTCCGGCAGCATGCGGGCGTGCGGACGCCGCGCCTCGCTCGCCGACGCGGCCGGAACCGCCGTCATCCCCGCCCCCAGCGCGGCCCGTCAGAGGCGAAGGGCCACACATTGCCCTGCACGGGCGGCACCAGGCGGCTCTCGTGGTCGCCGAGCGTCGACAGCGGACGGACGTGATCCATGTGGCCGCCGAGCGCCGCGTAGTCCTCGAGCTTGAGCGTGAACTCGATCGGCGCGACCAGGGCCGGCGTCGGTACGTAGCCGAAGGCGTTGGCCGGCAGCCGCGTGACGTCCACCATGAAGGTGATGCCGCCGCCCGGCCAGACATAGACGGGCGCGCCGCCGCAGGTGACGCGGGTCAGCGTGTCCTTGACCGAGCGGGTGAGCCGCACCGGATTCTCGGTGACGCCGGCGCGCAGCGAGCCGCCCGCCCCGGCGATGAACAGCACGGTGGAGAGCGCCGGCTCGCAGTTCTCCTTGATGCGCTCGGTGGACGCGCGCAACGCCTCCGGCATCTCGGTCTCGACCGGCACGAGATTCTCGTCGAGCCGGAAGAAGGCGGAGTGCTCGCCCGTGGTGGAGACCATGAACAGGGTCATGCCGGGCTTCGCGACATTCTTGTCGAACGGATCCAGGATCGACAGCGGGTCCGAGATGCTGGTGCCGCCCCAGCCGGTGCCGGGATCGGCGACCTGGAAGTAGCGGCCCGGCGTCGAGCGCCGCCCGCGCATCTTGATGCCGGTCGGCTGGATGCCCAGCACCTTGCCGGACGCGTGCTCGGAGAGGACGCCGGTGATGTGATCGTCGACCACCACCACCTCGTCGACCTTGCCGAACCACTGCTTGGCGAAGATGCCGATGGTGGCGGAGCCGCAGCCGACCCGCATGCGCTCCTCGGGGACGCCGTTGATGATCGGCGCCTTGCCGGCCTCCACCACGATGGTGGAGCCGTCGTCGATGGTCAGCTCGACCGGCTTGCCGTTGGAGAGATCGAGCAGCGCCTCGCAGGTGACGCGCCCCTCCTTCTTGGAGCCGCCGGTGAGATGGTGCACGCCGCCGAGCGACAGCATCTGCGAGCCGTACTCGCCGGTCGTGACGTGGCCGACCGCCTCGCCCTGCGCCCGCACCACGGCCTGCTCGGGGCCGAGGAAGCGGTCGGTGTCGACCTTCACCTTGACGCCGCAATAGCTGAAGATGCCCTCGGTCACGACCGTCACCATGTCGACGCCGTCGACCTCGGCCGAGACGATGAACGGCGCCGGCTTGTAGTCCGGATAGGTGGTGCCGGCCCCGATGGCGGTGACGAACAGCTCCTCCTCCGGCACGATCTCGCCGGCCCATTCGGTCTTGCGCTGGTTGAAGGCGACGACGCGACCGCCCTGGTCGAGCGTGCGCTCCAGAATCACGTGCGGATCGACCCGGATCAGCTCGCCGTCGCGGTTGGCGTAGCGGTCGCAGGCGCCCGCCATGCCGGGGCGGATCCAGCAGGCGACCGGGCACGCGTCGCAACGGATCTTCAGGTCCGCGGCGGGCTGAGGCTGCATCGTCATGGCATCGTCTCTCGTGAGGTCCGGCCGCTCGCGACGACATGGGGCCGCGGCGGACGCGCGAGCCGGTCGCCGCGCGGCGACGCCGTCGCCCGGATCGGCCTTTTGTTAGTGTACAAATGATCTTGCATCGCACGATCCTTGTCAAGGCGAAGCGCTCATGCCCCTCCCGTCATTCCGGGGCGCGCCGAAGGCGCGAACCCGGAATCCAGCACCGAACTCGGCATTCTGGGCTGGATTCCGGGTCCGACGCTCCGCGTCGTCCCGGAATGACGGAGCACGGGAAGCGGGCCGTCATCGCCGCACCTGCGCCCGCAGCCGCGCCACCGTCGCCTCCAGATCCGTCCACGCCGCGCGCTCGGGCGCGAAGCGGCCGCGGACGTAGCGGGCGATCTCGGCGATCTGCCAGTCGGACATGTGGTCGGCGAAGGACGGCATGGCGCCGAGCTCGCCGAGGTCCTTTGGATGAATGCCGTCGAGCATCACCCGCAGCACCGTGTCGGGTGAGTCGGACTGCACCGCCGTGACCAGCGCCAGCGACGGCTTCGTCCCGTAGAGCGCCGGCCCGCGGCCCGGCTCGTGGCACATCGCGCAGGCGCCCTCGAAGATTCGTCCGCCCGGCACCGAGACCGGCGTCGTCGCGCGCGCCGCGGCAGCCGCCTCGCGAGCGGCGGCGAGCGTCTCGATCTCGGCCGCGCTCGTCGGCGCGTCGCCCAGCGAGGCGAGGTAGTGGGCCATGGCGCGGATGTCGTCGTCGGGCAGGACCTTCAGCTCGGCGACGATCGGCGCCATCGGGCCGGCGACGGCGCCGTGATGGCGGGACCAGCCGGTGCGCAGATAGTCGTAGAAGGCCGTCTCGTCCCACGGCACCGGGGCGCGGCTGTCGCGGTTGAGCGCCGGCGCCTCCCAGCCTTCCGCGACGCCGCCGGAGAAGCGCCGCGCGCCCGTCTCCTCGGCGCCCATCGCGTTGCGCGGCGTGTGGCAGGCGGAGCAGTGGCCCAGTCCCTCGACCAGGTAGAAGCCGCGATTCCACAGCTCGGTCCTGGTGGGGTCCGGCGCGAACGGCGTCGCCGTGTGGAACATGGTGTTCCACAGTGCCATCAGCGGCCGCTGGTTGAACGGGAACGAGAACTCCGGCGCGGGCGTCGCGTTGCGCACCGGCGGCACCGACATCAGGAAGGCATAGAGCGCCTGCAGGTCGGCGTCCGTCGTCTTCGCATAGGACGTGTACGGGAAGGCCGGATAGAGATGCCGGCCGTCGCGGTGCAGGCCTTCGCGCATGGCGCGCTCGAAGGCCGGATACGACCACGCCCCGATGCCGGTCTCGACATCCGGCGTGATGTTGGTGGTGGTGATCACGCCGAACGGCGTCTCCAGCCGCAGTCCGCCGGCGAGCGGCGCGCCGCCCTCCACGGTGTGGCACACGAAGCACGCGCCGAGATGCGCGAGCACGCGGCCGCGTTCGATGGTCGCCGCCGAGAACACCGACGGATCGGGCCTCTGGATCGGCGCGATGGCGCCGCGCCACGGCAGCGTCATCACCCCGAGCGAGCGCTCGAACACCGCGGGCCGCATCTGCATCCGCTGCTCGGCCAGCGCGGCGGCGCCCTTGCGGTCGGCC
>NZ_NPEX01000017.1 GCF_003258865.1 Rhodoplanes roseus | reverse complement strand
AGGGCTTCATCGACGCCGAAACCCTCCTCCGTCTCGCCAAGCGATACGAAAAGACAAACTACGGCGCATACCTCAAAAGAGTCGTGGACGTCGATCAGTGACGTCGCTGACGGGCCGTGCGGCCGCAGCCGCACACGGCGTGGCCGGATCGAGGGCGACGTCTGATCCGTGTGCCGGGAGAGAGGACCGGGCGCTCCTCGCCGTCCTGATTCCGTTTCTTCTCGTCGGGCTGCCATTGTGTCGTCTCGGGTATGGAGCAGACAACGACTCCTACCTGATGCTCGACGCCGGTCTCTCGACCTGGGTCGAGGGCGTGCCCACGATGTCGCGGCATCCCGGCTACTGGCTCTACGAGCTGCTCGTCTTTTTGCTCGATCGTCTCGGGGGCGCGTCGGCCGTGAATCTGGCCACGCTCACCGTCTCGACCATGGTGCTGTGGCGTCTGTGGCGCCTCGCCGAACCGGTGCCGATTTCCTGGCGCGTGCCGCTCCTGCTCTGTTTGGCTCTGAATCCGTGGTATTTGGCGGCCTCCACCAGCGCGATCGACTACAATTATGCCCTTCTCGCAGTGATCGTCTCGGTCGAGGCCGCCTTGCTGGAACGTCCTCTGCTGCCCGGGCTGTTCGGCGCGATGGCGCTCTGGTTTCGGCTCGGCTCGGTTTTCCCGATGCTCGGAGCGTTCGCGGCTCTGTTCCTCTCCGGGCCGGATCGACGTTCGCTTTACAAGACAGCGATCGGTGCGACCGTGTGCATCCTGTTGGGCGGCTCGCTCTATGTCGCATCATGGATGGTCTCGGGTCGGAACCTGTCGTTCCTGCAGGCGCATGCCGGGCCGGAGGAGATGTGGTCGGCCACGATGTGGCTCGGCCGCGTGCTCTACAAGCCTCTGGGACTTCTCGGGCTGCCCGCCACCCTTTTTGCTGCTGCGCTCGTGGTTCTCTGGTGGAGTGACGTGGCGGGGCTGGTGCGCACCACGGGGGCGGAGCGCCGGCTGTGTTTCGCGGCGGCCGGTGTCGCCGCGGGGGTGGGGTCGCTTTATCTGCGCTATCCGATCGAGACCAGTTACCTGCTCCCGGCGCTCGCCTTCGGGCTTGTGCTGTTCGGCGTCGCGTCGCGTGGCCGGCCTCCGGTCTTCGGCTGGGTGCTGCTCGGCCTGGTCGTGCTCGGAAACATCGTGGTCGTTCAACTCGCCGCGCCCGACCGTCCCGGAAGTGCGACGTCCGCGCGCCTGGATTTCAGGTTGGCACCCGGCGTCCTCGTCACCGATGTCCGGGACCGGATCGCCCTGATCGGATGCCGCAGCTTCTCCTGCTGGCTGGGACGTCGCGCGACATCTCCGGACGCGCGGTCGTAGCGCATTCTTCGCGTTGCAGTGCAGGGCTCGTGATGATAAAAGTGATAATAATGATATAGTCGTGTTATCGCAGTGACGGAATCCCCCGGCCATGCTGGACAGCAGCCACTCCCTCGTCGGAACACGAATATGGGTCGCCGGCCACGCCGGCATGGTCGGATCCGCGCTGGTGAGGCGGCTGGCGAGCGAGCACTGCACGGTGCTGACGGCGGACCGGGCCGTCGTCGACCTCACCCGACAGGTCGACGTGGAGAACTGGCTCCGCGCGGCGCGGCCCGACGTGATCGTCCTGGCCGCCGCCAAGGTCGGTGGGATCCTGGCCAACAGCTCCTATCCGGCCGACTTCATCTACCGCAATCTCGCCATCGCCACCACGGTCGTCGAGGCGGCACATCGCATCGGCGTGCAACGACTGCTCTATCTCGGCTCGTCCTGCATCTATCCCCGGGGGGCGCCCCAGCCGATCACCGAGGAGGCGCTGCTCACCGGGGCGCTGGAGCCGACCAACGAGTGGTACGCCGTCGCGAAGATCGCGGGCATCAAGCTCACCCAGGCCTATCGGCGTCAGCACGGCCGCGATTACATCGCCGCGATGCCGACGAACCTCTACGGGCCGGGTGACAGTTTCGATCTCTCGAACGGCCACGTGCTGCCGTCCTTGATCCGGAAGGCCTGGGAGGCGCGCCAACGCGGCGACCGCGACCTGGTGATCTGGGGGACCGGAACGCCGCGCCGGGAGTTTCTTCACGTGGACGATTGCGCGGACGCGCTCGTGCACCTCCTGAAGACCTATTCGGGTGATCTTCATGTGAATGTCGGCTCCGGCGTCGACGTCACGATTCGCGAACTCGCGGAGCTGGTCGCCGCGACCGTCGGCTTCGAAGGCCGCGTGGTCACCGACCCGACCAAGCCCGACGGCACCCCGCGCAAGCTGATGTGCTCGGCACGCCTGGCCGCGCTCGGCTGGCGCCCGCGCATCTCACTCGAGGAGGGGATCCGGTCGACGGTCGCCTGGTTTGTGAAGTCGTCGAGGGCTCCGGTCCCGGTGGATGCGTGACTGCGGTGCTCAGGACGAAATCCGGAGCGCCGCGTGACGGGAGGCGACAGCGCGGCCCCATCGCCGGTGGCGACCCCCGCCTCGCGGCTGCCGAGACGGCCGTGCTGTCGTCCTCTTGTCCCTGCCGTCAGGGCATGACGCTCTCTCGCTGCATCATCGCAACCTGCGATGCGATCCACGGATAGGTCGCGGCGAGACCGCGCCGCAGCGGCCACTGGGCGCGCCAGCCGAGCGACTCGATTCGGCGATTGCTGAAGTTGCGCGACTGCACCCCGACAGGACCGTCGACATGGCGGATGCGGATGCGCTTGCCGGCGATCTCGGCGGCTGCCGTCACCAACTCGTCCACCGTGACGTATTCGGGGTTCCCGATGTTGACGGGCCCCTCCAGGTCCGATTGCGTGAGGCGGAAAATTCCATCGACCATGTCGTCGACGAAGGTGTAGCTGCGGATCGCCGAGCCGTCGCCCCAGACCTCGACCTCGCCGCCGTCCGCCGCGCGGGCGACCTTGCGGCAGATCGCGGCCGGCGCCTTCTCGCGGCCACCCTGCCAGGTTCCTTCGGGGCCGTAGCAGTTCTGGAAGCGGGCGATTCTGACCTGCATTCCGTATCGCCGCGCATAGGCCAGCGCGATACGCTCGGAATAGAGCTTCTCCCAGCCGTACTCGTTGTCCGGTTGCGCCGGATAGGCGCCGCTTTCGGTCATCTCTGGCTCGCCGGTCGCCATGTCGCGATAGACGCAGACCGAGGACGAATAGAAATAGCGCGGCACGCCGAGGCGGGCCGCCGCATGCGTCATGTGGACGTTGACCAGCACATTGTTGTGCATGATCTCGCACTCGGCGCTGTGGATGAATCCCATGCCGCCCATGTCGGCGGCGAGCTGATACACCTCGTTCGGGATCCCGCGGGGAGTCCGCAACGCCTCGATGCACTGGTCGGGGTCACGAAGGTCGAGCCGGCGGAACTCGTCGGCCGCCGTGGGGTCGAACTCGGGCGTCTTGAGGTCGACGCCCCGGACCCAATAGCCTTGGCGTTTCAACCGTTTGACGAGGTGACTGCCGATGAATCCGCCGGCCCCGCACACGACTGCAGTTCTGACCATCCTCGCTCCGTTTCGTCGGGCGCCCGGCATCGTCCGTACGCTGGTGTGTCGGTAAAGACACGCTTCGCATCATCAATAACATAACATGGTTCGATTGGTGATAGTGTGAGATCGTCGCGCAAGAGCGGATTTGGTATGTGGTCGGGAACTGCACCCCCCGGCGCGTCGTGCGCTCGATGGTGCACGTATCCAGCATTCATGATCGAGGTCGAGAACGGATGAGCATTCTCGTGACCGGCGGCGCCGGGTATATCGGCAGCCACATGGTACACGCCCTGGTGGACGCCGGAGAGCGGGTCGTGGTCCTCGACAATCTGTCGACCGGGTTCCGTTCCTCCGTTCCGCGGGAGGTGCCTCTGGTGGAAGGCGACACGGGCGATGCCGGGCTGGTGTCGCGGCTGATCGCCGAGCACGGGGTCGACGCGATCATCCACTTCGCGGCCTCGATCGTGGTCCCGGAGTCGGTCGCCGAGCCGCTGAAGTACTATCGCAACAACACCGCGAATTCCCGCAGCATGATCGAATGCGCGGTGCGAGGTGGTGTGAAGCATTTCATTTTCTCGTCGACCGCCGCGGTCTACGGCAATCCGACGCGCGTTCCGGTCGCGGAGGACGACGTCTTGGCGCCGGTGTCGCCCTACGGGTCGTCCAAGCTGATGACGGAGATCATGCTGCGCGACGCGACGGCAGCGCACGGTCTCGGCCACGTGGTGCTGCGCTACTTCAACGTCGCGGGTGCGGACCCGCTGCTGCGGACCGGCCAGTCCACCAAGAACGCGACGCATCTGATCAAGGTCGCGGTCGAGACGGCGCTGGGCCAGCGTGGCAAGATCGACGTCTTCGGTACGGATTACGCAACTCCGGACGGCACCTGCGTGCGGGACTACATCCACGTGTCGGATCTGGTCGCTGCACATGCGGATGCGCTTCGCTACCTGCGGGCCGGGGGCGCGCCGGTCACGGTGAACTGCGGCTACGGGAGGGGCTTCTCGGTTCTCCAGGTGATCGAGACCGTGAAGCGGGTGGCGGGCGTGGATTTCCGGGTCGATCTGGCGCCGCGCCGGCCCGGCGATCCGGCCTCGATCGTCGCGGCTTGCGATCGCGCCCGCGAGTTGCTCGGATGGCAGCCGCGCCACGACGATCTGCAGACGATCGTCGAGCACGCGCTGGAGTGGCAGAAGAGGCTCGCGACCGCCGCCGCCGGACGATAAGCTCATCCTTGCCGAAGCGGCCTTGCCGCTATGGCAGGACGCGCATCGCTGCGATCGTCGAGTTGGACCGCTGGACTGGAACCGCCTGCGGGCGATACGGTATACGACCGTCATGACGAGCAACCATCACGGACTGTTCCGCTGACCGCGCATCCTTCACACGAGATCGGTCGGATGGCCGGCAAGCCTTATGTGATCGCGTTCGCGCAGGGGAAGGGCGGGGTCGGCAAGACGACCATCGCCGTCTCGGTGGCGTCCGAGCTGCGGAAGCGCGGCGCCGCGCTCGCTTTGGTCGATGCCGACCCGCAGGGGTCGGCCTGCCGCTGGGCGGAGGTCGGCAAGCTCGGATTTCCGGTCTGGCGCATTCCGCTCGACGAGCGGCCTGTGCCGACCTGGGTCGCGCAGCTGCAGCGCGTCACCTCGCGTCTGGTCCTGATCGACTCCGCGCCGAACGATCGCGCGCTCGGCGCCTGTGTGGCGCTGGCCGACACCGTGATGGTGCCGTGCGGTCCGTCGGGCCTCGATCTCGATGCCACGTTCAGGACGATCGGAATCATCCAGGAGGTGCGTCGCAGGCGTCCGAATGCGATGCGCGTGATTCTCATCCCCAACCGGGTCGATCTGCGCACGCTCGAGGGACAGCAGATCTCCGAGGAGTTGAAGGCCACGGGTGAGACCGTCTGCGCACCGATCGGCAGCCGCACGGCCTTCGTCCGTGCTTTCACGACCGGACACGCCGTCAACCAGTTCGCGCCGGGGAGCCCGGCCGACCGCGACATTCAGGCGCTCTGCAATACGTTGGAAAGCGTGACCCGGTCGAAGCCCCGGGAAGTCAGGCATGCCTGACGAACGGGGACGCACGGTGTCGCCGAGTTCCCGCCGGCTGCGCCGGGCGATCCTGCTGATCGTGGTGTCGTGGTGCGCGGTCGCTCGGGGGGCTTCGGCCGACGAGCCGCCGCGGCTCGTCCTGCCGGTCGCCTGTACGCTCGGTCGAACCTGCGTGGTGCAGAACTTCGTCGATCATGACAAGGGCCCGGACGTGCGTGACTACGCCTGTGGCCGGCGCGCTTACGACGGCCACGACGGAACCGACATCCGCGTCCGGACACGGCGTGAGATGGAGGCGGGCGTGGACGTGGTCGCGGCGGCGAAGGGTCGCGTGGTTCGGACGCGCGACGGCATGGCCGACACGGTGGGACGGCCGAAGGAGAATGAACTCCAGGGCCGCGAATGCGGCAACGGCGTCGCCCTGGATCATGGTGCCGGCTGGGAGACACAGTACTGTCACCTGGCCCGCGGCAGCGTGGCGGTGAAGTCGGGCGACCAGGTGGAGCCGGGCGCCCGTCTCGGGCGCATCGGCATGTCGGGTCGGACCGAGTTTCCTCACCTCCACTTCACCGTCCGGTTTCGCGGCAAGGCCGTCGATCCGTTCGCATTCGGTGCGGCCGAGGGCGCGTGCAGCGGCGGGCAGGCGCTCTGGCGGCCCGGGTTGGAAGAAGACGTCGCGTATCGGCCCGGTGTGGTTCTCGATGCCGGCTTCAGCAGTGCGCCCGTGACGCTGCAGGCGGTCGAGGCCGGCAGTATTGCCGATGCACCACTGCGCCCGGTCTCGCCGGTTCTCGTCGCCTATGTCCGTGCGATCGGACTTCGCGCCGGAGATGTACAGCGCATCACCGTGCTGGGACCGGACGGAGAGATCCTGGTCGACAACACGGCCGAAGCGCTCGACCGCGACAAGGCGCAGTCTCTCCTGTTCGCCGGAAGGCGGCGCACCGTCGAACCATGGCGGGAAGGGGCCTACACGGCGACCTACACGGTCCAGCGCGACGGCCGGATCGCTGTCGAGCACCGGTTCGACACGCGCCTCGCGCCGTAGACCTCGCGACGCGATCGCGAGCCGCCGCGGTCGGGCGGAACATGTCGCCGTATCATTCATTCATCCTGCGACGTCACGCGCCGGGAGGCGACATCCCAGGTTGATTGTCGATGGTAATGCTATCGTGTATGATGTGAAACGATGAGGTATCATTCGCAGCGCATCTCGCGCCTCGCCCGTCTCCTGTTCGTCGTGCTCGCGGCGGTGGCTGCGATGGACGGATATGTGGGGCTGCGATTCGGCTGGGCCGACGAGCCCGGCCTCCGCCGCAGCCTGCCGGGCGGGACCTCCCGCGTCCTCGCTGTTGCGACGACCACGGTCAGCGAGCCGGACGACGAGTGGTCCGATGCTCCGGCCGGCCCTCTTCGATGGTCCTACGTCGAAACGGGTGGCGGCGACGAGCGGCCGATGCTGCGGAGCGCGGCGCTTCCGCGGATGGGGGAGCCGGATGGGCGCACCGTCCGCATCACACGGCCGCCCGCCCGTGGACCGCCGGCCCGGAGTGCCGACCTCGTCCGCCGAACCTCTTCATCATTCATCTGACGCGTGTCTTCGGTACGGAAGTCAGCGTCGTGGAAGAACCACCATGCGCACACAGACTCGCAAAGGACAGGCTCACAAGGAGCAGGTCACCATCGCGGCGCTCCTCAATCTGATCCGTCTCATGGGAGCCGAGCTCGTGGTCGCTGATCCGCGCGACATCCCTCGGCTCGAAGCGGCCGTCCGGCGCAAGATCGGGCGGATCGATCTGTCCGCCTTTCCGCCCGAGGTCGCCCAGGCCGGCCTCGCCGAGGCGCGCGCGCTCGTCGATCGAACCCTCGCGGCTGTCCGGCAGCAGACGTTGCGGCGCTGCGAGGCGAGCCGCAAGACGGCGCAGCGTCGGCGCCTCAACTGACATCCTCGAGAGCCGGACGCCCGGTCCGTCGGGCGACCGGCTCCGGCCGCTGGGATAGTCGTTCAGCGCGCCTGTGAGGAGAGTGCGGCGGGCTCGATCTCGAGAGGGCAGGGCGCCGCGTGGAGCGTGATCCTGAGCCTGAAGCCGGTCGACTTCGTTTCCGCATCGATCGCCAGTGCTGCGGTCGGGGGAAGGCCATCGAGCGCCTTGCGCTCGATGATCTCGTCGCTCGGCAGCCGCATGCCTCTTTGCCGGACCTGGGCGAGCAGCAGGCCGGCTCCGTGCTCCGGCTGAGCCTCGATGTCGACGACACCGATCTTCGGCAGGCCCCTCTCGCGATGGCAACGCTGGTCCTCCCAGGCGACGGTGTCCCGGCCACCGGCCGCGACATCGAGGTCGGGCCACTCGGCTCCAGCCACGCCGAAGAATCGGGAGTCGATCGCGTGGTCGGAGATCCGGATTCTCACCCTCAGACGAAGTTTCGACGTAGCTGCCGTCGCTGTCGCGGGACGCGCGGCGACGGCCGCCGTCACCCAGTGCCGGACCCCGAGGGTCGCTCGGCTGTGATCCGCCTCGGCATGCGCCTTGTCTGCCACAAGCCCCAGTGTGACCAAGCCCGCGACGGCGAGGCGGATGGAGCGGGCGTTCGGAGAGGCGCCGGGCCCGGCCGGCGAGCCGTTCAGCGGCACACCCGCGGCCGGACGGTCCGCGGCCCGCATGTGGGGACGGCTGCCTTTGCGCACCCCGCCACGTCCCGGACACACGGCGTTCGGCGCCAGCGATATCCGTAAGGGTAGGGCTGCGCCCAGAACGAAGCGAGCTCGACGTCGGCGGTTGGGAGAGGAGCCAGCGGAAGAGCGTGCGCCGGTGCCGTCGCGGCCACGGCACAGGCGAGGAGAACGGCGGGCAGGATCGTCCGGAGCATGAGCTGACCTCGGCGTCGGAATGTCGGGCCCGACAGGCCCGAGCATTCACATGTGATAGGCAACGCCGACGATAACATCAGCGGCGCGCAAATTCACCGGCCGTCGTCGGGGATGGTCTACCGGATGCCGCGTGGCGATCGGCCCCGAGTAGACGGGGCGCGCCGTCGATGGTTCGTGGGGCCACGTCTTACAGAGTCCGGCACACCGACAGCGGTCGGGCGGTGCGAAGATCGACCGCGGGCGTGCGGCCGGAGGCGCCGTAGGTCTGTGGCGTGGCTGTCCGGGTCATCTCTCCGGCGACACCCCGCACGATCCCTTCGGACACCGCATGCGCCGTGGCGAGCGCGGTGAGGTTGCGCTGCAAGCGGCCCTGGAAGGCCGCATGGCGGGCCTTCACGCTGTCCAGCTCGCCGCCGAGCTCGGACCGCAGCTTCGGAAGGCTGTCGCGCAGGCGGAGGCTATCGGAGAGATAGCGCCGGGCGTAGCCGGTCTTGGTCTGTGCCAGGCGTGCGACCTCGGACAGCCGGCCGGCTCGGACCAGCCGATCCTCCTCCTCGATCACCTCGGCCAGCGCCGCGATGGTCTGGTCGAGCATGCGGATCACGTCGCGGGCTTCGTCGGCGGAGGTGATCGTGCGGGGAGCCGTGTCCCGGGACTCGGCGGTGGTCGAGGCTTGGGTCATTGGATGCTCGTCTTGGTTTGAGCGGCGGAGCGGGCTTCCTGCTGGCTCAGGAGCGTCGAATAGACGTGCTTGGCGAGGCCGATGCCGCCGGCCTTCGCGAAATTCTTCGAGTATTCGTCGACCAGCATGGAGCGCCACACGCCGGTGCTCTGCGAGTTGCCGAGCGGGCCGTCCTCGCCGATGCTGGTGAACATCGTCTGCATCATCGAGTTGAGGAACATCGCCTCGAAGTCCTGGGCCTGCGACCACGCCTTCTCGGCGGACGTCTGCGGCGCCTTGTGCGGCATCACGGAGCTGGACGGCAGCGTGCCGGTGCGGGCGCCGTCGAGCAGCATGGCCCCGGCCGCCGGAAGGCTCGTGGCCGATGTCATCACATCACCTCCAAATCGGCCTGGATCGCGCCGGCCGCCTTGATGGCCTGCAGGATGGCGATCAGGTCGCGCGGTCCGATACCGAGAGCATTGAGCCCGTCGACGAGCTGCTGCAGCGAGATGCCTTCGCGCACCACCGCGAGCTTACGGCCGTCTTCGCTGACCCCCACGGAGGTCCGGGGGACGACCTGGGTGCGGCCGCGCGAGAACGGGGCCGGCTGGCTCACCTCCGGCGATTCCGAGATCGTGACGGTGAGGTTGCCCTGGGCCACCGCGACCGTGGAGACGCGAACGTCGCGGCCCATCACGATGATGCCGGAGCGCTCGTCGACGATGATGCGGGCGAGCTGGTCTGGATCGACCTGGAGCTGCTCGATCTCGGTGAGCATTGCGACGACGTTGCCGGTGTACTCCTTCGGCACGCCGAGCTGGACGGTCGAGGGGTCGATCGGCTCGGCCACCGGCATGCCGAGGAAGTCGTTGATGGCGGCGGCGATTCGCTTGGCGGTAGTGAAGTCCGGATTGCGGAGTGCCAGGCGCACCTGGGTGAGCCGGTTCAGTGCGAACTCGATCTCGCGCTCGATGATGGCGCCATTGGCGATGCGGCCGACGGTCGGCACGCCGCGCGTGATCTTCGCCGCTTCGCCCTCGGCCATGAAGCCGCCGATGGCGAGCGAGCCCTGCGCCACCGCATAGACGTTCCCGTCGGCGGCGAGCAGCGGGGTGATGACGAGGACGCCGCCCTGCAGGCTCTTGGCATCGCCGAGCGCCGACACCGTGACGTCGACCCGCGTGCCCTGGGTCGAGAAGGGCGGCAGATTCGCCGTCACCATCACGGCCGCGACGTTGCCGGTGCGCAGGGTCTGGCCGCGAATGTTGACGCCGAGGCGCTCGAGCATCGCCTGCAGGGACTGCTTGGTGAAGGGCGAGTTGTTGATCGTGTCGCCGGTGCCCTGCAGACCGACCACCAGGCCGTAACCGATCAGCTGGTTCTGGCGCACGCCCTCGACATTGGCGAGGTCCTTGATACGCGAGGTGGCGCCCGCCGGCGGCCCTGCGAGCAGGGTCGCGGCCAGGACGATCGCGGCCAGTGCGGTAGTCAGGATTGCCCGCATCGCTTGCTCCTCGGACGGCGTGACGCAGTCCCTGTAGCGAGGAGCGTGCCAGTCGCAGCGCTGGTGAGTCGCGTTGAGATATCGAGAGAATTTTACGCGTGCGGCCGGCGCCCGGGGCAGGAAAGGGCGGTCGGCACGGTCGACCCGGCAGGAATTGCCGGGCCTTTACGACCCGTTAACCATTGCGGCGCTCAATGGGCCGGCTCGGAGGAATCGTCGCCATGCGCATCACCGGACCCAATGGAACGACCACCACCGGCTCCGCGTCGTCGGTGCGCCGCACCGGATCCGGCACCTTCATGCTTCCGGACTCGTCGGGTTCGCCGGCGCCGTCCGCCACGGCGGCGTCGCGGCCGCTCACCGGGATCGACGCGCTCATCGCGCTTCAGGGAGTCGAAGATCCGGCCGAGCGACGCCGGCGTGCCGTGGTGCGCGGGAGGTCGGCCCTCGATATCCTCGACGAGATGAAGCTGGCGCTGCTCGCCGGCAATCTGGACCCGAACATCCTGGCCCGGCTCGGCGCCATCGCGGCCGGACTGAAGGAGAGCACCGGCGATCCGGGGCTCGACAGCGTCCTGGCCGAGATCGAGCTGCGGGTCGAGGTCGAGCTCGCCAAGATGAAGCCCCTCAGTCGGTTGTGAGGTCCACGGGCGACGACCGCTCGGCCCTGGGCGTCGCGCGGCGAGGATTCGGCCTCCGGTCGCATGGCGCCGCCGAGCGACCGACGCCGGTATCGAGCGGCAGTGCGACGGGGTGGGATCTGCCGCCGACCCCCGTCCCGGCGGCGTATACTTTGATCTTCGATCGCGGGCGGAACTAATCCAATCTGTTGTTGTCGTTATGTCGCAACGCTTGTATATAGCGTGCCGATCAGACGATGAATCGACCAGAGAAGTCGACGAGGAAGGAAACGGGACGGCCGCGTGGGAGTGAGCGTGTCATGCGCCTGGAGACCAACGGGATATATAGGCCTACGGACAAAGAACCCTTCATGAATGAGCGGCAGCGCGAGTACTTTCGTAACAAACTGCTTGCTTGGAAGGACGATATCTTGCGGGAAGCGAAGGAAACACTTCAGCACCTGCAGGACGAGAACCAGAATCACCCGGACCTCGCCGACCGTGCATCCTCGGAGACCGAGCGTGCGATCGAACTCAGGGCGCGTGACCGCCAGCGCAAGCTGATTGCGAAGATCGACGCCGCGCTGCAGCGCATCGAGGACGGGACCTACGGCTACTGCGAGGAGACCGGCGAGCCGATCTCCATCAAGCGGCTCGAGGCCCGGCCGATCGCCACCCTGTCGCTGGAGGCGCAGGAGCGGCACGAGCGGCGCGAGCGGGTCTACCGCGACAACTGAGGTCGTGCTCCGGCGCGACCGATCGCCCGATCCCGGACGCCTCGCCGCTCGGCGGGGCGTTTTGCTTTTACGAACAACGCGTTCGCGGCTGGATCAGGGCCGCGGCCGGTAGGGACGGACCCGCACGGTGGGGGCCCGGCCGACGCGGCGCGGCGCCACGTAGCCGGGCGTCGCGATGGTCGGATCGATGAACGTCACGGTCGCGGTCGAGGGGATCGCGCCCGGGGCGCGGACGCAGCTCTTGGCCGGAACGCAGGTTCCGTCGGGGCCGCAGATCGGCCGGCAGTAGGTGAACGGCTGGGCGTAAGTGTAGTCGTAGGTGCCATAATAGTGCCGGTAGTCGCAGAACGGGGCGCAGCCGGCGGCGGTCTGGGCGGCGGCGGCGCCGGGCAGTGCGGCCGGCAGCAGGAGGCCGAGCAGGGCGGCGGCCAGGACTCTCGACATCGAAACCTCGCTGATTCGCGGGGAGCGGACCGAACCCACCCTGTTTAAAGCAGTTTTCGCCGAAGTGGGACTCGTGCGTCGCCGGTTCGAGCGAGAATCGTGCGGGCCCGCGCCCCGGCGCGAGGCCGGGACGCAGGCTCGATCGTCAGATCGCGAGAGAACCGGCCTTGGCGGCGGCGTAGCGCTCGCCGACCTTCGACCAGTTCACCGTGTTCCACCAGGCGGCGAGGTAGTCGGGACGCCGGTTCTGGTAGGTGAGGTAGTAGGCGTGCTCCCACACGTCGTTGCCGAACAACACCTTTTTGCCCTCCATCAGGGGCGTGTCCTGGTTCGGCTTGGATTCGAGCGCGAGCTTGCCGTCGGGCGTCACGGTGACGAAGACCCAGCCGGAGCCGAAGACGCGGGCGCCCGCGCCGTTAAAATCGCTCTTCAATTTGTCGAAGCCGCCGAGATCCCGGGTGATCGCCTCGGCCAGCGGGCCGGACGGCGCGCCGCCGATGGAGCCGCTGCCGCCGGGGCCCATCACCTGCCAGAACATCGTGTGATTGGCGTGGCCGCCGCCGTTGTTGCGCACCGCCGTGCGGATCGACTCGGGCATCTCGGACAGCTTGGCCAGGATGTCTTGCAAAGGCATTGCAGCCACTTGGCCGTGATCCTTCACGGCCGCATTGAGGTTGTTCACATAGGCCTGGTGATGCCGGTCGTGGTGGATTTCCATCGTCTTGGCGTCGATATGCGGCTCCAGCGCATTCGCCGGATAGGCCAGGGGATCCAGGCGGAACGGGCCGGCGGCGGCCTGGGCGAGCCCGAGTCGGGGCGCCAGAACGGTCGCGGCGACGATGCCGGTCCCGACGAGAAAGCTTCGACGATCCAAGAACATGGGGGTCTCCTGAAGGATTCGTGGGCGATCCGGCGCGGCGGCGGGCCGGCAGTCGCGGCGTGCAGGCTAGCGGGTCGGCCGCGCCCCCGCGAGGGCTTCCGGGGGCTCACACCGAAGCGTGATCGGGGGCAAATACTGGCCGTCGGATCAAGGGGTTGCGAGACCTTGGACAGCGTCCCGCACGGCCCCTGCGATACTGGTCCAGTCGCCGATCCGGGGTTGTCGGAACAGGGTCGCGGTCGGGTACCAGGGCGAATCCGGGCGTCCGGACAGCCACCGCCAGTCCGAAGAAAACGGCAGCAAAATAAAGACCTTATGACCCATCGCCCCGGCCAGATGGGCGACCGCGGTGTCGACCGAGATCACCAGGTCCAGGGCCGCGATGGCGGCCGCCGTGTCGGCGAAGTCGCGCAGCGTCTCGCCGAGCCGCAGGAGCTGCGGACAGCGCTCCAGCACGGTCTCGTCCTCCGGCCGCAACTCCTTCTGGAGGCTCACGAATTGCACCCCGTCCAGGGCCAGCAGGGGGGCCAGCGTCGACAGCGGGATCGAGCGGTGGCGGTCGTTGGCGAAGCCCGGATTGCCGGCCCACACGAGGCCGACCCGCAGCCGCGGCCCGCCTCGCCGCTCCCTTGCCGGCTCCCTTGCCACCCCCTTGCCGCCCCCTTCGCCGCCCCCTTGGCCACCGGCGCCGGTGGCGAGGCGCGCGGCCAGGGCGGCGACCCGGTCGGCCGGCGGGACCAGATAGGGCACCCGGGCCGGGATGGTCTCCAGCGTCGTCCCGAAGGCGGCGGGGAGGCTGAGATAGGGGCAGTGCAGATCATGGGCCGGCGGGGCGGTGCGGTCCCACACGACGACCGTGATGGCGAGTCCGGCCAAACTGTCGACAATCGGCTTCAGCGGTGCGGTCACGGCACAGATCACCCGGGCGCCGCGCTCGGCCAGCAGCGGGGCGTAGCGGAGGAACTGCAGCGTGTCGCCGGCCCCCTGCTCGGGATGCAGCAGCACGGTGCGGCCGGCGACCGGCTCCTCGCCCTGCCAGGCCGGCGCCGCGAAGCGGTCGCGCAGCTCGGCGAACTCCGGCTTCGCCAGCCGGGCCGCGTAGCCGGCGAACCCCTCCGCCAGCCGGCCGGTGAGGAGCTGCAGCAGCGCGACGTTGAAGCGGATGTCGGCGCGCCCCGGCGCCAGCGTGAGCGCCTTTGCATAACAGGCCATCGCCTCGTCGAAGCGCCGCAGCTCGCGCAGCGCGTTGCCGCGCCCGTAGAGCGCCTCGGCGTTGTCCGGATCGAGCGCCAGCGCGCGCGCATGCGCGGCTTCGGCCTCCTCCGGGCGGTCGAGGCCGCTCAGCGCGTTGCCGCGATTGTGGTGCGCGGCGGCGTGGTCGGGCGCCATCGCGATCGCGGCGTCGCAGGCCGCCAGCGCCTCCGCGTCGCGGTTCAGGCCGCGCAGCGCGACGGCGAGATTGCACAGCGCGTCGGGCGAGTCCGGGCGCCGCTCCACCGCGGTGGCGAGCAGCAGCACGGCATCGGCATAGGCCTTGCGGGCGCAGCAGATCAGGCCGAGCTGATGCAGGGCGTAGAAGTCGCCGGGGTCGGCCCGCAGCGCCGCCACGTAGGCCTGCTCGGCCTCGGCGAGCCGCCCGGCCTCCTGCAGCCGCACCGCCTCGATCACGGCGGGGCGGGGCGGCGGATGGGCGGTTCGGCCGTTCGGACGGTTCGGGCTGTCGGTCATGCACCGGCTCTCCGCGGCAGCGGAACGCGTCGCCGCGCTCCGATCGAGCCAGCCTCTGGTTAACGAACCGTTGCGGCCGCGCCGACGCGGCGGAGCAGGGTTGCCGTCGCGGCCGTCGAAACGCCGCGCCGGCTCCCCATATCTGCGGCCGAGCGCCCGCCGTCCCGGCGGGTGTCGTGCGCGTGTGGGTGGTGATGCGTCGAGAAACGAGAGTGCCGCGCCGCCGGCTGCCGGGTCTGCGGCGGTTCGACGAGATCGAGGACTGGATGGCCGGCGACGGCCAGCGGCGGCGCCAGGGCCGGGGCGGGGCGGCCGACGCCCTTTAGCGCCGTGATCGGGGTGTCGTGCGACGAAACCCCGGTCCGCACTGCGCCGCTCCGCGCTCCGCTGTGCGGCGTGCGGGCGACGATCTGTTACGATCGCATCGGGTCGCGATTGGTTCAGTCAGGAGATCTCGCTTGAGCGTCGCCTTCACCCGCGAAGACAGTGCCGCCACCGCGTCGGAGACGCAGCTCCCGGACCGGCCGATCTCGCCGCATCCCAACCTGGTCACGGCGGCCGGGCTCGCGGCGCTGGAGCGCCGGCTCGCCGAGGCCCGTGCGGCCTGCGCGGCCGCGCAGGCGATCGAGGACGTGAACGAGCGGCGGCGGCAGGAGGCCGGCCCGCTGCGCGACGCGCGCTACTTCGCCGAGCGGGTCCGCACCGCCCGGGTGATCGCCGATCCGACGTCGACCGACGCGGTCGCGTTCGGCAGCACGGTGACGTTCCGCCGCGCCGACGGCCGCGAACACACCTATCGCATCGTCGGCGAGGACGAGGCCGACCCCAAGGCCGGATCGATCTCCTTCGTCTCCCCGGTCGCCCGCCTGCTGATGCGCAAGGCCGTGGGCGACGTCGTCGGCGCCGGCGATCAGGAACTGGAGATTTTGGACATCGCGTAGGGGGAGGGGGGAGCGCGCGACGGAGCGCAGAGACCTACGCGCGCTGGCCGCGACGTCACTGGTAGCCCGGGTTGAGTGAAACGAAACCCGGGATCCGCGGCACGGTCCGGTCGCGCGGCTCATCCGGCCGACGATCGGCGTCGCGTGCCGTCCGGCGCGCGGGTCGCAGCGACTCTGAAGCGGCGACAGGTGACACAGGCTGTGGTGCGACCCGGGCTACGGCTTGCTAACCGTGATACAGCACACCCATGATTTTCCGGATGGCAACGACCCGGCGGAATCCACGCCTATCCTTGCCAACCGAGAGTACCTGGGAGACGCCGAGGCCACCGATACTCTCAAACTGTCGCAGGTTCGATAAATCATCCGGAAGGACTGCGCCAACACGCTTAAAGATACTTGAGCCGTCATCCAGCGATAACGCAACAAGCTCTCCCTCGTGGTTGCCAAGGGAGGACAGCTCTATGCACTCCGCACCGAGAACAATCTGCTTGTTGAGCGCAAGCGGAACCGCACTCTCGTCGACTACTCTGTAGGCGATCCGAACACGTTCGAAGACGCGTTGTGCATCGACCTCGACGGCCTCCTCTGGCCCCTGTCCAAGGGTGAGATCGTGGTCGAAGATGATGCCGACTACTTGATGAATCGAAACCTGCGTTTCTGGGAGAAAGACCGTTTTCGGTGTCTTCGACCGGGGGTCGACCGTCTCGGCTGTCAGGCCGATCGCGCCCCCGTCTTTTCCGCGAAGGAACCGGCGCGCGTACACGCTCGCCCCATGTCGAGCGATCACCAACCGCCTGTCAGCGCAAGGCCCCGGGACAGCTTCGGCAATCGCGAGCGCTCCTGCCGGTGCCGCGAATCCAAAATATGGACGCCGCAGATAGAACATGACCTTTCCATCAAGCAGTTGACGGTCGAGCGGCTCAGCGATCTCTTGCGTCTCGCCTTCCGGCGCATTCTGAGTGAATGCGGCCAAGTCGGGACACACCTCCACTCTCAATATCGGATTGATGAACGGGGTGAGCGCGGGCGGCGAATCAGCGCGCACAGTGTCAGGATGGGCGTCCCGGCGCCGCCATCGGTAGCACTCTTCGTGCATTTGTTCGGCGAGTTCCAGGAGCGTCGCAAGGTCGTCTGTACACTGCGCCACATCAGCTGCTCGAATCTCCTGACGCCTCCCGTGATGTGACTTGTTCATCAGTATCAGAACCGGAGAGCCATCCTCCAATGCCGGGTGAGCGACGAACCGTCGGAAGACGTGCGCGGCAAACATTCCTTGGGGGTTCGCACTCACGACCGTACGCAGACGCGCCACGAGCGGAGCAAGCGTCGGACTCGGAGTCTGCATTACCCATTCTGAGTGGGCTGGATCATCAAAGAGATCGCCAACCTTCGCCTCTAGATAGACCCGGCATGCATCAACGAATGCGCGTGCGGGCTCCTCGGCATTTTTGTCAGCCTCATGCGCCTCGCGACGTTTGGTGATTTCGGCGAGCGGTGGGGTCGTTCGGATGACCGGCTGCAGGAGCGTCGCGGGATGCACCTCGAAATGTATGACCCCACCGGCAACGGCAAACCGCGCCATGCACAAGGCGAATCGTGGATCATACGACGTGACGATCAGTTGAGCGCCGTTGCGTACGAGCATGCCCAGAGAGGTTGCGAGCCGCTCCCGGTTTTCATCGTCGAGCAGTTCCTGCGGATCGTCGAGAAGCATGGTGCGCAATCCGCCGCGCGTATTGAGCACGTGTTCCCAGAACGCAAGATAGAACGATACCAGACTCGCCCGGAGTGCGGATGCATTCGTGACGTGTTGCGCCGGTGCGGATACGCCTCCCGTTCGCACCGTGAGGTCGATCTCTCCCTTTCGTCCCATGGCCGTATCAACAAGTTCATGGGCTGTGTCGGGAAATGCGCCGAGATAGATCCTATTGCGCCACGCCGCGGCTTCCGTGCTGAGGAGCCTCCGAAGTACGTTGACCTGCTGGTCAGCGAGATCTCCGAGCGCAAGGAGGTCGGTCAGGGCGTCCTGTGCCGTGTCGTACTCGGTGAGCCGCTTTTCGGCCGACCGACGTGCCTTCAGAGAGGCTTTCAATCGTGAGCACTGGGTCAACGCGTCGGCAATCGGCTTCGCGGCTCGAACAGTGCGATCGAGATCGAGGAGTTTTCCGACCAGCGTCTCCGACTCTGCGGACTCCCCCTCTTTCGGCCGCCGGCCGAGGACGGAGGTGGCGACCTTGCGCACCAAGATGTCGTTGTCTTGTCGCCAGCGCGCGAACCGGAGCGCTTTGTCCAACCGCTTCAACGCCGCTTCGAGCGATCGACACGCGGTTGGCAGGACAATGGGCAACTCCTCCGCGAGTGGCGCTCGCTCTGCCGTGACCCGATCGTAGGCGGCCGCAGTCCCAGATTGAAGGCTAGCAAGAACCCCTCCGAATGAATCGGATTTGAATAACTCGTCGACGATCGCGGTACGGAGGAGATCACACGGATGTTCTGGGAGGTCGACCGAGAGCTCAGGCCTCAATGGCTCAGGCAGGCTCTGCAGCAGGCGACCAAGCACGCCCCCGGACCACTTCGAGAGCGTTTGGGACAGCAAGGCTGCATCGGTTGCGACGTCGTGAATATGCGTCAGAACCGGCCGACCGCTGACGGGATCAATAGCACCTGCGAGAGGGCTCCCGCACACAACGCATGTGCCTTCGTCTCTCGCGGGATCGGGGTGCTCATCTCTCCATGTGACGATGTGGGCGTAGAGGCGGGCGCGAGCTGCAGTCGAAGGATCCCGTGCGAGGGCTTCTAAGGTCTTGCCGGATTCGAGAATTGTAGCGATTTCGGCCGTCGCTTCATCGATCTGTTCGCCGGATAAGGCCTTGAGTGCATTGAGTCTGGAAACTGCGGGAAGATCACTGAGGCGTTTGACGCAATCCAGGGCCAACCCGATGTTCTGCTCCAGGTTGGTTCGTAGCGCGGAATCGGCCGGATCAAAATTGCTTCCGAGTATCGAGCGGGCGGATTGGTACGCAGCGGTCTTCTTGTGTTCGAAGTGCTGTACGATCTGCTCGACAACTGCTTCAATTCCGGCATCGTTAGACGGACTTGGAATATCGACGGACGGGGCAATCGCCGGATGCAACTTCACGAGCGCAGCCAAATCGGCCTGAGCCGTGCTGTAGGAAACATCCGCTTGTTGCAATTCTCTCGTTTTCGCCTTTCGAAGATCGTCAGCGATCTTCTTCTTCAAGCGTCTCGCATGATCAGCAAGATCGACGAGACCCGAGAGCCCAGTGAGCTGTGAGACGGCACGGCCGAGTTCGGACTCGCTTCCGACTTTAATGAGGGGCAGGAGCGCCGGCATCACAGAGCCGATACGCACAGCAATGGGATCGATGCCGAGCACCGAAAGATCCGGTTCGTCTTCGGTGAGCTTGCCTAGCGGCGACCGTCTCTGAGTCCGACGGATCTGCGGAACGGCTGCGCCATTCTGGTCCACGAACGTCAGTTCAACCCAGGTATCGGCCGGAACCCACGCTCGATCCGGTCGGTACTGATCGGTGTTCGGCATAGGGGTGACTGGCGACAGGCGGTGGGCCGTCGGTTCGGCGTCCTCGCGGTCCGGCTGAACCCAGCACTCGAACTCATCCTTCGCCTTTTCTGGCTCTCGTTGCGGCCGAAGGATCTCGCCCGTGAGCGCCCACACAATGGCGTTGATAAGCGATGTCTTCCCGGAACCATTTCTCCCTTCGAACAAGGTCGGCAAACTCGAGAAGTCGTGCCGATAGTCCGGAGGGGCTGCGTCCGGTGTGCCGAATTTGTGCAGGCCCGCAAATCGATGCGCTTCGACTGTCTTTAGAGTCAGACGGCGACTGTTTGCGTTAGCTGGCCGTGCAGGCAGAACCGGCAGTTCAGGTGGTGGTTTAGACACTGCATCGACGAAGTCCTCGCCGTTCGCTGCAATGACGTTTGCTTTCCACGCGCTCGAACCCCGTTCGCGGTACCACTGAAGCGCACTGCGCTCTCGGTCGCCCAACGTAAATGGCTGGCCGTCGGCAACGAGTACTGCCCTGCCGCTGACAAGGTCGGCGAGCAATGAATCCAGACTATGCAAATGAAGCGGTTTGGCTTCGAAGTCGGCCATTGCCCCAGCCCATGCCCCAGGGTTATTCCGTTATGGATGCGAAAGCGATTCGCTCGCCTAAGTGTAGGCTGCCGATTGATGTTTGCCGATCTCTAAGGTTGAGACTTAATTGAGCCATTAAGCGGCGGTGGTAGCCAGGATTCCGCCAGCGAGAAAGTTTCTGGCGAGCTTGTCGTAGCGCGTTGAAACACGGCGGAAGTCCTTCAGCCGCAAGAATCTTTGCCATAACGGATCCTCGCCTTTTCGGGTCAAGAATACGCCACGACTCTCCGGGACTAAACACCTACGGCTGCGGCCCGTCGGGCCCTCGGCCCTCGACCGACTCTGCTCACACCCCCCAAAAGGACTTCCGCCGTGGACATCCCGCGGATCTTCACCGTCAGCGAAAGCGCGCATCGCATCCACAATCCGATCACCGCGGACAAGCTCGCGACGCTCGGCGCGGCGCTGCGGATGGAGGCGGGGGCGCGGGTGCTCGATCTCGGCAGCGGGTCGGGCGAGATGCTGTGCACCTGGGCGCGCGATCACGGCATCGGCGGCACCGGCATCGACATGAGCCCGCTGTTCACGGCGCAGGCGCACCGCCGCGCCGTCGCGCTCGGCGTCGCCGACCGGGTCACGTTCGTGCACGGCGACGCCGCCGGCCATGTCGCCGCCGCGCCGGTCGACGTGGCCGCCTGCGTCGGCGCCACCTGGATCGGCGGGGGCGTCGCCGGCACCGTCGCGCTGTTGGAGCGCAGCCTGCGCGCCGGCGGCATCATCCTGATCGGCGAGCCGTTCTGGCGGCGGCTGCCGCCGAGCGAGGCGGTCGCCAAGGGGTGCCTCGCCGGCGCGATCGCCGACTTCCTGCTGCTGCCGGACCTGCTCGCGTCCTTCGGCCGGCTCGGCTTCGACGTCGTCGAGATGGTGCTGGCCGATCAGGACGGCTGGGACCGCTACGAGGCGGCCAAGTGGCTCACGATGCGCCGCTGGCTCGACGCCCATCCCGACGACGCCTTCGCCCCCGAGGTGCGCGCCACCCTGACCGCCGAGCCCGTGCGCTACGCCACGTTCACGCGCGAGCATCTCGGCTGGGGCGTGTTCGCGCTGATGCGGCGCTGAGGATTTCGCACACGGTCGGCACTGTCTCGCGGCGGCGTGGCTCCCGCATTGCGCCCTGCGGGCTCCATGCGGGCTACGGACTCCCGCTGCGGACGGCGCCGTCTTGCCGCTTGGCAGGCGGCGGCGCGCGGATCATTCTGAGGCCGCCCCCGGCGGCGGGCGCCGCGCGGTCGCGCGGGCCGGCCGCGCGCACCTGCCCGTGTTCGCCTGCCCGTGCTCGACGTCCTCGCGCCTCCGTCCATGTCCGTTCTCGTCCTGGTTCTCGTTCGTCCTGCGCCGTCTCGGGTCATGCGCGTCCGCGGCCTCGTCCGGCCGGGCGCGCCACAGGGGAATGCCATGCTGCCGATCGTCCGCGCGCTCGCCCTGGTGGCCGGCGTGATCGCCATTGTCCCGTCCGCCATCGTCCCGTCCGCCTCCGCCCAAAGCTTTCCGTCGCGGCCCGTCACCTTCGTGGTGCCGTTCGCGCCGGGCGGCTCGACCGACACGGTGGCCCGCATCGTCGCCCAGGCGGCGAGCGGGCCGCTCGGCGTGCCGACCGTGGTGGAGAACCGCACCGGCGGCGCCGGCGTGGTCGGCTGGAGCGCGGTGGCGCGCGCCAATCCGGACGGCCAGACGCTGCTGACGCTGGAGATGTCCTACACGATCGCGGCCGGGCTGATCCCGACCCTGCCGTTCGACGCCAAGAAGGGCTTCGTGCAAGTGACGACGGCGGTCGAGAACCCGCACGTGATGGTGGTCAACCCCAACCTGCCGGCCAAGACGGTCGCCGAGCTGATCGCGCTGCTGAAGGCCAATCCCGGAAAGTATTTCTTCGGCTCGGGCGGCAACGGCACCAACACGCATATGGGCGGCGAGCTGTTCAAGAGCCTGGCCGGCGTCGACCTGGTGCACGTGCCGTATCGCGGCGCCGGCGCGGTGCTGCAGGATCTGGTGGCTGGCCAGGTGCAGGTGCTGGTGACGTCGCTGCCGACCGCACTGCCGCTGATCCAGTCGGGCCAGCTCCGCCCCCTGATGGTGGCGGGCGCGACGCGCTCGCCGGTGCTGCCGGACGTGCCGTCGGCCCCGGAGGCCGGCCTGCCCGGCATGGTGATGACGTTCTGGGTCGGCTTCGCGGCGCCGGCCGGCACGCCGGCGCCGATCGTCGAGCGCCTCAACAAGGACATCCTGGCCGGGCTGGCGCTGCCGGAGACCAGGAAGCGCCTCGCCGAGCTCGGCATGGACCCGGTCGGCAACACGCCGGCGCAGGCCCAGGCTCTGATCGACAGCGAGATCGCCCGCTGGAGCGCCATCGCCAAGGCGGCGGACATCAAGATGCAGTAGGGGCCGCGGAACTTTCCGCTGACGAACACGTTCTGTTGAATGGCTCGGGGGCGCGCCGTTCCCGTCTGCATGTCCCGGGGGCACGCAGTCCCGGAGTCGCGAGGGCGATCGCGTTGACCGCGGACGCTCGGGGCAACGGAGCAGCGACCGCATGGTGACGTCACGCGACGGCGAAGACGAGGCCATGATGGCGCGTTGCGTCGCGCTGTCCCGGATCGCGGTCGGCAAGGGCGAATACCCGTTCGGGGCCGTCGTCGCCCGCGAGGGCCGCATCGTCGCGGAAGCGATCAATCGCACGATCCGCGACGGCGACGTCTCGCGCCACGCCGAGGTCATCGCGCTGGCCCGGGCCCAGAAGGCGATCGGACGCCGGGAGCTGCGCGAGTGCTCCCTCTATTCCAACGTCGAGCCCTGCGCGATGTGCTCCTACTGCATTCGCGAGGCCTGGGTCGGGCGCGTCGTCTACGCGCTCGGATCGCCCGTGATGGGCGGCGTGTCGAAATGGAACATCCTGCGCGACGACGGATTGTCGGGCCGCATGCCGCAGGTGTTCGATGCGGCGCCCGAGGTGGTGAGCGGCGTGCTGGTCGAGCAGGCCCAGGCCGCCTGGCGGGACTGGAGCCCGCTCGCCTGGGAGATGATCACGCTGCGCGGCCTGATGACGGATCCGAGCGCACGGCCGGAGTGCCGGACCAGGGCCGCCCGTCCCCGCTCGCTCTGGCACCACCTGGTCGCGCTGATCGAGCGGCCGCCCCGTCCGTATGTCGATCCGACATCCGCCGCCGAAGGACACGCCGACCTGTGACCGGTCGACGCCGCTGCTTCGACGTCTCCGCCCCCCTACGCCCACACAGGACAATCATATGGACTCGTATGTCGGCGATACTGCGAACGCCCTCGATCGTCGCGGCACTCCGCACGGCCCGTTTCGTCGCCTGCTCCGGCGTTTCATCCATTTCTTCTCGTATCATCTGATCCTGTCGCGCAAGAGCGCCCGGGTGGCGAACGCCGCCGGCTTCCGGCTCACGGTGCGGCCGACCGTGTTCCATCCGCGCTACTTCCTGAGCAGCGAGCTCTTCGCCGCCTTCATCGACAAGATGGACCTGACCGGCAAGCGCGTCCTCGACGTCGGGACCGGGTCCGGCATCCTCGCGCTCGCCGCCGCCCGCGCCGGGGCCGAGCATGTCGTCGCCGCCGACATCAATCCCAACGCCGCCCTGTCGGCCGGCGAGAACGCGGTGGCGAACGGCCTCGGCGGCCGGGTCGGCGGCCTGTGCTCCGACCTCCTGTCGGCGATCGCGCCGCGGCCGATCTTCGACGTGATCCTGTCGAGCCCGCCCAAGCACGCCGGCGAGCCGAGCGACCTGGCGGATCGCGGCTGGCATGCCGGCCCGCAATATCGCGACGTCAAGAATCTGTTCGACCAGGCGCGCGACCGGCTGAAGCCGGACGGGCGGCTGTTCGTCATGGTGTCGTCGGACTCCGACCTCGATCTGTTCGGGTCGTTGATCGAGAAGGCCGGCTTTCGAGCGCGCCTCGCCTACGAGCACTCGATCGTCATCGAGTCGATGATCATCTACGAGCTGTCACTGCCCCGGGGTGCGTAGGTGCGCCGGGGTCACGAGGCGGTGGGGGAGCGGGCGCCGCGCGGGGCGGCGCTGCCGGTGATCTCGGGAGACGGGACCGAGGGACGCCGCAGCGGCCGCGGCTCGGGGATGTTCAGGCGACGCACCGTCAGGTCGCCGATCTCGACCGCGTCGAAGCGCGCCCGCCGGACCGAGAGGCGGCCGATCGCGAAGGCGCCGACCGCCAGCGCGCCGATCGCCACGGCACCGAGGGCCAGCGCCCCGACCGCGCCCATGCCGATCGCCCCCATGCCGATCGCCGCCCGCTGCGCGCCGGCGGCGGTGCGGAGCGACACTGGTCCGGATGCGGCGCCGGGCCGGCGCGGGACTGCGAAGCCGGGGCCGGAGAGGCTGCGGGGCAGGGACGGGACGGCGCGCATGGGGTTCTCCGGTCTGTCGCGGGCGGCCGGCGTGGCGCGCCCGCTCTCGCCGCCAACGTCGGGCCGCGGCACGGTGTTCCGCCGCGGCGGCGGGCCGTCACAGAACCGGCCGCCCGGTCGGCCAGCATGCCGATCGCGTCGGCGGAGCGAGGCGGTCCGGCGGATCGTGCCACGGGGAGAGCCATCATGAGCGACGACACGGCGGCGCGGCCGCGACGGCCCGTCTGGGTCTGGATCATCTTCGTCTGGTTCGTATTCTCGGTCGTCTGGACGCTGCTGTCGTTCTACCTGATCGAGACCGGCGCGCTGCCGCTGGAGCCGGCCCAGAAGGCCTATTTCGAGCGGCTGACGACGGTCGACTACGCCGCCTCGATCGTGCTGGCGCTGCTCAACGTCGCCGGCGCGGTCGCGCTGTTCATGCTGCGCAAGGCGGCGCTGCCGCTGTTTCTCGCCTCGGTGGTGCTCGGCCTGCTGGTGCTGGCCTGGCAGACGGTGGCACGCGGCTGGACCGAGGCGACCGGCGGCTCCGGCCTGGTCGGCAGCGCCATCGGCTACGCCCTGCTGATCGCCGTCTGCCTCTACGCCTGGCGGCTGACCCGCCGCGGCGTGCTGCGATAGGGCGGGCCGGCCGCCCGCCGCGGCAGGGACCCGGGCGGGCTGAAGGCATGCGCCAGGCGCCGCCCGGCATCCTGCCGAAGGTCTAGCCCGTTAGGAATACCACAACACCGTTCTGCCAATCCGAGGGCCCCGCGACCGGTGTCGCGGGGCAGACGACCCCGTGGGCATTCCGGCCCGCGGCGGCGCGGCGTGGCGCGCCGGCTCCGGTCGTAACCCTTGGACCTTCGACGATGTCACTGCTCGACAACCTGCGGATTCTCTCGAAAATCATCGGCGTCATCCTGCTCCTGGCGGCGGCCTCGGCCGGCAGCGCCTGGTATGCCGGGTCGAACATGGCGGCCATCGACAGAGACTATTCGGGCTTCCTGCAGGGCGACGAGGCAGGGATCATCTCGGCGGTGCGCTCGACCCGCGACCTCTACCGCTACGAGATGCTGCTCTACCGTATCGTGGCCGAGACCGACGACGCCCACGTCCAGGCGATCCTGCCGGAGATCGGCAAGACGGCCGAGGCCGTCAAGCAGAGCTACGAGGCGGTGCGGCAGCGGGTGCCGCGCATCGCCGCCCAGGTGGCCGGCTTCGAGCGCACCTTCGGCGACGTCGTGACCGCGACGGGGCCCGTGATCGCCTTGGCGAGCGCCGGCGACAAGGCCAAGGCGGCGAACCTGATGCGGACCGGCGTCGATCCGCTGCTCTCCGGGCTGCTCCAGGAGATGGTTCCGGCCGGTGTTCGGCTCGACCGCGAGATCACCGAGGGCGTCGAGGGGCTGCATGTGCAGGCGCGGCAGGCGATCCTCTACATGGGCCTGATGACGGCGGCCGGCGTCACGGTCGCGCTGCTGATCGGATTCATGATCGCCCAGTTCGGCGTGGCCCGACCCGTGGCGGCGCTGACCGCCGGCATGCGGCGGCTCGCCGAGGGCGACTTCGAGGTCGTGCTGCCCGGTGTCGGCCGCAAGGACGAGATCGGCCAGATCGCCGACGCGGTCGAGGCGTTCAAGGTCAAGGCGGCCGAGCGGGCGCAGCGCGAGGCGGAGACCCAGCGCGCGGTCGACGCCCGCGCGGCGGCGCTGCGCAAGACGGAGATGCGCCGGCTCGCCGACGGCTTCGAGGCCGCCGTGGGCGGCATCGTCGAGACGGTCTCGTCGGCCTCCACCGAGCTCGAGGCGGCAGCCGGCACGCTGATGCGCACGGCCGAGACGACGCAGTCGCTCGCCACCTCGGCGGCCGCCGGCTCCGAGCAGGCCTCCGCCAATGTGCAGAGCGTCGCCTCCGCCACCGACCAGATGACCTCGTCGGTCGGCGAGATCGGCCGGCAGGTACAGGAGTCGACCCGCATCGCCGCCGACGCCGTGCAGCAGGCCGGGGAGACCGACGACCGCATCGCCGCGCTGTCCCAGGCGGCGCAGCGCATCGGCGACGTCGTCAAGCTGATCACGGCGATCGCCGAGCAGACCAACCTCCTGGCGCTGAACGCGACCATCGAGGCGGCGCGGGCCGGCGACGCGGGCAAGGGGTTCGCCGTGGTGGCCCAGGAGGTCAAGCTGCTCGCCGCCCAGACCGCCAAGGCGACCGGCGAGATCGGCGCCCAGATCGCCGGCATGCAGCAGGCGACCCAGGACTCGGTCGGCGCCATCAAGCAGATCGGCGGCACGATCGCCCGGATCGCCGAGATCGCCGCGTCGATCGCGGCCGCCATCGAGGAGCAGGGGGCCGCGACCTCGGAGATCGCCCGCAATGTGCAGCAGGCAGCGCAGGGCACGGCCCAGGTCGCCGCCAACATCGCCAGCGTGAACCAGGGCGCGATCGAGACCGGCTCGGCCTCCTCGCAGGTGCTCTCCTCGGCCCGGTCGCTCTCGGGCGAGAGCAACCGCCTCAAGCTCGAGGTCGGCAAGTTCCTGGAGACGGTGCGGGCCGGGTGACGGTGTCGCCGCCGCGCGGCGCGGGCCGCGCTCAGGGCCGGGGGAGTGCGGACGGCGCGTCGGTGCCTCTCGCCTCCACGGCGACGATCCACTCCGCGACGGTGCGGCCGATCGTGTCCGGGTGGTCCTCCTGCAGGAAATGCGCGCCGGGACCGAGCGGCACCACGCGGCAGTCCGTGAGGGTCGCGGCGAACTCCGCCGCGAAGGCCGGCGAGACCAGGGCGCCCGGATCGCCGACGAACAGCAGCTTCGGATAGCGCGAGGCGCGCAGCGCCGCATGCGCCTCCGCCAGCAGCGCCCACACGTCGGCGGGCTCGCCTTCGATCGGCAGCTCGTTGGGGAAGCGCCAGACCGGACGGCGCGTCTCGGGCGTCGGGAACGGGGCCCGGTAGACCGCCATCTCGGCCTCGGAGAGCGTGCGCTTGACGCCGCGCGGCAATACCCGTTCGACGAAGACGTTGTCGTGCAGGATCATCGCCTCGCCGGCGCCGGGCGTGCGAAACTGCTTGAACGTCTCGCGCGCCGCCGGAACCTGATGAAAGTCCTCCCAGCGCGGCGCCGGACGGATGAACTCCATGAAGGCGAGGCCGCGCACCAGGTCCGGCCGGCGCGCCGCCAGATGGAAGGCGAGCGCCGTGCCCCAGTCCTGCGCCACCAGATAGGCCTGCGTGATGCCGAGCCGATCCAGGAAGGCGTCGAGGAAGCGGGCGTGGTCGGCGAAGCGGTAGGCGATGTCGGGCTTGCCGGAGGCGCCGAAGCCGATCAGGTCCGGCGCGATGCAGCGCGCCACTGGCGCCACGTGCGGGATGATGTTGCGCCAGATGTAGGACGAGGTCGGGTTGCCGTGCAGGAACAGCACGGTGCGCTCCCGCGGCATCGGCGTCTCGCGATACGCCATGGTGGAGGAGAGGACGGGGATCTCTGACAGGGCAGGGGTCATGTCGGCTCCGGTCATGTCGGCTCCTTGGGCTCGGGGGTGGACACTGGGGCGAACACGGTGGCGAAGACGATCGCCTTGAAGCGCTCCAGCGGCGCCGGCCCGCGCTCGACCTTCATGCGCAGGATGGCGCCCTGCCACGAGGCGAGCAGGAACTCGGCGAGCTCGTCGGGGTCGAAGGTCGTGGCGATCTCGCCGGCCGCCTGCGCGGCGGCGATGCAGCGCGCGAAGGGGACGCGCCACTCGGCGTAGATGGCGGCCAGGCGGGCGCGCAGCGGCTCGCTCTGCGGCGCCGCCTCCAGGCTGAAGTCGCCGATCAGGCAGCCGCGCGAGAAGCCGTCGCGCTCCAGCCGCCCCGTGATGATGTCGAGATAGCGCCGCAGCTTGTCACGCGGCGTCAGGGTGGGGTCGTCCATCGCGTCGCGGACGAGGCCTTTCACGTGGGCGAAGTAGCGGTCCAGCACCGCCTCGGCGAACGCCTCCTTGGAGCGGAAGTGGTTGGTGAACGAGCCCTGCGGCGCGCCCGCCTCGGCGACGATGTCGCGCACGCTGGAGCCGTTGTAGCCGGTGCGGAACATCACCCGAAGTCCGGCGGCGACGATGTCGTCCTTGAGAGATCGCTTGGGCATGAGCTGATAATACGTACGGACGTATTAAAGTCAAGCGGCCTGTTGCCCACGCCCGCTGCGGCCGGGAGACGCCCGGCCGCAGCGGTGGATCGCCGATCGATACCCTGGATCAGTCAGTGCGCCGGATACTTGGCCGGGTCCGCCATCTTGTCGGTGAGCTTGGCGAGAGCGGCGGCCGAGGCGGTGTCGTCGTAGACGCCGGCGGCCACCTGGAGGCCGGTCGAGAAGGCGATGTCGGCGCCGAGCGCGTAGGAGATTTTTCGCGACACGCCGCCGGCGCCCGGCCGGGTCCACAGATACTCGACCCAGCCGCCGCGCTTGTCGCCGCCGGCCTTGCACAGATCCTTGAAGATGAGACGGCCGTTGTTGTCGGTGATCTGCATGATCGGCCGGCCGACCAGATCCGGCCGCAGCGGATGCGCCACCATGCGGTCGAGCCGGCAGTCGTAGATGAACACGTAGGAGTCCTTCCACACCCAGCGGCCGCTGGCATTGTTGAACTCGGCGATGCCCGAGGCGCCCTTCTCGTTGAGGAAGCGCGAGGCCGCCCCCACTTTCGCGACCACCTCCTCGGGCGACGCCGCGTCCTCGGCCGCCGCGGCGATGCCGGGCAGGAAGCCGGCCGCACCGGCGAGCGCCGCCGCGGCGGCCACCATCAGTGTCCTTGCGCGCATGATGACTCTCCGACTGTTCGCTCGTGTCGCGTCAGGCTGTTGCGCCGGCGACCTTCAGGGTCGCGACCGGTGCGGCGGGCGCGCGGAGCCACGGCTTGCCCACCGGCAGGACATCGCGGCCGAACACGTCGGCGAAGATCAGATGCGCCATAATGTACCAGGCCATGGCGGCGCACAGCATCAGCTCGTAGCCGGCCACGACGGTCAGCTCGGGAAAGCCGAAATGGGCGAGATCGAGCAGCACGAAGCCGCCGAGCAGCAGCGTGAAGGTGAGCGCCAGCGCGCCCGAGATGCGCAGCGCCCCGACCCACAGGATCGCCGTGAACAGCGTCCAGGCGATCAGGAACCAGCCGATGTCGCTCTTGCTGGAGACGTAGAGATTGTAGTGGTTGCCGATCAGCAGCAGCGCCAGCGCGATCCAGAAGCAGCCATAGGCCGTGAAGGCGCAGTAGCCGAAATTGTTGCCGGTCTTCATCTCCTGCAGGCCGGCGACCATCTGGGCGAAGCCGCCGAAGATCAGCCCGAGCCACACCACCGGGCCGATGCCCATCCAGCCGACATTGTGGAACTGCAGCACCATCGTGGTGAGGCCGAATCCGGCCAGCCCGACCACGGCGGGATTTCCGACTTTCTGCTCTGCCATGCGACGCACTCCCCCTGAGCGGCCCGCGACGTGACGCAGCGCGAGCGCGCCCCCAACTATGCCGAGGCGGCCGGAAGGCTGCAAGCAAAGGGTGTGTTCGTGGTAGTGCGTGAATTATAGTTGTTGTCTCATGTGCTGGAAATTCTGATCAGGACCCCGGTGGCGCGATCGAATGTCGACCACGAGCACCCGTAGCCCGTGCCCGTAGCCCGTAGCCCGGGTTGAGTGAAACGAAACCCGGGATCCGTGTTGCGGCCCGCCCCGGATGTCGCTCGCGCTCCATCCAGGCTACGAAGCGGGCGGCCGACGCGCGCAGCCCTCGCTACCGCCAACCGCTCTCATACGGATTTTGTGCGAGCGCCTCGGTCATTCCGGGACGGCGCGAAGCGCCGGACCCGGAATCCAGCCACAAACACGGCAGTTGCCGCTGGATTCCGGGTTCGCACCTTCGGCGCGCCCCGGAATGACACGGAACTGATCAGGCGGACTTCGTATAACGGCTTGAAAGCTCGCGGCTCAGCTCGCCTTCAACAGGCTCGCGACCGACACGTCCTCGTCGAGATCGGGCCAGTGGATGCCTTGGCCGCGGCCGATCAGCCGCCAGTGGCCGCGCTGCGCCGCCGTCGCGTCGACGAGGCGCGGAAACCACACCAGCGGCGCCGCGACCTCCCGCCCGTCCGCCAGCGTGACCACCAGACGATCGTCCGTCACGGCGACGGCCACGGCGGTCGGATCACGCTTCACGGCCGAAATGGGCATGCCACGCCTCCAGGAACGACAGGCGAAAGTACATAATGTAGATTGACCTCGGAACTCGGCAGATCGAAGCGCAAATCATAGAGCGCGCCGCGGCCTCGGTTCGATGGGCAATCAAGCACTCTTTTTTGAGGGCAGCTGAAAGATGATGATTTTCGATTTCATTTCCCAAGCTGAGATCGAAGACCTCCCGGATCATGACCCGCCTGCGGCTTTCATTGAATTCGTTCGGATTGCCAAGGCGAGGTTAAGAGAAAGAACCTCGGAGATCAGTTCCGACGATCCCGGCGGATGGGATGAGCTTCAAGAGGCCCGCCAGGGTTTTATGAATGTAGTGGTCGCTGCTGCAAAAAACTACAGTATTGAGCCAATTGCATCGCTTTCAGTTCCGCGAATTAAAGATTTCGATGCTGATGCTCATCGGCAGTTCGGGTCTGATCTGGATCATTATTTAACTCAGATTCTGCTTGATAATAATTCTAGAGTAAAGAAGGACTCTGTTTTAATATCTCCGGATACGAAAAGTGCGATCCGTACTTATATATTTCACCTGCGAGAGTTGATTGAGAAAGCGGAGGGTGTTGATGAAATCCGACGGAACGCGCTTCTTCGAAAGTTGGATGAATTCGAATCCGAGCTCGAAAAAAGACGGTTGAGCCTTATGGCCGTCACGGTTCTGGCAATTACGCTTGTTAGCGCTCCGGGTGGATTTGGTGCGACTGCCGATTTGGCTAATAAGCTAATTACTAATATATTGCGGTCTGTTGGTGAAGCAAAGCAGGCGGAAGACGAGATGCGGCGATTGCCATCTGCGGTTTCCCCAATGGCGATAACCGGACCCAGGAAAGAAGCGCTCCGCTCGTCCGAAGCGGCTTCCCATCGTCCAGCCGATCTGGACGATGATATTCCATTTTAGGCGTAGGATGGGTGGAGCCGCAGGCGATACCCATCATTGGCGCGCCATCGCGTCGGTGGGTATCGCCTTCGGCTCCACCCACCCTACGACTGCGCTCCAGCCGGGCTACGTCGCTGCTGTCGCTCAGTCTCCGTGAAACAGGTTCCGCTCGGCGATGGCGATCACGTGGGCGAGGGAGATACCTCGCGCTGCTCGACGGCGAGCGGATGGTCGGTCGGCTCGAGCTCGACCAGCGGGGCCAGGCCGGGATCGCGGACGTGCAACATGGCCTTCAGGCCGAGCGTGCCCGGCTCGTAGGAGGAGAGGGCGCTGGCCAGCCAGGTGACCACGGGAGCGGTTCGGGCGCGGTCCGGATCGTCCCAGCTCTCGCCGAGCCGCTGATAGTCGTCCTCGGACACCGAGCACCAGACGATCCACTGGAAGTCCTCCGGGCGACCGATGATCGGCAACACGATCAGGCCGCGGATGTAGAACTCGCGATCGTCGATGATGCAGCAGTCAGCGTTGATGACGGCGCGGCTCTCGCGCTCGCCGTCCGGCAAGGCGTCATAAGGGCCCGGTGTCGGACTCCCCCACGCGAGCGGCAGCCCCTCCTGCGGCTGTCCGCAGCAGCGGCACGTCCAGGTGTAGTTCAGCATGGCCCCGCCCCTGTCATACGGTAATGCAACCGGAGGTAGCATAACCGGCGGCGGCGGAGAAGAGGGCAATAGGGGACAACCGACGGAGTCATGTCGGCGTGCATCACCTTCGGCTCCCCCGCCTGACGCATCCTTCGAGGCCCGGCTCCGCCGGGCGCCTCGGGACGACCGGGCGAGGCTCGACCCGACGAAGCGGCCCTGCCGCAGGACCGTGCGTGACGATCCCGGACGTCGATCGCCGTTCATCCAGGCGTGGGATCGAGCCCGCGTCCAGCCGCGCCTACATCGCGTCGCGTCTCATCAGGACGGCGGGCAGGCTCACGTCTGCGGTGAGGGGCACGGCGAGCGGGGCGATCGGGAGGAAGCCGGAGCGTCGGTAGAACGTTTCGGCGTTCAGGGTCGAGAAGCAGAGGAGGGGGCGGAACCCGGCGCGCGCGGATTCACCGATGCAGTGCTCCAGCAGCCTCGTTCCGATGCCTGTTCCGACCCGGGCCGGATGGGTGGCGAAGTGGCGGATATGCGCCTCGCCATCGGTGAGCGTGCCGGTCCCCGGCCGCTCCGCCGTCCAGCCGCCGCAGCCGACCAGGGCGCCGTTCGCAGTCTCGGCCACGTAATAGGTGCCGCAGGCCAGCAGGCGCGGGTTTGCGCGCGTCATCAGGGGCAGCGCGCGGCTCAGAAGCCCGGCCTCGTACCGCGGCGCGAGGAGGGCCGTGTAGCTTTCGGTCAGGAGGGCGCCGAGCGCCGGCGCGTCATCGGGGTGCGCGGACCTGATCGAAACGTTCGTCGTGCCTGACATGATCCGCAGAGCCTGCGTGCACGGGTGGACGTTCATCCTGGCGCCGAAGGTGAGGGCGGCACCCCCTCACCCGGTCCGCCTCCGGCGGCCCGACCTCTCCCCGTCGGGGAGAGGTGAAGCGCAGAGGCGCGGCCGCGTCCCCGGCTCACGACGAATGCCGTGCTCCGCTCACACGTCCAGCATCTCGTCGGAGGCGAACTCGGCTTTTTCCTGGATGAAGGCGAAGCGGGTCTCGGCCTTGGAGCCCATCAGGCGCTCGACCGACTTGGCGGTGTCGGCGCGGTCGTCGGCCAGGAGCTTGACCCGCAGCAGCGTGCGGGTCTTGCGGTCCATGGTGGTTTCCTTGAGCTGGGCCGGCATCATCTCGCCCAGGCCCTTGAAGCGGCCGATCTCGACCTTGGCGTTGGCGCGGAACTCCTTCGCCAGGATCTCGTCCTTGTGCTTGTCGTCGCGGGCGTAGATCGTCTTGGCGCCGTGCGACAGGCGGTAGAGCGGCGGCACCGCGAGATAGAGGTGCCCGTCCTCGATCAGCTTCGGCATCTGGCGGTAGAAGAAGGTGATCAGCAGCGAGGCGATGTGGGCGCCGTCGACGTCGGCGTCGGTCATCACGATCACCTTCTCGTAGCGCAGATCCTCGTCGCGATAGCTCGCGCCGGTGCCGCAGCCGAGCGCCTGCACCAGGTCGGCGAGCTGCTGGTTCTGGGCGAGCTTGTCGCGCGTCGCGCTCGCCACGTTGAGGATCTTTCCGCGCAACGGGAGGACCGCCTGCCGGGCGCGGTCGCGCGCCTGCTTGGCGGAGCCGCCGGCCGAGTCGCCCTCGACGATGAAGATCTCCGAGCCTTCGGTCGCGGTGAGCTGGCAGTCGGCGAGCTTGCCGGGCAGCCGCAGCTTCTTGACGGCGGATTTTCGCGCCGTCTCCTTCTCCTGACGGCGGCGTAGGCGCTCCTCGGCGCGCTCCACCACCCAGTCCAGGAGCTTGTTGGCCTGGTTCGGGTTGCCGGCGAGCCAGTGGTCGAACTGATCCTTGACGGCGCTCTCGACGATGCGCTGCGCCTCGCCGGTGGCGAGCCGGTCCTTGGTCTGGCCCTGGAACTCGGGCTCGCGCACGAACACCGACAGCATCGCGCCGGCGCCGTTCATCACGTCGTCGGAGGTCGCGGCGGCGGCGCGCTTGCCCTGGCCGACGCGCTCGGCGTGGTCCTTGAGGCCGCGCAGCAGCGCCGAGCGGAGCCCGGACTCGTGGGTGCCGCCCTCGGGCGTCGGGATGGTGTTGCAATAGGAGGAGACGAAGCCGTCGCCGTCCGCCGTCCAGGCGATCGCCCACTCGACCGCGCCGTTCTGGCCCGGCCGCCCGGTCTGGCCGGTGAACAGGTCGGGATGCACCAGCGTCTGCCCCTCCACGGCGTTGGCCAGATAGTCCTTCAGGCCGCCGGCGAAGTGGAACGTCTCCTCGGTCGGCACGCCCTCGATGCCGGCCAGCAGGCTGACGTCGCAGTGCCAGCGGATCTCGACGCCGCCGAACAGATAGGCCTTGGCGCGCGACATCTTGAACAGGCGCTGCGGGCTGAAGCGCGACTTCGGGAAGATCGTCGCGTCGGGCTTGAAGCGCACCCGCGTGCCGCGCCGGTTGTTGATCTTGCCGAGCTTCTCCAGGTCGCCGACTGGTTTTCCGCGGGCGAACACCTGGCGGTAGAGCTGGCCCTGGCGGGCGACCTCGACCTCCAGCCGCTCGGACAGCGCGTTGACCACCGAGATGCCGACGCCGTGCAGGCCGCCCGAGGTCTCGTAGACCTTCGAGTCGAACTTTCCGCCGGCGTGCAGCATGCACATGATGACTTCGAGCGCCGACTTCTTGGGGAACTTCGGGTGCGGGTCGACCGGGATGCCGCGGCCGTTGTCCGACACGGTCAGCCAGCCGTCGGCCTCCAGCGACACCTCGATGAAGGTCGCGTGGCCGGCCAGCGCCTCGTCCATGCAGTTGTCGATCACCTCGGCGAAGAGGTGGTGCAGGGCGCGCTCGTCGGTGCCGCCGATATACATGCCGGGCCGGCGCCGCACCGGCTCCAGCCCCTCCAGAACCTCGATGTCCTGCGCCGTGTAGGTGCCCTCGGCGGCGTTGCGGCGCACGTCGAACTTCGGGTCCGGCTTGGGCTCCGCCTTCGGTGCCGGCTTGGCCGGCTCGGTCGGACGGCGCACGGCCGGAACGCCTCCGGCGGCGAACAGGTCGGAGGACTCTTTCTTCGAGACGGGTTTGGCCATCGGGATGTCGGTCGGACTGTCTGTTCAGGATGTGTTCGAATCGGTGGCCCGCACTATGCCACGCGTCCGGGCGAAGATGTGGCGCGTTCGTGGCGGGATACGCCGCGACGCGGCAACTTCCGATTTGCAACAACCTGCCAGGGTTGTGAATTGCCGATCAATGCAACCTCGCCATACTCCCGCGGTGTCCTACGACAGGAGGAGATGGCATGCGCATCCCCGTGCTCGCGATCCTGCCCGCCCAAGAGCCCCTGGTCGAATCGGCGATCGCCGCGGCGGACCGCCGCGCGTCGCAAATTCCCCTCGACGCCACGACGATGCCGCCTGGCCTGACCCTCGACCCCACCTTTCCGGCCGTGCCAGTGGGAAAGGGCGTCACCGCAGGGGCGACGCTGGAGACGCTGGCGCCGGCGCAGTCGCAGAACTTCGCGGTCCGCGGCTTCATCGACGCCGAGGATCCCGGCGAGATCCCGACCGAGAGCGGCGGCCGGCCGCTTTTCGCCGATCCGGTCATCGCGCCGTTCCTCACCTGCGGCGGCACGCCGCCGGTCGGCAAGGCGGCCGACGTCGCCACCAAGCTGAACGTCCCGACGCTCGCGGCCCGTGGCCTCGACGGTGACGGCGTCGCGGTGGCGATCATGGACACCGGGATCAACCTCGCCCATCTGCAGCGCAAGCTCGGTGCCTTTCCGCGCTTCGACGCGGGCAATTCATGGACGCCGGCCGGGGCCACCTCGGGTCCCGGCAAGCATCCGGTCGATCACGGCACCATGTGCGCCTACGACGTACTGATCGCGGCGCCGAAGGCGACGCTGCTCGACTACCCGATCCTCGCCACCACGGCGCCGGGCGGCTCGGTGACGGGCAGCACCTTGAGCGTCGCCCTTCAGGCCTTCGCCCAGCTCATCGCGTTCTGGGCCGTCGCCTTCGCGCCCGGTGGGGCGCTGCGCTACAAGGCCCTGGTGGTCAACAACAGCTGGGGCATCTTCCATCCGAGCTGGGATTTCCCGCCCGGTCATCCGGGCCGCTACATCGACAATCCGAACCACCCGTTCAGTCTGATCGTCGGCGTGCTGGCGCGGGCCGGGGCCGACATCCTGTTCGCGGCCGGCAATTGCGGCGGCGAGTGTGCCGACGGCCGCTGTCAGGCCCGCACCACCGAGACCATCATGGGTGCCAATGCCAGCCCCGACGTCCTGACGCTCGCCGGCTGCGACGTCACCGACACGCGGGTCGGTTACTCGTCGCAGGGCCCCTCGATCGCCGGCATGTTCCAGCAGAAGCCGGATGTCACGGCCTACACGCATTTCCTCGGGTCGGAGGCGTTCGGGCAGGGGGCGCCGGACAGCGGCACCTCGGCGGCTTGCCCGGTGGCGGCCGGATGCGTCGCGGCGCTGCGCACCCGCCTGTCGTCGCAGGCGATGCCGCCCCGGAACCTGTTCGCGCAGATCACCACGACGGCCCGCCAGGTGCAGGGCGGGCCGGGCTGGAACAGGAATTACGGACACGGCATTATCGACCCGGATGCGGCGGGCCAGAGCGCCGGCGTGTGAGCGGAGGCGCCCGATGGGCGAGCCCAGGACGGCGCTGATGACGGTGACGGGCCGAGGCGGGCCGCCGACGCTCGCCGAGGCGGCGACCCAGCTCGGCCTCGGTCCCGCCGATCTCGACGCCGGCTTCGGCGTCGTCCCGGTCGATCCGGAGCGCGACCTCTTCGCCGTCGAGGTGCGCGCCGACCGCGTTCCCCCGGCCGGGCCGGCCGGCGAGGCCTATCGTGGGCCGTTCTCCAACCCCGATATCGCGCCCTTCGGTCCGCCCCAGCCGGCCGGTCCTGGCAAGACCGGTCGCCGCTGACGCGCCGTCCGGCCGCCGCGGGGCGCGGCAGTGCGGCGCGTGACAACCGGGGGCCGCCGTGAAATCATCCCGAACGGTGGCGCCGCCGGCGCGGCCGTGGGTTTTTCGGGGCAGGGCGCCCGGCGGCGCGTCACGGCGCCGCGCCCCTCGCGCAGCCGGGAGCCTACCCCCGTCGATGCTCGGCTCCCATCTGTTCCCGGACATGATCGAACAGTACACGCAGATCCTGATCGACTTCGTGCGCGCCAACCAGGCGTGGGGCGCGCCGGTGGTCGGCCTTTTGGCTTTCGCCGAGTCGCTCGCCTTCTTCTCGCTGATCGTGCCGGCCTGGGCGGCGCTGATCGGCATCGGCGCGCTGATCGGCCTGGGCGGGCTCGAGTTCTGGCCGATCTGGGTGGCGGCCGCCATCGGCGCCGCGCTCGGCGACTGGCTGTCCTACTGGCTGGGCTTCACCTTCAAGGACAAGGTCGCCCATGTCTGGCCGCTGTCGCGCTATCCCGACCTGCTGCCCAGGGGCGAGGCCTTCATCAAGAAGTTCGGCGTGGCGGCGATCTTCATCGGCCGCTTCTTCGGGCCGCTGCGCGCCTCGGTGCCGCTGGTCGCCGGCATCTTCGTGATGCCCTGGTGGCACTTCCAGGCGGCGAACTTCTCCTCGGCGTTCGTCTGGGCCGCCGTGCTGCTGGTGCCCGGAACCCTCGGCTTGAAGTGGTTCACCGGAGCGTGATCCGCCGTGTCGTGCGCACGCCTCCGTCCCATCGTATGAGGACGCTGCGCGGCTCCGGGCCTCTCCACGGTCCTGAGCAAACCCCCGCATCCCCTTGATCGACGCGACAGACCGCAAACGACCTGGAGTGAAGAGGATGAGCGACATGACCCGACGCACGATCCTGGCCGGGGCCGCCCTCGGCGCGGCCGGCGCAAACCTGCCGCTGACGGCGCAGCCCGCGGCCGCCGCCGTCCCGACGGCGACCAGCCAGGCGCCCGGGGTCTACCGCTACAAGATCGGCAGCCTCGAGGTGACGGTGGCGACCGACGGCGCCCGCACCTTCCCGATGCCGGACGGCTTCGTGAAGAACGCCAAGAAGGACGAGATCGACGCCGCGCTCCAGGCCGCCTACATGGAGCCGGGCAAGATGACCATCGTGTTCAACCCGCTGGTGGTGAACACGGGCGGCAAGCTGGTGGTGATCGACACCGGCAACGGCCCGGCCGCTTTCGAGCAGTCGAAGGGCGCGGTCGGCCAGTTCCACAAGAACCTCGCCGCCGCCGGCATCGATCTCGGCGCGGTCGACGCCGTCGTCATCTCGCATTTCCACGGCGACCACATCAACGGCCTCTTGACCGCCGACGGCAAGCCGGCCTTCCCCAATGCCGAGATCCTGGTGCCGCAGCCCGAGTGGGCCTACTGGTCCGACGACGGCGCCATGAGCCGCGCCTCGGACGGCCTGAAGCCGAATTTCGCCAATGCCCGCCGGGTGTTCGGCGCGCTCGGCAACAAGGTCACGCCCTACGCCCACGACAAGGAGCTGGTCACCGGCATCACGCCGATCGCGACGCCGGGCCACACGCCGGGCCACACCTCCTTCGTGCTCGCCTCCGGCAACGCCAAGACGCTGATCCAGTCCGACGTGACCAACCATCCGGCGCTGTTCGTGCGCAATCCGGGCTGGCACGCGATGTTCGACATGGATGCCGACCAGGCCGAGAAGACCCGCCGCCGCCTGTTCGACATGGCCTCGGCCGAGAAGCTCCAGGTGCAGGGCTTCCACTTCCCGTTCCCGGCCGCCGGCTACGTCGAGAAGGACGGCGCCAGCAACTACCGCCTGGTGCCGATCGCCTGGAGCCCGACGCTCTGACGGCGTTCGGCCGGGCTGCGGCCGCGCGGCCCTTCCACCCCGGGGCCCACCGTCGCTGCGCCGGACCGCCTCGCCGGGCCGCCCTGGGTCCCGGCTCTGCGCTGCATCGCTTCGCGCTGCACCGCGTCCGGGACACGGGACGGGGGGAGCAAGCCGCTTGCGGCGCGCTTTGCCGAGACGTGGCCGAAGCCCCGTGAGGTCGTCACACGGCCGTGGGTCTGAACGTGATCCGTCCGGCCTCGCCGGTCCGTCGGTGGGGCTTCACGACGATCTCCACGTCCTGGGCGAATGCGGTGAGCATCTTCAACAGACGTTCGGCCGAATAGTCCTCGAAGTCCCCCCGCAGGAGGCGGGACAGATCGGGCTGGGAGATGCCGACGAGCTTGGCGGCCTTGACCTGGGTGAGGCCGCGATCCTTGATCGAACGGTGCAGCTCGGCGACGATGCCGGCCTTCAGCATCCGCTCTTCGGGGTTGGGCAGGCCGAGGTCGGCGAACACGTTTCCGCTGCCGACCTCGTGCGCGGGCAGCCGCGTGCTGCTCTTCCTGGTCATGGCGTGCTCCCTGGTTTCCCCCGGTGCGCCCGGTAATGCATCTCGGCATCGCGCAGCCGTGATCTGATCAGATCGATCTCGTGGAGAGGAGTGGCGACGCCCGTCTTGGCCTTCTTCTGGAAGGCGTGAAGGACGTAGACCACACCGGAAAATCGCACTGTGTAGACGGCCCGATAGGTGTCGGTGTCGAAATCCTCGATCAGCTCCAGGACCGTACGTCCGCCGAATCCCTTCAGTGCCTTCGCGCCGAGCGGCTCGTCGCCCTCCTGCACACGGCTCAGGGCGTAGCCCATGCGGTTCCGGACCTTCTCCGGGAATCGCTTCAGGTCCTTACGGCTGGAGCCGATGAAGATGCAGGGTTTCGGGTCGGGGCGTTCGATCCTCACCTCTCGATATGGGGATACCCCCATAACCTTGTCAAGGAGATGAGTTCGTCCTCGTGGATGCGAGGAGCGCGCCCGCGGAAAGCTCCTGCCGCGCTGGCCGACCGCGTGACGCGAAAGCGCATCCCGGCCCCGCGATCCGCCGACGGGGTCTTTTCCCTGTGGCATCGAGGGGCTATGTCTCCGCCGCATTCTGCGATCCGGCAGATCTGCGATCCGGAAGGACACGTCATGGCGGACAGGGCGAATATCGGCATTCTCGGCGCCTCGGGCTACACGGGCTCGGAGCTGCTGCGCCTGCTGCTGCGCCATCCGCGCGTCGACATCGCCCTCCTGACCGCCGACCGCCGCGCCGGCCAGGCGATGCGGGACGTGTTCCCGCAGTTCTCGCCCTACGCGCTGCCGCGGCTCGTCTCCATCGACGACACCGACTGGCCGAGCGCCGGGCTCGACCTCGTCTTCTGCGCCCTCCCTCACGGGACGACCCAGACCGTGATCGAGACGCTGTTGGACAAGGCGCCGAACACCAAGGTGGTCGATCTCTCGGCCGATTTCCGGCTGTTCGACCCGGAGGCCTATGCGCGCTGGTACGGCCATGCGCACCGGGCCGAGGCGTTGCAGCGCGAGGCCGTCTACGGGCTGGTCGAGGTCTACCGCGAGAAGATCAGGGGCGCCCGGCTGGTCGCCAACCCGGGCTGCTACACCACCTGCGCCCAGCTCCCGCTGCTGCCGCTGATCCGGGCGGCGGCCATCGATCTCGACGCCATCGTGATCGACGCCAAGTCGGGCATGACCGGGGCCGGGCGCGCCGCCAAGGAGGCGATGCTGTTCTCCGAGGTGTCGGAGGGCTTCCACGCCTACGGCGTCGGGCATCACCGGCACATGGCGGAGCTGGACCAGGAGTTCTCCAAGGCGGCGGGTCGCGAGGTGCTGCCCACCTTCACGCCGCATCTGGTGCCGATGAACCGCGGGATCCTCTCGACCATCTATGTCCGCGGCACCGAGGGCAGGGGGGCCGAGGAGCTCTACGCGATCCTGGTCGACGCCTATGCGGACGAGCCCTTCGTGCACGTGCTGCCGTTCGGCGAGATGCCGCAGACGCGCCACGTGCGCGGCTCCAACATGACCTTCATCGGGGTCGCCAAGGACCGCGTGCCGGGCCGCGCCATCGTCTGCGCCGCGCTCGACAACCTGGTCAAGGGCGCCTCGGGCCAGGCCGTGCAGAACATGAACCTGATGCTCGGCTTCCCAGAAGCCCTCGGCCTGGAGCAGATCGCGCTGTTCCCCTGAGGGAACGGTACGACGCGCGGATCGGCGCGCTGCGCCGCCTCGTCCGGCGGCGGTCAGGCGCTCTCGGATCGGCCGGCCCGGTCCGGGAACGGGACGGCGAGCTCGACCCACAGGCGGTCGAGCTCCTCGGTCAGCGTCTGCTCGAAGGCGGTCGGATCGGGGAGGTTGTGCAGCTCGAGGCGGCGGCGGGCGAGGCGCCAGCGGTCGGGGCTCGCGGTCTCGTCGCCCCAGCTCCAGCCGGAGAAATCCTGCCGCGCCACCGCCTGCATCAGGCCGTCGATCGCCCAGGCGTGCTCGGCCGCGTAGAAGGCTTCACGCACCGTCCGGGTGGCGGCCGCCGCGCAGGCGACCACCGTCTTGCTGGCCAGGAGATTCCGTCGCGCGATCCGGACGCCGCAGCTCTCGCGGCGGTTGTCGTTGGCGGCGGGGCGGCGGAACGCCGTCTTGCTGGCGACACGCTGGGCTCGCAAGGCACGTCTTCCCTGTCGTCGTCGGTCCGTCGGGTGGAGGATCCACCGCGCGAGACCGAGTCACGGCCGCCCCGCTCGGGCCGACGGCCCGCCGCAGGAGCGACTCTCCATTCCAGGATCTAGCCGATAGGACTTACGAGACCGCTGTCCGGGTCGACGCAATTCGTCGTTCGGGAGCGGGCGGACGTTCACCAATCGGCGCGTCGGGTGGGGACAGTCACGGTTCGGCCACAGTGCGGGGCGGGGTCGTCTCAGGCGAGGAGCCGCGCGGGCTCTCCCGCCTCGGCGAGCCGCGTCACGGCCTGCTTGTCGAAGGAGACGAAAGTCCGCCCGCTGAGCCAGCGCCCTTCGTGGGCGATGACGCCGTCGGCGAAGTCGCCGCCTCGGTCGAGCAAGGCGAGGCCAGCGTCCACGGCCGGCCGGTTCACGGCGACGGTGGGGCTGTCGATCAGGCGGCGGAGAGCATCGGAAATCTCGGCTGCCGGGATCCGGTAGCCTTTCGACAGGACCCAGACCAGCTCGCACAGCACCGGCGACGGCACGGCGACGAGCTCGGCCTCCGCCAGCAGCCGCTGCGCCACCGCGCTCTGGGCGGCATCGTCCTCCGTGAGGGCGCGGACCAGGACGTTGGTGTCGGCCGTGATTCTCATCGCTCGCCGGCCCAGCCGCGCGTGGCGATCTCGTTCATCTCCTCGACCGAGAGCGCCGGGCCGCCGGCCCTCTTCAGCCGCCCGAACACGTCCGAGATGGCGCCGCCGCGACGCTGCGCCGCCACCACGACACGGCCGTCCGGAAGCTTCTCGACCGTGACCTTGTCGCCCGGGCGGACGCCGAGATGTTGAAGCAGATCCTTGCGCAGCGTCACCTGACCCTTCGCCGTGACGGTGAGGGCGCTCATGCCGGTCTCCTCCGAGCACAGGGATCGTCTGCTGAAAGTAAGGCGATATTTCCTTACTTTCAAGATCCCGGCGCGGTCGGACGCCCGACGCGTCACACGCCGGCGCCTCACACCCCGGCGACGACCGGGCGGATCACCAGGTTGTCGTTGACCGACTTCACCCCCGGGGTCTCCTCGATCACCACCCGCAGAGCCTGCTTCTCGGCCGGCGAGTCGACGACGCCCCAGGTGTCGACGACGCCGTCCGTCACCGTGACGTTGACGAGGCTGGAGGCCAGCCACGGCTCCGCCTCCAGGCGGGCCATGATCTGCTTGCGCAGATCGGCGTCGGCGATCGGGCTCGTCGCGGCCTGGCGGCGCTGGGTGGCGAGCGCGTGCAGCAGGTTGGCGCGGCTGACGATGCCGACCAGCTTGCCGCCCTGCAGGATCGGCACCCGCTTGATGCGGTTGCGCTCGAGCAGGCTGGCGATCTCGGCGACCGGCGTGTCGGGCGTCGCGGTGACCAGCTCGCGCGTCATCACGTCGGCGGCGCGACGGGCGTGCTCCTTGACGTATTCGGCGGCCAGCACCTCGCGGCCCATCAGCAGCTTCAGCCACCACGAGCGCTCGTGACCGGTGCCGGATTCGGCGCGACGCAGCAGGTCGCCTTCGCTGACGATGCCGATCGGCCGTCCCTCCGGGTCGACCACCGGCACGCCGCTGATGCGGTTCTTCAGCAGGATCTCGGCCACGTCCTGCACGGACGTGTCGGGCGTCACCGTGATGACGCTGGTGGACATGATGTCGGAGGCTTTCATGGCGGGACTCCTGGCGTGCGAGATTGTTCGATGTTTCTTGTCCGGCCGATGGAGAGCGGCCGAAGAGACACGGTCGTCGACAGCAGTCTCGACCGGCCGCCGCCGGGCGCATTGACGGCGCGCAACTTCGTCACGCCATGCCGCGCGGAGCCGCCATGCGCCCGCTCACCTCTCCCCAACGGAGAGAGGGTGAGGCAGCCGCCGTTGCGAGCACGCACGTCGTCCTGATCAGCTCCGCACCTTCACGTAGCTGCCGGGCGCGTCCTCGATCGGCGGGAACTCGGCGGTGCCGGGAATGCGGGCCGGCACCTCGGTCGGGTCGAAGTGGCGGATCCACTCCAGCCAGTGCGGCCACCACGAGCCGGGATGCTCGGTCGAGCGCTTGATCCACGCCTCGACGCTGTCGCCGCTGTCGCCGGAGGGCCGCGCGCCGGTCCAGTACTGGTATTTTCGTCCGGCCGGCGGGTTGATGATCCCGGCGATGTGGCCGGAGCCGGCGCAGACGAACTCGACCTCGCCGCCGAACATCGCGGCGCCGATATAGACGGACTCGGCCGGCGCGATGTGGTCCTCGCGGGTCGCCACCGTGTAGATCGGCACCAGGATCTTCTCGAGGTCGAGCGCCGTGCCGTCGATCTCCATGCGGCCCTGGCTGAGGTTGTTCTCCAGGTAGCAGTTGCGCAGGTAGAACGAGTGGTTGGCCGCCGGCATCCGGGTCGAGTCGGAGTTCCAGTACAGGAGGTCGAACGGGAACGGCTGCTCGCCCTTGAGATAGTTCGAGATGATGTAGGGCCAGACCAGGTCGTTGGAGCGCATGAAGTTGAAGATCATGGCCATCTTCTCGCCCTCGAGGTAGCCGATCTCCGCCATCCGCCGCTCGATCGCCTCGATCTGTCCCTCGTCCGAGGTGAACAGCTTGAGGTCGCCGCCCTTCTCGAAGTCGACCTGGGCCGTGAACATGGTGGCCGAGCGGATCCGCTCCGCCGTGGTGGTCGCCGACAGATACGCCATCGTCACCGACAGCATGGTGCCGCCGACGCAGTAGCCGAGCGTGTGGGCGGAGGGCTCGCCGGTGATCTTCAGCACGACGTCGAGCGCCTCCAGCGGACCCTGGCGCATGTAGTCCGCGAAGGTCTTGGCGCCCAGGTGCTCGTCCGGATTGACCCACGAGATGATGAACACCGTGACGCCGTTGTCGACGCAGAACTTGATGAACGACTTCTCGGCGTTGAGATCCAGGATGTAGTACTTGTTGATCCAGGGCGGCACCATCAGGAGCGGCGTCTTGAGCACCGTCTCGGTGGTCGGCGTGTACTGGATGAGCTGCATCAGCTCGTTCTGATAGACCACCTTGCCGGGCGTGACGGCGAGGTTGCGGCCGACCTCGAACTGCGAGTTGTCGGATTGCCTGATCTTCAGCTCGCCGTGGCCGGCCTCGATGTCCTCGGCCAGCATGGTCATGCCGCGCACCAGATTGTCGGCGTTCGACTTGAGCGTCAGGCGCAGCAGCTCGGGATTGGTGAAGACGAAGTTCGACGGCGCGATCGCGTTGACCATCTGCTTCATGTAGAAGTCGGCCTTGCGCCGGGTCAGCGGATCGAGGCCCTCGGCGTCCTCGACCAGATGATTGGCGAGCCGGCTGGTCACCAGATAGGCCTGCTTGAGGAAGTCGAAATAGGTGTTGCTCGACCACTCGGGGTCGGAGAAGCGGCGGTCGCGTGGATCCGGCGTGGCGATCGGCGGATGGCTCTCGCCGGCGAGCCGCCGCATCGTGTTGGCCCACAGATCCAGATAGGCGTGGCCGATGGAGGTCTGCAGCTCGATCGCCCGCTTGGCGTCGCGCATCCAGTACTCCATCACCTTGCCGAAGGTCGTCACGATGTCGACGACCTGCTGGGGCGGCTCGTCGTGGATCTTGCCTTCCTCGCGCGGCTTCATGAAGGCGGCCAGGGCCCGGCCGCCTTGTTCCATCATGCGGGCCACGTTGGTGGCGAACTTCTCGATGTCGACATGCGGCGGCGTCTGGTCGGCCTCCGGCTTGGCGGCCTTCTTGGGCTTCTCGGGCTTGACGGCGTCGACCTTGGCGGCCGCGACCTTGATGGGCTCGACCTGGGCGGCTTCGACGGTCGGCGCAGCCTTGAGCTCGAGCACGGCCTCCAGCCTGGGCTCGGACCGGGTCTCGACCCGGGTCTCGACCTGCGCCTCCGCCAACCGGGCGGCCGGAGCGGCCTCGGGCAGGGGCGGCGGGGCGCCGGCCGCCTCGGCGGCGGCCGCGATGTCGGCTGTCGACGTGCCGGGACCCTCGTGGGGCGGCTCGGCCTTCTCGAACCCGGCCGGCGGCGTCGCCTCGGCGAGCGGTGCCGGCTCGACCGCGGATTGGGTGGGGCCGGCCGCGCCGTTGCCGGCGCGGTCGAGATGCGGC
>NZ_NPEX01000178.1 GCF_003258865.1 Rhodoplanes roseus | reverse complement strand
CGAAATCGCCTCGACCGAAGCCCGCCGGCGACCACTCTCGGCCCTCCAGGCCTGAAGCGGATTTCTTGCCCAGTCTCGCAGCGCAATGCGGGCTACGTCACGACTTCACCCCGGGCAGTGCCTTCACCAGCTTGCGGAAGGCGTCGCCGCGGACCTCGAAGTTCTTGAACTGGTCGTAGGACGCGCAGGCGGGCGACAGCAGCACCACGGCCTGCTGCAGCCCCGCCGCGGCGGCGTCCTCGGCGGCCTGGGCGACGGCCTTGTCGAGCGTGCCCGAGATGCTCCACGGCGCCTTGCCGTCGAGCGTGCGGGAAAAATCCTCGGCCGCCTCGCCGATCAGATAGGCTTTTCGCACGCGCGGGAAGAAGCCCTCCAGCGGCGCGATGCCGCCGGACTTCGGCTTGCCCCCGGCGATCCAGAAGATGTCCGAGAAGCAGGCGAGCGCGCGCGCCGCAGCGTCCGCATTGGTCGCCTTGGAGTCGTTGACGAACAGGATCGAGCCGTAGCGGCCGACCTCCTCGATCCGGTGCGCGAGCCCCGGATAGGTGCGCAGCCCCGCCTGAATGTCCTTCGGGGTGAGACCGAGCGCGAGGGCCGCAGCGCTGGCACAGGCGGCGTTCTGGGCGTTGTGGGTGCCGCGCAGCGTGGCGATGCCGCCGAGCAGGGCGATCTCGCTGCTCGCTGCGCCTTCGGCGCGCAGGATGCGTCCGCCCTCGACATAGATCCCGTCGGCGAGCGGCCGGCGCACCGAGACCCGCACGACCTTGCGGCCCGACCGGGCGACCCGGTCGGCGGCGGCCTGACAATAATCGTCATCGACGCCGATCACGGCGGTGCCGCCCTCCTGGACGCCGGCGACCAGGCGCTCCTTGAGGCCCGCATAGGTCTCCATGGTGCCGTGGCGGTCGAGATGGTCCTCGGTGACGTTGAGCAGGATGCCGATCGACGGATCGAGGCTCGGCGCGAGGTCGATCTGGAACGACGACACCTCGATGACGTGGACGAGGCCGGGCTGCGGCGGCTTCAACGACAGGATGGCGGTGCCGATATTGCCGCCGATCTGCACCTCGCGACCGGCCGAGGCGAGCAGGTGGGTCGTGAGCGCCGTGGTGGTCGACTTGCCGTTGGTGCCGGTGATGGCGATGAAATGCGCGTTCGGCGCATGCGCGGCGCGCTCGCGGCAGAACAGCTCGATGTCGCCGATCACCTCGACGCCGGCGGCGCGGGCGAGCCCGACCGTCCAGTGCGGCGCCGGATGGGTGAGCGGCACGCCAGGGGCGAGCACCAGGGCCGCGAAGCGCGACCAGTCGATGGTGCGCAGATCGGCGGTCGGGATGCCGGCGCTCGCCGCATAGGCGATGCGCTCCTCGCTGTCGTCCCAGCCGACTACGTCGGCGCCTCCGGCGAACAGCGCGCTGGCGGTGGCGAGCCCGGATGCCCCGAGCCCGAAGATCGCCACCTTGCGGCCTTCCAGCGTGGTGACGGGAATCATCGGAAGGTCCTTTCGACGTTCGGTTTCGCCGTCGTCATGGCCGGGCTCGTCCCGGCCATCCACGATGTTCGGGCTCGAGCCGCTGCGAAGAGCGTGGATGCCCGCGACGAGCGCGGGCATGACGAGGCTGAGTTTGTGGCGATCGACATCGGCCCGGTCCCCGTCGTCACCTCAGCTTCAGGGTGGAGAGGCCGGCGAGCGCCAGCACCACCGAGATGATCCAGAAGCGGATCACGATCTGCGGCTCGGTCCAGCCGAGCTGCTCGAAATGATGATGCAGCGGGGCCATCTTGAAAACCCGCTTGCCGGTTAGCTTGAACGAGACGACCTGGACGATCACCGAGACGGCTTCCAGCACGAACAGGCCGCCGATGATGCCGAGCACCACCTCGTGCTTGGTCACCACGGCGATCGAGCCGAGCAGGCCGCCGAGCGCCAGCGAGCCGGTGTCCCCCATGAACACCGAGGCGGGCGGCGCATTGAACCACAGGAAGCCGAGCCCGGCCCCCAGGATGGCGGCGCACAGCACCGCCAGCTCGCCGGCGCCGGCGACGAAGTTGAGCTGCAGGTAGTCGGCGAACACGGCGTTGCCGACCACCCAGGAGATGCCGCCGAAGCTCGCCGCCGCGATCATCACGGGCACGATGGCGAGGCCGTCGAGGCCGTCGGTCAGGTTCACGGCGTTGCCGGCGCCGACGATGATGAAGGCGCCGAAGGCGAGGAAGAACCAGCCGAGATCGACCACCATGTCCTTGACGAACGGGAAGGCGAGCGAGGTGGTCAGCGGCGCGCGGCCCAGCATCGCCAGGGCGAAGCAGGCCATCACGGCGATCAGCGTCTCCAGCGCCAGCCGGGTCTTGCCCGAGAAGCCCGCATGGGTCTGCTTGGTCACCTTGAGATAGTCGTCGTAGAAGCCGATCAGCCCGAAGCCGAGCGTGACGCCGAGCACGATCCACACATAGGGGTTCGCCGGGTTGGCCCACAGCACGGTGGAGACGACGAGGCCGGACAGGATCATCAGCCCGCCCATGGTCGGCGTGCCGACCTTGGTGAGCAGATGCGACTTCGGCCCGTCGGCCCGGATCGGCTGGCCCTTGCCCTGCTTCACCCGCAGCAGGCGGATGATGGTCGGGCCGAACAGGAACACGAACAGGGCCGCCGTCACGATCGCGCCGGCGGCCCGGAACGTGATGTAGCGGAAGACGTTGAGCGCGCTGAAGACGTCGGAGAGATCGGCGAGCCAATAGAGCATGCGGTCAGCCTCGCACTGGAAGGTCGTCGGACGCCGCGGGGGCGGGATAGCGACGCGCCAGGGCCTTGACGATCGGCCCCATGCGGGAGCCGAGCGAGCCCTTCACCATGACGGCGTCGCCGGGATGGACGGAGGCGAGCACCTGCGGCTCGAGCTCCTCGGAATTCGCGGCCCAGCCGCCGCGCCGCTCGGCCGGCAGGGCGTCCCACAGCGCGCGCATCAGCGGGCCGGCGCAGAACACGAGGTCGATGGTGCTCGCCGCCACGGCGTCGACGAGGCCGCGATGCAGCTCCGCCCCCGCGGCGCCGAGCTCCAGCATGTCGCCCAGCACGGCGATGCGGCGGCCGCGGGCGCCGAGCGGCGCCCGGCCCAGCACGGCGAGCGCGGCGGCCATGGAGGTCGGGTTGGCGTTGTAGCTCTCGTCGATCAGCAGGGCGCGGCCGTCGCCGATGAACAGATCCGTGCGGGTGCCGCGGCCGGTCGCCGGGCGCTGCTCGGCCAGCGCCAGCGCGGCGAGGGCGAGGTCGGCGCCGGCGAGGCTCGCGGCCGCCAGCACGGCGAGCGAGTTGAGCACGAAGTGACGGCCCGGCGCGCCGATCCGGTAGTCGGCCAGCGTGCCGAGGATCGAGGCCTCGACGGTCGAGCCGTCGTCCTGCAGGGCGTATTTGACCAGCCGCGCGTCGGCCTTGGGGTGCTCGCCGAACGACACGATGCGCTTCACGCCGGCCGCGCCGGCGCGGCGCTTCAGCCGCTCGTAATGCGGATTGTCGCGGTTGATCACGGCGGCGCCGCCGGGCTCCAGGCCGGTGAAGATCTCCGCCTTGGCGTCGGCGATGGCGGCGACGTCGGGGAAGAACTCGAGATGCACCGGCTCGACCGTCGTGACGATCGCCACGTGCGGCCGCACCATGGCGACCAGCGGCGTGATCTCGCCGGCGTGGTTCATGCCGATCTCGAACACGGCGTAGCGGGCCGTCTCGGGCAGGCGGGCGAGCGACAGCGGCACGCCCCAGTGATTGTTGAACGACGCCGTCGAGGCGTGGGTCTCGCCGTCGGCGCGCAGCGCGATCCGCAACGCCTCCTTGGTCGAGGTCTTGCCGACCGACCCGGTGACCGCGACGATTCTGGCCGGCGAGCGCGCCCGCGCGGCGCGGGCGAGATTGCGCAAGCCCTCCAGCACGTCGAGCACGACCAGCAGCGGCGCGTCGGCCGGGAACTCGCCGCGCCGCGCCGCCGAGACGACGGCGAGGGCCGCGCCGTTGGCGAGCGCCTTGGCGACGAAGTCGTGGCCGTCGAGGCGGTCGCCCAGGATGGCGAAGAACGCCTCGCCCGCCGAGCAGGTGCGGCTGTCGATCGACAGGCCGACGATCGAATCGGGCAGGGGGCCGGACCGCTGCGCCGCCATGGCGGCGGCCATGTCGGCGACGGTCCACAGCGGCGGCGTGGTCATGCGCTCTTCTCCCGCAGGGCCGAAGTCTTGTCCCGTAAGACGGACGTCACCGCCTCGTGGTCGCTGAACGGCAGCGTCGTCCCTTTGATGGTCTGGCCGGTCTCGTGGCCCTTGCCGGCGACCAGCAGCACGTCGCCCTCGGCGAGGTCCTCGATCGCCTGCTGGATCGCCTGGCGGCGGTCGCCGATCTCGATCGCGCCCGGCGCCGCGGCCAGGATTTGGGCCCGGATCGCCGCCGGCTCCTCGCTGCGCGGATTGTCGTCCGTGACGATGACGCGGTCGGCCTTCTCGGCCGCGATGGCGCCCATCAGGGGACGCTTGCCGGTGTCGCGGTCGCCGCCGGCGCCGAACACCACGACGAGCCTGCCCTTCGCATACGGCCGCAGCGCGTCGAGCGCCTTGGCGAGGGCGTCCGGCTTGTGGGCGTAGTCGACGAAGATCGGCGCGCCGCGCCGGTGGCCGACCAGCTCCAGCCGGCCCTTGGCGCCTTCCAGCCCTTCGAGCTGCTCGAACACCGCGGCCGGGTCGCCGCCGGTGGCGATCACCTGGCCGGCCGCGACCAGCGCGTTGTCGACCTGGAAGGCGCCGACCAGCGGCAGACGGACGACCGTGGTGCGGCCCCGGTGCACGATCGTGACGGTCTGGGAGAAGCCGTCGATCGCCACCGCCGCGGCCCGAATGTCGGCGCTCTCGCTCTGCCCGACCGTCAGGACCTTGATGCCGCGGGCCCGCGCCGCCGCCAGCACGGCCTCGGCATGCGGGTGGTCGATGTCGATCACGGCGGTGCCGTCGGCGTCGAGCAGGCGCTCGAACAGGCCGAGCTTGGCGGCCAGATACGCCTCGAAGGTGAGGTGATAGTCGAGATGGTCGCGGGTGATGTTGGTGAAGCCGGCGACCGCCACCCGCACGCCGTCGAGGCGGTGCTGCTCGATCCCGTGCGAGGAGGCCTCCAGCGCCAGATGCGTCACGCCCTCGCCGGCGATGCGGTCGAGCGTCACATGCAGCGCGACCGGATCGGGCGTGGTCAGCGAGCCGTAGTGCTCCTCGGTCGGCGTCACCAGCCCGATGGTGCCGATCGACGCCGCCTTGTGGCCGAGCGCCGCCCAGAGCTGGCGCGTGTAGGAGGCGACCGAGGTCTTGCCGCTCGTCCCGGTGACGGCGGCGATGACGGCGGGCTGGCGCGGATGCAGGCGGGCGGCGGCCAGCGCAAGCGCGCGGCGGACATCGTCCACCAGTACCAGCGCGGTCTCGTCGGGCAGCGGAGCGACCGGCGCCCGCTCGGCCAGCACGGCCACGGCGCCGTTCGCCAGCGCCGCCGGCACATAGGTCAGCCCGTCCGCCTTGGTGCCCGGCACCGCCGCGAAGAGGGCGCCCGGCGTCGCCGCGCGGCTGTCCGCCGTCACGGCCGTGATCGGACGGTCGCCGTGCCTCGCCTCGAATCGAGCGCCCGGTTCCAGAAGATCGCGCAGCCGCATGTTCGCCCCGCCGTGCTTCGCCGGGCCTCCACCCGGCGGCTCCGGTTTAGCATGTTCGTTAACGGTGGGAAGCAAAGCGGCGCGATCGAATGTTGCGACGCAGCATCAACAATCGCCGGCAAGCCGTTGAGCCTAAATAATGAGCGGAATATCGTCTGCCTAATTCGCCATCAGGCTCGCCTTCTGGTAGAATTCGACGGGTGCGGCCGTCTCGGCCGGCAATTTTTTGGGGGTGGCCATGGCTTCACTCGCAACCGCGACGTTCACGGGGCAGTCCGGTCAGGCTTACGAGTTTCTCGCCTACGACCGCGACACCGAGTTCAAGTCCACCGGCGCCGTCTATGTGGTGGCGATCCGCTACACGGTGCCGAACGGCTCGTCCTACCGCCACGTCTATGTGGGCGAGACGCGCGACCTCTCGGACAGCCCGCTGACGCATTGCCGCACGGCCTGCTTCGAGCGCATCGGCGCCAACAGCATCTTCGTGCGCCTGGAGGGCAATGCCGAGCGCCGCCAGGAGATCGCCCAGGATCTGCTCGAGACCTACGACCCGCCCTGCAACAGCGACCGCGAGGGCCTGTGCGAGTACCCCACCACGGAATGCCCCCTGGTGTGGCCGCTGGGGCTGTGAGGAGAGGGCCGCAGGAGCAGCAGCCCGGACCGCGCCCGTAGCCCGGACTGAGCGCAAGCGAAGTCCGGGTCTTCTCGCGCGGTCTCGGCGAACGACCCCGGCTTTCGCCTGCGGCGAAACCCGGGCTACGCTCGCGGGAGTTCCCGTCGCGCCGCGATCGTGATCAGGTCCATGGCCAGAATCGAAATCGTCCACACGACCGAATACGCCTACCGCAATCCGGTCGGGCTCGGGCGTCACCGGCTGATGGTGCGGCCCGACGAGAGCCACGACCTGCGCCTGCATCGGGCCGACCTGGTCGTCGATCCGGCTCCGGCCCGGGTGACCTGGAAGCACGACATCTTCAACAACTCGATCTGCTTCCTCGACTGGAGCGAGGCCACCCGCAGCGACCGCCTGAGGATCGTCTCCACGCTGGATCTCACACATCATCCCGCCGGGCCGCCGTTGCCGCGATACACCCTGGAGCCCCACGCGACGGCGTTTCCGTTCGCCTACACGGCCGACGATCTCGCCGATCTCGGCCGGCTGGCGGTCCAGCAGGAGCCGGACCCGGACGGCGTGGTCAGCGCCTGGGCCCGGCGGATGCTCGCCGAGGCGGGATCCGCCGAGACCCTGGACGTCCTCGCGGCGATGACGGGCGCGATCAAGCAGCAGTTCGGCTATCAGGCCCGGCACGAGGAGGGGACGCAGACGGCCGCCGCCACCATCCGGTCCGGCCGCGGAACCTGTCGCGACTTCGCCGTGCTGATGATGGAGGCGTTGCGCAGCTTCGGCGTCGCGACGCGCTTCGTCACCGGCTATCTCTACGACGACACGTCCGGCGCCACCGTCGGCGGCGGCAGCACGCACGCGTGGTGCTCCGTCTACCTGCCGGGCGCCGGCTGGATCGAGTACGACCCGACCAACGGCCTGCTCGCCGGCTCGAATCTGATCCGGGTCGGCGTGACCCGTGAGGCCGCGCAGGCGAGCCCGATCTCGGGCAGCTTCGCCGGCCGTCCCGACGATCCGATCGGCCTGCAGGTCGACGTCTCGGTCACCTACGCGCCGATTCACAGCGCATAGGATGGCTGGAGCCGCAGGCGGTTCTACGGATCGGAGACCCTCACCGTCCCTGGGCCGGCACCGAGGCGGGGGGGCGGACGGACGGGGGCTGGAGCGAGGTGGGCGGCGGCGCGGCCGTGGTCCCGCTCGTCGCCCGCGCCTCGCGGCGGGTGGTGGACGACGTCAGGTCCGACGCGGCGGCGGCGGGCTTGCCGCGGCCGAGGATGAGCTGGTCGGCGGGCGGCAGGTCGAAGCGCGGCTGGAGGCCGAGCAGCGGGGCGATGCGGGCGATCACCTTGCCGGCGGTCGGCGCGGCGTTCCAGCCGGCGGTGGCGAAGCCGTGCGTCTCCGGCGTCGGCTGCGGCTCGTCGAGCATGATCAGCACCACGTAGCGCGGCTTGTCGGCCGGCAGCACGGCGATGAAGTCGCACAGCAGCTTGGTCTTGGAGTAGCGGCCGCCGACCACCTTCTCGGCCGTGCCGGTCTTGCCGCCGACATAGTAGCCCTTCACCTCGGCGGTCTTGCCCGAGCCCTTCTCCGAGTTGAGCCGCATCAGGTAGCGCATGGCGACCGAGGTCTCGGGCTTGACGACCCGCTTGGCCACGGCGCGGGCCTCCTGCGGGCTGCGCTTGAGGAAGGTCGGCTGGATCAGATACCCGCCGTTCATCAGCGCGGCGACGCCCATCAGGGCCTGCAGCGGCGCGACCGAGAGGCCGTGGCCGAACGAGATCGTGATGGTGTTGAGCTCGCCCCAGCGCTTCGGCACGATCGGCTCGGCGCTCTCCGGCAGCTCGGTGCGCAGCCGGTCGAGCTGGCCGATCTTTCGCAAGTACTGCTTGTGTCCTTCGACGCCGACCGCGAGCGCCATCTTGGCGGCGCCGACGTTCGACGAGTAGGTGAACACCTCGGGCACCGAGAGCACGCGGTTCTGGGCGTGATAGTCGCTGATCTTGAACTTGCCCCAGTGCAGCGCGCTGCGCGCGTCGACCGACGAGTTCAGCGTCATCTTGCCGGAGTCCAGCGTCATCCCGACGGTCAGCGCCTTGAACACCGAGCCCATCTCGAACACGCCGGTGGTGAGCCGGTTCATCCGGTTGGGATCGAGCGCCTCCTTCGGGTTGTTCGGATCGTAGTCCGGGTGCGACACCATCGAGACGATCTCGCCGGTGTCGACGTCCAGCACCACGCCGGCGGCCGCCTTGGCCTTGAACTTCTCGCGCGCCCGGCCGAGCTCGTCGTGCATGGCGTGCTGGACGCGCAGATCGACGGCGAGCTGCAGCGGCTCCTGCTGGCGGTCGGAGGCGAGGCCGGCGCGGTGCAGGTCGGCGAGGCCGCGGCTATCGAGATACTTCTCCAGGCCGGCGATGCCCTGGTTGTCGATATTGACGTGGCCGATGAGATGCGAGACCTCGCGGCCGTTCGGATAGATCCGCTTGTTCTCGTTGAGGAAGCCGAGGCCCGGAATGCCCAGGCGGTGCACCTCGCGCTGCTGCTTGGGGGTGATCTCGCGCTTCAGCCAGGCGAAGCCCTTCTTCGAGCCGAGCCGGTCGCGCAGCTCGCCGGTGTCGAGATCCGGCATCACGGCGGTGAGCAGCTCGACCGCCTCGTCGGCATCGATCAACCGCTTCGGCTCGGCGAACAGCGACGGCACCCGCACGTCGGTGGCGAGGATCTCGCCGGTGCGGTCGAGAATGTCGGGACGGGCCGTGGCGACCGCGTCGGATCCGCCGCCGCGCCGGTTCGCATGGGTCTCGGGCGCCACCGCGTAGAGGACGAGGCGGCCCGCGATGATCCCGTAGATGCAGCCGAACACCAGAACGGCGAGGCCGATGCGGGCCCGCGTCTTGCGGCTGCGGTCGATCTTGCGGTCGTAGAGCAGGGCCTGCACGAGCCGGCGATGCCACGGAACATGCGGCGCGTCCGGGACGGCGACCGGGAGCTGGGCGTCGGCGGGGCCGGGCGGGGGAGCGGACGTCATGGCTGCCTCCCGGCCGCCGGGGCAGAGCCCGTCGGCACGCTTCCGGTCGCCTCGCCGGCGGGCACCACGGCCTCCAGCATGGCGCCGATCGGATCGGCGTCGACCGGCGACGGCTCGGCCGGACGCGGCGGCAGGCCGTCGAGGGATTCGATCTGGGTGGCGTCGAGAAGCTGCAGCTTGAGATGGCGGTTCGCCAGCTCCTGGATGCGGCCGGGGTTTTCCAGCTTGGCGGATTCGGCCCTCAGCGCGGCCGCCTTGTCGCGCTCGCGCACGATCTCGGTGCGCAGCTTGGCGACCTTCTCGGCCTCCACGGTCGCCTCGAACTTGATCTTGTAGACATAGGCCGCCGCCATCACGAGCAGGACTGCGACGATCACGTTGAGAAGTCGCATGTCATCCTCCCCGCAGCATCTCGGTGAGCGACGGGAGCGGCGGCAGGCCGGCCGGCTCGCTGGTCCAGGCCGGCGCGGCGGTGCGTTCGGCGGCGCGCAGCTTGGCCGAGCGGGCGCGCGGGTTCTCCGCGAGCTCGGCCTCGTCGGCCGTGACCGGTCGCTTGGTCAGCACCGCGAAGCTCCCGGCGGGGCGCGCCGTGTCGGGCAGGTGGCGCGACACGCCGCCGGCCCCGCTGCGTCCGGCCAGGAACGTCTTCACCAGCCGGTCCTCCAGCGAGTGGAACGACACGACGACGAGACGTCCGCCCGGCGCCAGCACCTGCTCGGCCGCCAGGAGGGCATTCGCGAGCTCGCCGAGCTCGTCGTTGATCATCATGCGCAGCGCCTGGAACGTCCGCGTCGCCGGATGGATTTCGTTCGGCTTCGAGCGCACCACGCGGGCGACGATGTCGGCGAGCCGCCGCGTCGTGGTGATCGGCGCCTCGGCGCGCGCCTTGACGATGGCGCGGGCGACGCCGCGCGAGTGCCGCTCCTCGCCGAGATGGAAGATAAGGTTGGCGAGGTCGCGCTCGGAGGCGCGGGCGACGAGGTCGGCGGCCGACGGCCCGTCCTGGCCCATGCGCATGTCGAGCGGCCCGTCGAAGCGGAACGAGAAGCCGCGCTCGGGGTCGTCGATCTGCATGGACGAGACGCCGATGTCGAGGACGACGCCGGCGGCCGTGCCGGGCGCCGCGACCTCGGCCAGATCCGAGAAGCGGGATTCGACCAGGGTCAGACGGCCGCCCGCCGCCTCGACCAGATCCCAGCCGGCGGCGATCGCGGTCTGGTCACGATCGAGGGCGACGACGCGCGCCCCCGGCGCGGCCTCCAGGATGGCGCGCGTGTAGCCGCCCGCCCCGAACGTGCCGTCGATGTAGAGACCGTCGTCGTGGACCGCCAGGAGATCCAGGGCGGGGCGGGCGAGCACGGGAATGTGGCGAGCCAGTCCGCCAGCGACACCCTCTCGGGCCTCCCGGCCCAGGGTGTCGCGGCCCGCCGTCATTCCCGTGCTCCGGCGCCAGGCGCCCCGCGCTCGGAACCCAGCCGCTTGGTCGTCGCGCGCACTGTCGCAGTGGCCTTTGCAAGATGCGCGCGGAAGCCGTTCGGTTCCCAGATCTGAAACTTGTGACCGAGCCCGACGAAGCCGACCGTGTCGCCGATCCCGGCGTGAACCTTGATCATCTCGGTCAGCACCACCCGGCCCTCGCCGTCCACACGCAGGGTCTCGCTCGTGCCGTAGAGCGCGACCAGAAACTCCTCCCGCTCCTCCGAGTAGGGCGGAAACCGAGCGATCAGCTGCTCGATCTCGCCGAGCAGGGCGTTGCCCCCCACGTCGACCGCCGGCCGGTCCAGGCTCGGATAGCAGTACAGTCCCTCGAAGCCGTCCCGGGCGAGCACCGCGCGGAAGGACGCCGGAATCGAGACGCGTCCCTTGGAATCGAGCCGCGACGTGAACTGTCCCACGAAGCGGTCCATTCGACTGCGCACTCCACGCCGGCCTGACGCTGGCCTCGTACGCCGTCCGACCGGGTCCGGACGGCCCGGACGAGGCGGACGAAAACATTAACCCTGGGTAATGTTGGGATACCATGGGACTGTATGGGCGTCAATGGAATCCAGAGTCGAGCGGGGGCACCGCGAGCATGCGCGACAGGTCGATTAGCAGCGGTTAAACTTAAGGAAACGTTGCCGGCGCCCGGGGGCGGCATCACACCATGCGGACAGCCCTGATCAGTGACATTCACGCCAATCGAGAGGCTCTCGAGGCCTGTCTCGACCATGCCGAGCGGAGCGCGGTCGACGCTTACGTGTTCCTCGGCGACTTCGTGGGCTACGGCGCCGACCCGGTCTGGGTGCTGGATACCGTCATGGCCCATGTCGGTCGAGGTGCAGTGGCGGTGCTCGGCAACCACGACGCGGCCGCCGCGGGCGAGCGCGCCGACATGAACGACGATGCGGCCGCGGCGATCGCCTGGACCCGCACCGTGCTCACCCCGCAGCATCGCGACTTCCTGTCCCGGCTGCCGCTCACCGTCGAGAAGGGCACGGTCCTCTATGTCCATGCCAACCCGGTCGATCCCAAAGGCTGGGGCTACATCACGGACCTGTATTCGGCCTCGCGCGCCCTGGTGGCCACGCGGGCGCATGTGACCTTCTGCGGCCACACCCACGTGCCGGCCCTGTTCCACATGTCGGTGACGGGAAAGTTCGCGAGCTTCGATCCGGTCGACCGGGTCGAGATCCCGCTGACCTCGCGGCGGCGCTGGCTCGCCGTGGTCGGGTCGGTCGGGCAGCCGCGCGACCGCAATCCGGCCGCCTGCTACGCCGTGCTCGACGACGCCACCGACGTGCTCACTTACGTGCGGGTCCCCTACGACATCGACGGGGCGGCCCGGAAGATCATCGAAGCAGGCCTGCCCCCCGGCCTCGCCTACCGGCTGTACGAGGGATACTGAGGTGGCGGACGCCCATTCGTCGTTCCGGGGCGCGGACCGCAG
>NZ_NPEX01000177.1 GCF_003258865.1 Rhodoplanes roseus | reverse complement strand
CCGGCGTCTTCGCCGGCTTCGGCGTCTGCTCGAACGCGCCGAGCAGCTTTTCCAGCAGGCCCGCGAGCTGCCGCCGCTCGCTCGACGACAGCACGCCCAGAAGCCCGTCGACCCCGGAAAAATGATCGGCGATGGCGCGGTCGGCCAGCCGCCGCCCGGCCGGCGTGAGGCGGATGATGGCGCCGCGGCGGTCGCGCGGATCGGGGCGCCGCTCGACCAGCCCGAGCGCCGCCACCTTGTCGATCCGGTTGGTGATGGCGCCGGAGGTGAGGAGCGATTCCGCCAGGAGATCGGTCGGCCGCATCTCGTAGGGCTTGCCGCTGCGGCGCAGCGTGACGATCAGGCTGAACGCCTCCCAGCCGAGGCCGAGCGGTGCCAGCCACGTCTCGGAGTGGCGCAGGAAATGCGCCGAGAGCCGCATCGTGCGGCCCTGCACCCCGACCGGCGAGGCGTCGATATCGGGCCGCTCGCGGCGCCATTCCGCGATCAGCTTCGCGACGGAATCCGGTGTCTCGGTGGTCATGTCAGCCTTCGCGCGATCGATCCGCGGCGCCCCGGTCCGGGGGCTCGATCCTCGCCGCCATCAGGAACGCGAAGAAGGACCGTGGTTCGGAACCGGCGGGCCTGGGCGCCGCGCCCGTCGACGATGCGCCGGAGCGGAACGCCGGGCGCGAGGAACCGGAACGGGGGTCTGGAGACATCACGAGCCCTCGATTGCGGCAGAGCGCCCGCATAATGAGCTTGACGCCGGCCCCATGCAAATGAAAAGCTCAACGTTAAGATACTTAATGTCGAGCGTCCGCCGCGCGACGGTCGCCGCTCTCCCGTCCCCGCGCATTCCGGCGACACCCCCGCCATGGACATCATCGTCGAGAATCTGGTCCAGGTCTGGGACGACGGCGGCGCCGGCGTCCGGGCACTCGACGGCATCACCCATCACTTCCGCTCCGGGACGCTCACCTGCCTGCTCGGCCCGAGCGGCTGCGGCAAGAGCACGCTCGCCCAGATCGTCGGCGGCATCGAGACTGCGACCTCCGGGACGATCCGGATCGTCGATCCCAAAAATCCGTCGGCGCCGCCGGCGCGGCCCGGCCAGTGCTCGGTCATGATGTGGCAGTCGCTGAACCTGTTCCCGTGGCGCAACGTGATCGACAACGTCACGTTCGGCCTGGAGATGGCCGGCGTGCCGAAGCCCGAGCGCTACGCCCGCGCCCGCGAGCTGCTCGCCTCGGTCGGGCTGAGGAACTTCGAGGAGAAGGCCTGCAGCCAGCTCTCCGGCGGCATGCGACAGCGTGTCGCGCTCGCCCGCGCCCTGATCATGGACCGGCCGATCCTGCTGATGGACGAGCCCTTCGCGGCGCTCGACGCGCAGACCAAGATCGTCATGCAGGAGGAGCTGACCCGGATCTTCGAGCGCATGCGAAAGACCATCCTGTTCGTCACCCACGCGATCGACGAGGCGATCCTGCTCGGCGACGAGGTGGTGGTGATGACGGCCCGGCCCGGCCGCATCAAGGAGGTCATCCGGATCGACCTGCCGCGGCCGCGCACCCAGGAGATGGTCGGCACCCACGAGTTCGGCGAGCTCTACGATCGCATTCTGCACCTGATCCGCGAGGAGGTCTTGAACGCCATGCGCCAGCAGGACGAGGCGCTCGCGTGACGGCGAGCGGAAAGGCGAGGAGCGGCCGGCCGGCGCGGAAGCGTCGCGATCCCCTGTGGCTGCGGGTGCTGCCGTCGCTCTCGGTGGTGCTGTTCATCGCGCTGTGGGAGCTCGCCGTGAAGGCCGGCGACGTCGCCCCCATCATCCTGCCGGCGCCCTCCAGCATCGCCCGCTACCTGGTCGCCATGATCCTGGACGGATCGCTGCCCTACAATCTCGCCGTCACCTTCGTGCGCATCATGGCGGGGTTCCTGGTCGCCGGCGTGCTCGGCGTCCTGGTCGGCGTGCTGATGGGCATGTCCAAGGTGCTGGCCCGGGTGATCGACCCGTGGATCGCGGCACTCTACCCGCTCCCGAAGATCTCGCTGATCCCGCTGCTGATCATCTGGCTCGGCACCGGCGAGGCCTACATCCTCACCATCAGCGCCATCACGGCGTTCTTCCCCGTGGTGATCAGCACCTATGCGGGCATCCGCCAGACCAGCCAGGAGCTGGTCAAGGCGGCCCGCGACCTCGGCGCCAGCACGCGCCAGATCCAGACCAACGTGGTGATCCCGGCCGCGATCCCGAGCATCTTCGCCGGGCTGCATCTCGGCATGGGCGTCACCATCATCCTGGTGGTCGCGGCCGAGATGATCGGCGGCTCCAACCAGAGCGGCATGGGCTATCTGCTGATCCGCTTCGGCCAGGTGATGGAGACCGAGAAGGTGTTCGCGAGCCTCGTCGCGCTCGCCGTCTTCGGCGGGGTGATCATGAAGGGCCAGCAGGCGATCGACCGCTGGGTCGCGCCCTGGGCCGTGGGCAAGAGCTGACGGAAGAGCCGAAACAGCATGGCACGCATCCTGATCCAGAACGGTCTCGTGGTCACGGTCGACGGCGAGCGCAACATCCATCCCGGCGGCTCCGTGCTGGTCGAGAACGGCCGCATCGCCGCCGTCGGGGCACGCCTCGATCCCGCGCTCGCGCACGACGTCGACGAGGTGATCGACGCCGAGGGCTGCCTGGTGATGCCGGGCCTGATCAACCTCCACCAGCACCACTGGTACGTGCTGTTCAAGGGGCTCGCCGACGGCATGCTGCTGGAGGACTGGATCACGGATCTGGTCTTCCCGCTGGTGTCGCGCCTGTCGGTCGACGCGATGCGGGTCGCCAGCTGGCAGTGCGGCATCGAGATGCTGGCGACCGGCACGACCTGCTCGCTCAACCATTCCGTCACGGTGACGACGCCCGAGATCGTCGAGGCGATCGTGACGCCCCAGGCCGAGCTCGGCATCCGCCAGATCTTCGCCAAGGAGCTGCGCTGCCGCAACGCCCGCTTCACCACGCACCCGCTGTCGCTCGACGAGTCGCTCGCCGCCTTCGGCGAGGAGGTGAAGCGCTGGGACGGCGCCCATGGCGGCCTGGTGCGCATGGCCATGGTGATCGAGGCGAACGCGCACTGGACCGCCTCGGGCATGAGCACCGAGGAGCTGATCACCCGCGGCACCGCGCTCGCGCGCGATCTCGGCCTGAAGATCTCGAGCCACATCGCCGGCGGCACGTTCTCGCTGGAGAAGGGCTTTCTCAAGCATCTGCGCGAAACCGGCCGCACCGACGTGCGCTACCTGATGCAGCTCGGCGTCCTCGACGAGAGCTGGATCCTGGCGCACTGTATCCACTGCACCGAGCTCGACCTCGAGCAGATGGCGCATGTCGGCGCCAGCCTGGTCTACACGCCGACCAGCGAGTCGATCCGCGGCGGCGGCATCGGGCCGATCGCCAATGCGGCGCGCCGCGGCATCGTCACGGCGCTCGGCACCGACGGGCCGATGGTCGACTACACCGACGACATGTTCGAGCAGATCAAGGCCTGCGTGCTGTTCCAGCACCAGCGCCACCTCGACCCGACCTGCATCTCGGTCGAGCAGGCGATCGAGATGGCGACCATCGGCGCCGCGCGCGCCGCCGGCCTCGACGCCGAGATCGGCTCGCTGGAGGTCGGCAAGCGCGCCGACATCGCCGTGTTCGACATGCGCAAGCCGCATGTCGGGCCGCTGTTGCGACCGCTCTCGGCCTTCGTCTGCGCCGGCAAGGGCTCGGACGCCAAGGTCGTCCTGGTCGACGGCGAGATCGTCTATCGCGACGGCGTCTTTCCCCGCTGCGCGGACTGGCGCGAGGTCTCGCGCGAGGCCGAGGCGATCGGGCGGAGCATCGCCGAAAGCGCCGGCCTGTCGTCGCGCATGGCGTCGTCGTGGCCGCTGCGGCCGGCGGCCGTCGCCGCGCCGCGGCGGGCGCTCGTCTAATCGTCCATCTGCAGCAGTCTCGAAGAGGAGGCGGTCATGAAGGCGTCTGGTGGGATCTTGGCGGTTGTCGGCGCCGTGTTGGCGCTGTTGAACGCGCCCGGCGCGTCGCGCGCCGCGGACGTGCTGCGGATCGGCGAAGGGCCGTTCATCACCGGCGGCGGCTTCCTGGTGGCCGACCAGAAGGGTTACTTCAAGAAGCTCGGCATCGACATCGAGAAGCGGATGTTCATCGATGGCCAGCAGGCCGTTCCGGCGCTGATCGCGGGCGAGCTCGACCTCACCTTCATGACCGCCAATGCCAGCCTGTTCAACTCGATCGCGCGGGGCGCCCCGCTCGTCGTCGTGCTCGACCGCGGCAACAACAAGGCCGGCCACGGCTACACCGTGATCAACGTCAGCAAGGAGATGGCCGACGCCGGCGTCAAGACGCTCGGCGATCTCGGCAAGCTCAAGGGCAAGAAGATCGGCGTCAGCGGCACGGGCAGCATCAACCAGTACGTGTTCTCGCTGGCGCTTCAGCGGGCCGGGCTCGATCCGCGCAAGGACGTGACCTGGGTCACCAACGTGCCGCAACCGGACCTGATGAAGATGCTGAGCCAGAGCCAGGTCGACGGCACCGACCTAGCTTATCAGTTCGGATTCTTCGCGGAGAAGAACGGCTGGGGGCCGATGATCGCCACCGGCGACAAGATCGATCCGGACGGCACCATCGGCGTCTACGCGACGCGCCAGGCGCTGCTGCGCGAGAAGCGCGACGTGCTGGTGCGGTTCGCCATGGCCTACCTGCAGGGCGCCAAGGAGTTCAACGCCGCCTCCGTCGCGCCGGATCAGCACCCCGACATCGTCGACATCCTGGCTCGCACCACGGCGCTGCAGAAGCCGGAGACCGTCAAGGCGATCGCGCCCTACTGGTCCTACGTCAACGAGGACGGTCTGCCGAACGTCGGCTCGATCATGAAGATGCAGGACTACTGGGCCGACTATTACGACTTCGTCGAGAAGAAGGTGTCGGCCGAGCGTCTCTTCGATCTGTCGATCGCCAAGGAGGCGCTGGCGCGGCTGGAGAAGGAGAAGCCGTTCGGCAAGTAGGACTCGCGGGGGTGGAGGGCGCGACGTGCCACGTCCTCACGATGCAGGCGGCGAGACGCCGGGTCGTTGCACCGCCGCTTGGAACCGGCGGCGCAATCGGGCCGGCGGTCACCGAAGCTCCTTGGAATAGCAGTGATGACGACAGAACGCGTCAGTATACGAAGCGCCGGGACGACGCGCGGTGGTCCGATGCGTCATCTTTGTGCCGGGAGACGGCATCTTCGGCTTGTCGCCGCGTGATCGTATGTGATTTGTTGCTGTCGTCGTTCGTTCTGGTGCGAACGAGGCGGTGTGCGGCGGAATTCGCCGCCGGCCGTTCAGTTCCTCTGGATGGAGGGTCCGATGCCATCCATGGCGGGTTTCGAGGCTGAGCTCCGGACGCGTTTTGGAGATCTGCTCGGCGCCAACTATCCGCGCTTCTCGCATGCGGAGATGAAGCGGCGCGAGGCCGCCGTCGCCGACATGATGGTGGCGCAAGGCCTCGACGCGCTGATCGTCGCGGAATCGATGCGCGCCGGCACGGCGACCGGTTGGATCACGGGCTGGCCGGTGACGGCCGAGGCCGTCACGGCCGTGGTGCCTGATGCGCCGCGGCGCATGTTCATCCAGCATTACAATCATCTGCCGCTGGCGCGCCGGCTCGCCTGGAACACCGAGGTGCTGTGGGGCGAAGGCAGCGGCATCGCGAAAGCGGCCGATCTGATCGCGGTGGCGACCAGCGATCTCTCGATCACGGGGCGTGCGACGGTCGGGGTGATCGGACGCATCCCGGCCGGAGAGGCGGAGCGGCTGTCGTCGATGTTTCGCGTCGTCGACATGAACCGCGCCTATGCGCAGGTCCGGATGATCAAGTCGGACGAGGAGGTGCGCTGGCTCGAGCTGGCGGCCGGGCTCACCGATCTGGCCGCGATGGCGATCACCGAGAGCGCCCGGCCGGGGCTCGACGAGCGCACGGTGGTTGCGCTGGTGCAGAACGTCTATCTCGCCACCGGCGGGACCAACTTCATTCACTACATCGACACCACGTCGATGGAGGCGCCGGACGTCGCGGTGCCGCGGCAGTTTCCGTCCGGACGTATCTTGCAGAAGGGCGACGTGCTGAGCTGCGAGCTGTCGGTGGACTACTGGGGATACACCGGACAGATCCTGCGGACCTTCTTCATCGGCCAGGAGCCGAACCCGCTGTACCGCGAGCTGCACACCGTCGCCGATGCGGCGCTCGACGCGGTGCTGACGCGGGTGAAGCCGGGCACGCATGCGCGCGAGCTGGTCGAGGCGTCGCGGATGATCGAGGAGGCGGGCTTCACCGTGATCGACGATCTGGTGCACGGCTACGGCGGCGGTTACCTGCCGCCCGTGCTCGGCAGCGCCAGCCGTCCGTCCGCCGGCATTCCGGACATGGAGCTGAAGGCCGGCATGGCGCTGGTCGTGCAGCCGAACGTCTCGACGCGCGACGGCACGGCGGGGGTGCAGACGGGCAACCTGGTGCTGGTCACCGAAGACGGGTTCCGGTCGCTGCAGCAGTTTCCGCGCGGCTGGCGGGTCCTGTAGTGCGATGGTTCGAGACGCGGCCTTTCGGCCGCTCCTCACCACGCCGATAAAGTCCCGTGCAAGGCTCTGAGCCTCATCCCCTCATCGTGTATTTGGCGATCTTCGCCTCGTCGGCCGCGATGCCCATGCCGGGGCCGTCCGGCAGCGTGATCATTCCGTCGACGAGCGTCATCGGCGCGGCGATCAGGTCGTCCTTGTAGTAGATGCCGCCGACCCGGCCGCCCAGCGTCTCGACCGGTGTCGACACCGGCACGACGCAGGACAGCGTCACGGCCGGCGCCGCGGCGGCGAGCTGGATGTTCGCCAGGTTGCCGATGCCGGTCTCCACCGAGCCGTTGACGTTGCACACGAGGCCGGCGGCGCGGCACACCGCCGCCACCTCCATGGCCTTGAACAGGCCGCCCGGCTTGGTGGTGTAGATCGACACGATCTGGGCGGCGCGCTTCTCGACGATCTGAATCACGTCGTGGGCGTTCCAGGCGCTCTCGTCGGCCATCACGGGCGCGTCGATGGCGCGCGCCACCTCGGCGAGCCGCTCGATGCCCTCGACCGGCTGCTCGAAATACTTCAGCTCGCAGTGCTCCATCTTGCGGAAGGTGCGGATCGCCTCGCCGGGCGTCGCATAGCCTTGGTTGGCGTCGACGCACAGGGTCGTCTTCGGGCCGACCGTGTCGCGGATGCGCTTCACCATCTCGACGTCGCGCTCGGGATCGACGCCGACCTTGATCTTGATGGTGCGGATGCCCTCCTGCACCACCTGGGCCACCTCGCGCTCGGCCTCCTCGAAGCCGAGCAGGCCGATCGAATGCGTCACCGGGATCGCCTTGCGGGCGGCGCCGCCCAGCAGGCGGTGCACCGGCAGGCCGGCCTGCCTTCCGGCGAGGTCGTAGGCGGCGAACTCGACGGCCGCCTTGGCGTAGGGGAAGCCCTTGATGATGCGGTCCATGCGGGCGTGCAGATCGATGATGTCGCCCGGCATCGCGCCCCGGACGGCCGGTGCCAGATAGGCCTCGATCACCTGCATGGTGGTGCCGGGGCTCTCGCCGAAATAGCGGCCGAACTCGCCGCCCCAGTCCTTCAGCGCGGGCGCCTCGCCCCAGCCGCTGCGGCCCTCGTGGTCCGAAATCTTCACCAGCACGTAGCCGCCGATCGGCTCGGTGAGGCCGGTCCATTTGTGCTCGCGCCGGGTCGGCAGCGCGATGTGCACGAGGTCGACGGAAGCGATCGGGGAATCGGTCATGAGGGGCACGGTTTCGCTGGCGAGGGGACGGGCGGGAGCGGCAGCATAGGGGCGCGTGCAGCGCCGTGCAAACGTCAGGCCTCGTGTGCCGCATCGCGGATCAGGCGCCACACGCGACGCGGCGACAGCGGCAGCTCGCGCGGCTCGACGCCGAGATCGGCGAGCGCGTTCGCGACCGCATTGGCGATCACGCCGCCGACCGGAATGATGCCGCCTTCGCCGCCGCCCTTGGCGCCGAGCGGATTGTTGGGCGCCGGCACCAGGCCGAGCGCGGTGGCGGAGATCGGCGGCACGTCGCGCGCGGTGGGCAGCAGATAGTCGGCGAGCGTCGCGGTGAGCGGCTCGCCCTCGTCGTCGTAGACGAGCTCCTCCATCAGCGTGCCGCCCAGCCCCTGCACGATGGCGCCGACCGTCTGCCCGTGCAGGGTGGCCGGATTGATCACCCGGCCGACATCCTCGACGGCGACGTAGGACAGCACCGAGACATGGCCGGTGGCGAGGTCGACCGCCACATGCGCGGCGTGGCTGCCGTAGCTGTAGGCGCGCGCATTGGCGCCGAACTCGCCCTCGGCGTCCGCCACGCGGTGCGCCAGATCGGCGAGGCGCACGGTCGCTCCGCTCGCGCTGCGGGCGAGGTCGTCGTCGAGCGTCACCTCGTCCCGGGCGCAGCCGAGCGCCGCCGCGGCCGCGGCGCGGATGGATTCTTTCAGCGTCTCGGCGGCGGCCAGCACGGCGGAGCCGCCCATCACGACGGAGCGCGACGAGTAGGAGCCGAAGCCGTCGCGCACCGCGTCGGTCGAGCCGTGCACGACGCCGACGATGGCGGCGAGCGGACGGCCGAGTGCGTCCGCCGCGATCTGCGCCATCACGGTTTCGAGCCCCTGGCCGAGGGCGGAGGAGCCGACATGCACGCTGACGCGGCCATCCTGGTCCAGCCGCAGCATGGCGCTCTCGCGCGGGCCCGGCGAGCCGCCCTCGAAGTAGCAGCCGACCGCGATGCCGTGCCGGCGGCCGTCGACGAGCCTGCCCTGCAGCGCCGTCTTGTCGCTCCAGCCGAAGTCTTCGAGGCAGCGTGCGAAGACGTCCGGATAGTCGCCGCTGTCGCACTCGCTCTCCAGCCCGAGCGGCGTGACGGACGACAGACGCCACGGCATCTCGTCGCGCGTCACCAGGTTCTTGCGGCGGACCTCCACCCGGTCGAGCCCGAGATCCTTCGCCGCCATGTCGATCAGGCGCTCGCGCAGGAAATCCGGCTCGAAGCGGCCGGGGCCCCGATAGGTGCCGACCGGCGTCTTGCTGGTCAGCATCAGGTCGACGGCGAGCGCGACGTCGGGGATGCGGTACGGCCCGGCCAAAAACTGCGCCAGGCTGCGGGCCGGCGTCGCGCCGGTGGTGCGCACATAGGCGCCGAGGTCGATCGACGCATGGCCGCGCAGGCCCAAAATGATCCCGTCGCGCGAACAAGCGATCTCGAGGTCGCACTCCATCTCGCGGGCGTGGTTGGTCGCCAGAAAATGCTCGCGACGGTCCTCGATCCACTGCACCGAGCACCCGAGGCACTTCGCGGCGAACGGAATCAGAAAATCTTCCGGATAGAACTCGCCGCGCACGCCGAAGCCGCCGCCGACGTCGTCCTCGACCAGCCGCACCGCGTCCTCGGCGAGGCCGAGCTGGCCGGCAAGAATGCGTCGGTTGGCGAACGGCACTTTCGCCGCGCCGTGCACGGTGAGGCGGCCGGCCGCGGCGTCCCAGTCGGCGAGCAGACCCCGCGGCTCCATCGGCATCGCGGTGTGGCGGTGGATGCGGAAGGTTTCGCGGCGCCTGTAGTCGGCGCGGGCGAAGGCGGCGTCGGCGTCGCCGCGGCGGCCGTGCAGCGTGCCGGCGCAGTTGTCGGGAATCGTCTCGAACAGCGGTCCGTGGCGGTCGCGCGCCGCCGCGATGCCGGCCACGGCCGGCAGGGGGTCGATGTCGAGCACCACCCGCTCGGCCGCGTCCTCGGCCAGTGCCGCCGTCTCGGCGACCACGACGGCGACGGGCTCGCCGACATAACGCACCCGATCGGATGCGATCACGGGCTGCGCGGCGCGCAAGAAGTCCGGCGAGGAGTCCTGGCGGAGCGGGATCATCGGCACGGCGCCGCGGGCGCGCGTCACGTCTGCCGCCGTGACGATCGCTCGCACGCCCGGCATGCCGCCTGCGGCCGCGATGTCGATGTCGCGCAGAACACCGTGCGGGACGGGGCTGCGCACCACGACGGCGAACAGCCGGCCCGGGGTCGCGACGTCGCCCACGTAACGACCGCGGCCGGTGACGAAGCGGCGATCCTCCAGGCGGGGGACGGGACTGCCGATCAGGACGTTCTTGAGGGCCATACGGGCTGGGGGCGAGGGCTGGGCGCGAGGGCGGGCGCCCAGCATGGATCACGCCGGCGGCGGCGACAAGCTCTCGGCCGGCGTCCGCCCGAGTTTGCATAAAATGTCGGCGACGATCTCGGGCGGTGTGGGCGCGATGTCGACCACGATGGCGTCGTCGGGCTCTTCCAGCGTGGCGAACTGGCTGTCGAGCAGCTTCGGATTCATGTAGTGGCCGGTGCGCGCCGCCAGCCGCGGCCCGATCAAGGCGGCCGAGCCCTTCAGGTACACGAACGTCGCGTCGTCCTGCGGCGCCAGCACGTCGCGATAGGCCTGCTTGAGCGCCGAGCAGGCGACGACGTGGTCGACGCCGGCGCGCTCCCAGCCCTCGATGGCGGCGCGCAGCGCGTGCAGCCACGGCCAGCGGTCGTCGTCGGTCAGCGGAATGCCGGCCCGCATCTTCTCGACATTGGCGGGCGGATGGAAGCTGTCGGCATCCGAGAAGCCGCAGCCGAGCCGCTCGGCGAGCAGCAGGCCGATCGTGGTCTTGCCCGATCCCGCGACGCCCATCAGCACGACGATCATGGTGCCGCTCCGGTGCCGACGACGGCCGCGAGCAGCAGCGTGAAGCCGAAGGCCGAAACGGCGAGAATCGTCTCCAGCGCCGTCCAGGTCTTCAGCGTCTGCTCGACCGACATGTTGAAATACTCCTTGATCAGCCAGAACCCGCTGTCGTTGACGTGCGACAGGATGATCGAGCCGGCGCCGGTGGCGAGCACCAGGAGCTCGGGCCGCACCGTGCCGGGCACGGCGGCGGCGATCGGCGCGACGATGCCGGCCGCCGTGGTGAGCGCCACGGTCGCCGAGCCGGTGGCGATGCGGATCACCGAGGCGACCACGAAGGCGAGCACCAGCAGCGGCACCTGGAGCTGCAGCGCCATGTCGGCGATCGCCTTGCCGACGCCACTGTCGAGCAGCACGCGGTTGAAGCCGCCGCCGGCGCCGATCACCAGCAGGATGGTCGCGGTCGGCGCGAGGCAGTCGGTGGTGAACTTGAGGAGCTGGTCACGATCGAAGCCGCGCCGCACGCCGAAGGTCCAGAACGCCACCAGCAGGGCGACGAGCAGCGAGATCACCGGGTTGCCGATGAAGTTGAGCGTGTTGCGCGCCGGCGTGCCGGCCGCGAGCGTCAGGTCGGCGAGGCTCGACCCGACCATCAGGAACACGGGCAGCAGGATGGTGAAGACCGAGACGCCGAAGCCCGGCAGGTCCGCCCGCGGCTCGCCGACGAGCTGGTCGGCGAGCGGATTGTGCTCCGGCAGCTTGATGCGCGGCGCGATCCATTGGCCGTAGATCGGGCCGGCCAGCGCGGCCGCCGGCAGGCCGACGATGACGGAGTAAATGATGGTGAGCCCGACATCGGCCTTGTAGGCGCCGACCGCCAGCATGGCGGCCGGATGCGGCGGCACCAGGCCGTGGACGATCGACAGGCCGGCGACCAGCGGCACGCCGACCAGGATCAGCGACGTGCCGGTTCGCTTGGCGATGGCGAAGACCAGCGGCACCAGCAGGACGAAGCCGACCTGGAAGAACACCGGCATGCCGACGATGAAGGCGACGAACATGATGGCCCAGTGGACCCGCTTTTCGCCGAACAGGCCGATCAGCGTCTGGGCGATGCGCTCGGCGCCGCCGGATTCGGCCAGGAGCTTGCCCAGCATGGTGCCGAGCGCCACCACCACGGCGATGAAGCCGAGCACGCCGCCGACACCGTTCTGGAACGACGTCACGATGGTCGGCAGCGGCATGCCGGCCGCCACGCCCATGGCCAGCGAGACGACGATCAGGGCGATGAACGGGTTGAGCTTGAACCGCGCGATCAGGACGATCAGGGCGACGATGGCGAGGAAGGCGTAGAGGAGCAGCAGCTCCCCGCTCGCCGCAGAGGGTGCGGGCGGCATGGTGTCGTCTCCTGCTTCACCGGGGCACCATCCCGGGCGGCGGAGAGACGCCTCCGATCCGGCCGGCATGCGCATCGTGTCGAATTTCGACATGATGCGCGTCCGGCGGTCGGGCGCAAGCGCGCGGTCGAGCCGCAGTGGGGCGAATGTAGGATGACAGGCGCTGGCTCGCAGGCACGGCTCTCGCCGTCGCCGTCCGCGCAGGCGAGGGCTTTGCAAAATTCGTCATTCCGGGGCGCGGGCGCAGCCCGAGAGCCCGGAATCCATACTCACAGGATCAGTGGCTCACGACAGACAGGGGTTGTGGATCCCTGGCTCGGCGCTT
>NZ_NPEX01000176.1 GCF_003258865.1 Rhodoplanes roseus | reverse complement strand
CCGCGCGTCGTCCCCACGACGCTCCGACTTACACCAGCAAGGACGTTTCAGTCCGGCGATTTTTCAGGCCGGCCCGGCAGCAGGCCGGCCCGGAGAAGCTCGTCGCGCACCGCCGTGTAGGCCTCGTGGACGAGCTTGCACACGAGCGACACCGACACGCCGAGCTCAGCCGCGATGTCCGCCATGGTGCGGCCGTCCAGCCGGTGCATCTCGAAGGCGCGCCGCGTGCGCGGCGGCAGCCGTCCGAGCGCCGTCATGGCGGCGGCGAGCGCCTGGCGGTCGGCGACCACGGTCTCGGGCGTCGGCGCGGCGTCGGCCAGCCCGCGGAAGGCCGCGTCGCTGTCCTCGGCCGGACGCATCGCGGCGAGCCGGCGGCGATGATCGAGCGCCAGGTTGCGCGCCGTCTGCACCAGATAGCCGCGCTGATCGTCGACCACGGTGGCGGCGGCGGCGCGCGAGACCTTCAGGAAGGCTTCCTGGACGAGATCCTCGGCGGCATGCGCGTCGCCGATGATGCGGCGGATCAGCCGCTCGAGGCGGCTGCGCTCCGCCGCGAAGACGAGTGCGAGATCGGCGGTCGGCGGCGTCATCGCCTGTCTCATCTACCTGCCACGGCACACCGGACCGCGACGGCCGGCCAGCCGACGTCATCGAGAGCCGATCCCAGTGCACTAGCTTATGGATCATCGCGTTTCAAACGCGATGATTTTGACCATTTCCAAGGTGTGTACGGTTTGCGACGGGGCGACCGCGGTGCCCGACGCTCAGCCGGCGACGACCAGGGGCTCGCGGCCGATCAGGCGGGCGAGCTGGCGCAGGCGATTGCCGACGCGCTCGCCGCCGAGCTCCGCATGGCCCGGCCCGAGCAGAAGCTGAAGCTGCCCGCGACGCACCACCATGGGAGTCGAGGGCAGGATGCCCGGCATGGCGGCGGAGATCAGATAGGCCACCCGCATGGCGCCACCGAGCACCCGCGCCCGGTCGATCATCCGCGCCGTCACCAGCTCGCGCACACCGGGCGACAGCTCGCCATCGAACAGGCCGACATGGCGGAAGTAGACGGCGAGCGCCAGATAGGCACGGCCCGGATGGTCGACGCCGAGGAAGTTGGCGTGCGAGATCACGTTGAGCGACTGCTCGCCGCGATAGTCCGGATGGGCGCGCCAGCCGATGTCGCCGAGCAGGCAGGCGGCGTGGCGCAGCCGCTTCTCGTCGACGGTCTCGTCGATGCCGGTCGAGGCCATGAAGCGGTCCGTCCAGGCGATCAGCTCGAGCCCGTGCGCCGGCGAGCGGGAGCGCAGGACGTTGAGCTCCATGGCCGCTTCGATCAGCGGATCGCGCTTGCGCTCGCGCTCGGCCAGCGCCGAATAGAGGAGCCCTTCGCGCACCCCGGCGGCCGACACCACGATCAGGCGCGGCTTGGCGTAGCGGATGATGTGCTCCAGCACGATCGCCGCATAGGACAGCAGCGGCCGGCGGAACTCGTTGACCGACTCGATCTGCGACAGCGTGTCGGCGTTCACGCGGCGCACCAGGCGTGCGAACTCCAGCGCATCGCGGGCCGGGATCACGTAGTTCTGCATCACGTGCAGCGGATAGCCGGTCTGGCGCATGTGCAGCCGGGTGAGCGCGCGCCACGTCCCGCCGACCGCATAGAAGGACCGGCCCGTGCCGGCCTTCAGGAAACGCACGTCGCGCAGCGCCTGGTCGACGATCTTCTCGGCCTTCTTGAGCGAGCGGGCCGAGAGGTCCTGCAGCGCCAGCCCGCCGAGCGGCAGCGTCGTGCCGCCCTTCAGCCGGGTGCCGCGCACGTCGACCAGCTCGAGCGAGCCGCCGCCGAGGTCGCCGACGATCCCGTCGGGCTTGTAGATTCCCGACACGACGCCGAGCGCCGAATAAGTCGCTTCGCGCTTGCCGGACAGCACGTCGATCTTGGCGCCGCAAATCGTCTCCGCCTGGCGGATGAACTCGGGTCCGTTCTTGGCGTCGCGGCAGGCGGCCGTAGCGATCACCCACAAGCGCTTCACGCCCATGGTCTCGCACAGCATGCGGAACCGCTGCAGCGACTGATAGGCGCGCTCGACCGCGTCGGCGGCGAGCAGGCCCGTCGACAGCACCTCGCGGCCGAGACCGGCCAGGACCTTCTCGTTGAAGATCGGCGTCGGGCTGCGGGTGAGCCCCTCGTAGACCACGAGGCGCACCGAGTTGGAGCCGATGTCGATGACGGCCACGGGCGGCCCGCGATCGAGCCTGCCCTGGGCGGATGGAGCTTTCGGCCCGCTGCGCTTAGGCACGGTCTCCCCGTCGGGTGAAGCTGCGGGGCGAGGAGTCCTTCACGGACTTTCCGCGGCCGGACAGACTGGGATTCGTCATGAAGTACTTGTGCGCGTTGAAGGGCTCTTCGCCGGAGGCGGCCTTGATACGCGTCGAGCTGCCGTCCGGCAAGAGCGTCCAGCTCTGCTCGTTGTCCTTGAGGTTGGCGATCATGATCTGATCGAGCACCTGCTCGTGAACGGTCGGATTGAGGATCGGGCACAGCACCTCGACGCGGCGGTCGAGATTGCGCGGCATCATGTCGGCCGACGAGATGTAGACATGCGCCTTCGGGTTCGGCAGCGCATGGCCGTTGCCGAAGCAGTAGATGCGCCCGTGCTCCAGGAAGCGGCCGATGATCGACTTCACCCGGATGTTGTCGGACAGGCCCGCTACGCCGGGCCGCAGGCAGCAGATGCCGCGCACCACGAGATCGACCGGCACGCCGGCCTGCGAGGCCTCGTAGAGCGCGTCGATGATCCCGGGATCGACGAGCGAGTTCATCTTCATCCAGATCGCCGCCGGCTTGCCGGCCCGCGCATTGGCGGTCTCGGCGCCGATATGCTCGAGCATGCGGGTGCGCAGGTCGAGCGGCGACACCGCGAGGCGCTCGAGCCCGGCGGGCTCGGCATAGCCGGTGATGAAGTTGAACACCCGCGCGACGTCGCGGGCGACCGCCGGATCGGCCGTGAAGTAGGACAGGTCGGTGTAGATGCGCGCCGTCTGCGGATGATAGTTGCCGGTCCCGGTGTGGACATAGGAGGCCGGCGAGCCGTTCTCGCGCCGGATCACCAGCGACAGCTTGGCGTGGGTCTTCAGCTCGATGAAGCCGTAGACCACCTGGGCGCCCGCCCGTTCGAGATCGCGGGCCCAGCGGATGTTCGCCTCCTCGTCGAAGCGCGCCTTGAGCTCGACGACGGCCGTCACCGACTTGCCGGCCTCGGCCGCCTCGGCGAGGGCGCGGACGATCGGGCTGTCCTTCGAGGTGCGATAGAGCGTCTGCTTGATGGCGACCACGTCCGGATCGCGCGCCGCCTGCTCCAGGAACTGCACGACGACGTCGAACGTCTCGTAGGGGTGGTGGACGATCAGGTCCTTCTGCCGGATCGCGGCGAAGCAGTCGCCGGCATGGTCGCGGATGCGCTCGGGAAAGCGCGGATTGTACGGGATGAATTCGAGATCCGGCCGGTCGAGCGCGGTGAGCTGCGACAGCTCGGAGAGCGCCAGCACGCCGTCGATGAGAAAGACCTCGTCGTCGGCGGCGACCGCCAGCGCGCGCTGGACGAAGCGCTGAAGCTCGGGGGGCATCGCGGCGTCGAGCTCCAGCCGGATCACCGAGCCGCGGCGGCGGCGCTTCAGCGCCGTCTCGTAAAGCAGGACGAGATCCTCGGCCTCTTCCTCGATCTCGACTTCCGAATCGCGCAGCACCCGGAAGCAGCCCTGGCCCTTGAGGGCATAGCCGGGAAACAGCCGTGGAATGAACAGGCCGATCACGTTCTCCAGCGTGATGAGCCGGACGCCCGCATCGTCGCCGCCGGCGAGCCGGACGAAGCGCTCGATCTTGGGCGGCACGCGGATCAGCGCGTTCATGGCGCGGCCGTCGCGGCTGCGGGCGAGCTGCAGCGCCAGCGAGAAGCCGAAATTGGGGATGAACGGGAACGGATGCGCCGGGTCGATGGCGAGCGGCGTCAGCACCGGGAAGATGTGCTGGAGGAAATGGTCCTCCAGCCATTGCCGCTCGGCCTTCTTGAGCTCGCTCGCCTCGACGAACACGATCCTCTGGGCGGCGAGCTCCTTCTTCAGATCGCGCCACAGCCGCTGCTGCTCCTCGCCGAGCGCCTTCACGCTCTCGTTGATGCGCCCGAGCTGCTCGCTCGGCGTCAGGCCGTCCGGGCTCTTGGTGGCGATGCCCTCCCGCACCTGCCCCTTCAGGCCGGCGACCCGCACCATGAAGAACTCGTCCAGGTTGTTGGCCGAGATCGACAGGAACCGCACCTTCTCCAGGAGCGGATGGTTCGGGTTGGCCGATTCCTCGAGGACCCGGCGGTTGAACTGAAGCCAGGAGACCTCGCGGTTGATGTAGCGCGTCGGGTCGTGCGGCTTCTTCGGCTTGGGGGGCTTGGGAGCGACCGGAGCTATTCCGGCGGGAGCCACTGTTTCGATTGTCGGATCAATGTCTTGCTGGTCGACCATGCTGTCCCTGCGCGCGCCCTGGAGCAGGCGAAACGGTATCGCCGTGCAGCCTGCCCAGTCTCCCCCGACTATGGGGGTCCCGGCTGCGTAAGGCGAGTCCCCGACAGAACCATGACGGCCGCGTGAAATCGCCGCTGCACGGCTAGTCCGGCTCGTCCTCCCCGGTTCGTCCGAGCAGCGCGGCGGCGAGCGCCCGGGTCACCGGCCGCTTGCGCCGCAGCCCCTCCTGGTCGAGCGCGACGACCACGGCCCGGGCGGCCGCGAAGGACCGCTCGATGTGGCGCTCCAGCCAGGTCAGCAGCGCCTCGTCGACGGCGAGCTGCCGGTCGGCGAACAGCTTCACCAGCACGGCGCGCAGCAGCGCCTCGTCGGGCGCCGCGATCTGGACCACCGGCATGGCGCGCAGCCGCGAATGGAGGTCGGGCAGCCGCAGGGTCCAGGCAGCCGGCGGCGCCAGGGTGGTCAGCAGCAGATGGCTGCCGGCGTCGCGGGCGAGGTTGAGCAGGTGAAACAGCGCGACCTCGTCGACCCCGGGCCGCACGTCCTCGATCACCAGGGCACCGGTCGCCAGCGCCTGCGGGCCGGCCGCCTCGCCCAGCGTCGCGGCGGGGAGGATGCGGGCGCCGCTCCGCTCGGCCCAGATCGCCGCCAGATGGGTCTTGCCGGCGCCTTCCGGCCCGGCCAGCACCAGGGCGCGCGCCGGCCAGTCGGGCCACCGCTCGATGGTGTCGAGCGCCGCCGCGTTCGACGGGCTGCGCAGAAAATCGTCGCGCGAGAGGCTTTCGGCGTGCTCGAGGCCGAGCGCGAGCTGCCCCGGATCGGTGGGGCGGCTCGGCATCAGCCGGGCTCGCTTTCCGCATTCATGTGGCGCACCCATTCGAGGGTGTAGAAGCCGATCGACAGGAGCGTCGTCGCCGCCACCGTGTACATGATGATCGCCTGGAGCGGCTGCGCGTCGAAGTCGAAGCCGAGCGCCGCCAGCACCAGCGAGGCGAACACGATCTGCACCACCGTGTTGAGCTTCGAGATCCACAGCGGCCGCACCTTGATCGGCTTGCCGAGCAGCATGGTCAGCGTCACGGCGCCGATGATCATGATGTCGCGCGACACCACGAGGATCACCAGCCACAGCGGGATCCTGCCGAACCAGCCGAGCCCGACGAAGATCGCGATGATCAGCATCTTGTCGGCGAGCGGATCGAGATGCGCCCCGAAATCCGTGGTCATCCCGAAGCGCTTGGCCAGGAAGCCGTCCACCGCGTCGCTGACGCCGGCCGCGACGAACAGGAGAAACGCCAGCCGCATCTCACCCGCCGCGATCGCCCATACCAGCACGGGCACGAGCAGGATGCGCACGATGGTCACGATATTGGGAAGATTCACGATCGACCCCGGCTCACTCGGACCCGGCCTCCGGTCCGTCACACTGCCAAGCCCCTGGCTTATTGTTCTGGCGGGCCATCGCTTCTTATTGTGATCGGCATCGTTGCGCTAGGCCCGATTCCCACGTACCACCCCGCATCTTCGACGCAACGGGCCTGCGAGGTCGTATCCATGAGCGAGACCACCCGACCGGGCTTGACCTATGCCGACGCCGGGGTCGACATCGACGCGGGAAACCGTCTCGTCGACCTGATCAAGCCGCTGGTACGCGCCACCCGCCGGGCCGGCGCCGATGCCGAGATCGGCGGTTTCGGCGCGGTGTTCGACCTCAAGCCGGCCGGGTTCAAGGATCCGGTGCTGGTCGCCGCGACCGACGGGGTCGGTACCAAGGTGAAGATCGCGATCGAGACCGGCCGCCACGCCACGATCGGCATCGACCTGGTCGCCATGTCGGTCAACGATCTCGTCGTCCAGGGCGCCGAGCCGCTCTTCTTCCTCGACTATTTCGCCTGCGGCCGGCTCGATCCGGAGCGCGCCGCCGTGATCGTCGCAGGGATCGCCGAGGGCTGCCGGCAGGCCGGCTGCGCCCTGATCGGCGGCGAGACGGCCGAGATGCCGGGCGTCTACCAGGGCGACGACTACGACCTCGCGGGCTTCGCGGTCGGCGCGGCCGAGCGCGGCGGGCTGCTGCCGCGCCCGGTGGCGGCCGGCGACGTGCTGCTCGGCCTCGCCTCCTCCGGGGTCCACTCCAACGGCTATTCGCTGGTCCGCCGGATCGTCGCCCGGTCGGGGCTCGACTGGGACGCCCCTGCCCCGTTCGCGCCGGCGCTGTCGCTCGGCGAGGCGCTGCTGGCGCCGACCCGCATCTACGTGGCCGGCTGCCTCCAGGCGATGCGCGAGACCCGCGCCGTGAAGGCCTTCGCCCACATCACCGGCGGCGGCTTCCCGGACAACATTCCGCGGGTCCTCGGCAAGGGATTGGGCGTCCGCGTCGATCTCGATGCGGTGCCGGTGCTCCCGGTGTTCCGCTGGCTCGCCGCGACCGGCGGGGTCGAGATGCTGGAAATGCTGCGCACCTTCAACTGCGGCGTCGGCATGGTGACCGTGACGGCGCCCGAGGAGGCCGACGCGGTCGAGGCGGCGCTGACACGGGCCGGCGAGACGGTCGCCCGCATCGGCGTCGTGACCGAAGCCGACCAGAACGGACCGCGGGTGACCTATACGGGCCGCCTCGCCCTCCATGCCTGATCCCGGGAGCCTGCGAGCGATGGCCACCGGGCGGGCGAAGGTCGCGATCCTGATCTCGGGACGCGGATCCAACATGGCGGCGCTGATCGAGGCGGCCGCGGACCCTGGCTTCCCGGCCGAGATCGCGCTCGTGCTGTCGAACCGGCCCGACGCCGGCGGGCTCGACCGCGCCGCCGCCGCCGGCATTCCGACCAAGGTCGTCGACCACAAGGACTTCGGCAAGGACCGGGAGGGCTTCGAGCGGGCGCTCGACGGCGTGCTGCGCACGCACCACATCGAGATCGTGTGCCTGGCCGGGTTCATGCGGCTGCTGACGCCGTGGTTCGTCGCGAGCTGGGAGGGCCGGATGATCAACGTCCACCCGGCCCTGCTGCCCGCCTTCAAGGGCCTGGACACCCATGCCCGGGCCCTCGCCGCGGGCGTGCGGCTGCACGGCGCCACCGTGCATCTCGTGGTGCCCGAGATGGACTCCGGGCCGATCATCGTGCAGGGCGCCGTGCCGGTCGGCGACGACGACACCGAGGAGGCTCTGGCCGCCCGGGTGCTGGCGGTCGAGCATCGGATCTATCCGCTGGGGCTGCGCTGGCTCGCCGAGGGCCGGATCACGGTCGCGGCCGGCCGCTGCCGGGTCGCCGGAGCGACGGCGCCGGACGACGTGATGATCGCGCCGCGGCTCTGACCGGCGCCGTCATGCTGCTGCCATGCAGCCCCGGATGATGCCCGCGATCGAGTCATGTCGAGGAGCCCATGATCACGCTGTACGGATTTGGTCCCGCCTTCGGGCTTCCCGACCCGAGCCCGTTCGTCACCAAGGCCGAGCTGCTGTTGAAGATGGCGCAGGTGCCCTACCGCACCGCGCCCGGCAACCTGCGCAAGGCGCCGAAAGGCAAGCTCCCCTACATCGACGACGACGGCGCCGTGATCGCCGATTCCACCTTCATCCGCTGGCATCTCGAGAAGAAGTACGGCCTCGCCCTCGACAGCGCCCTTTCGGACGAGCAGCGCGCCGTCGCCTGGGCGTTCGAGAAGATGATCGAGGAGCATCTCTACTGGGCCTTCGTCCAGGCCCGCTGGATCGACGACGACAACTTCGACCGTGGTCCCCGCCAGTTCTTCGCCACCGTGCCGGCCCCGTTGCGCCCCGCGATCATCGCCATGGTCCGCCGCGGCGTGCGGCGCGACCTCCACGCCCAGGGCCTGTCGCGCCATTCGCCCGACGAGCTGCTGCGCCTCGGCACCCGATCGATCGACGCCGTCGCGGACTATCTCGGGGCGAAGCCGTTCTTCATGGGATCGGAGCCGACCGCCGTCGACGCCACCGTGTTCGCCTTCATGGCCGGCGCGCTGTGCCCGCAATTCGTCACGCCGCTGCGCACCGCGGCGGAGCGGCGCGAGAATCTGCGCGCCTATGTCGGCCGCATGGCGGCGCGCTGGTTCCCGGACTATCCGGAGCTGGCCGGCACGACCTGATCGATGCCGATCGGCATGATCGCCACCGCTGTCCTATCGTCGCCTACTGGCTCGCGATCCGGTGCGCCTTGATGACCTCCGCCCACACGGCGGTCTCGCGGCGGATTCGCGCGGCGAACACGTCCGGTCCCTCGAGCGTCACGGTGAGGCCCTGGGCGGCGAGCTTGTCGGCGAGGTCCGGCATGCGCAGCACGTCGCCCGTGACGGCGGCGATGGCGTCGCGGGTCTCGGCCGGGATCGCCTTGGGGGCGAGCATGCCGTACCACGAGGTCACGTCGATTCCGTCGACGCCGGCTTCGGCCAGCGTCGGCACCTCGGGGACCAGCGGGCTGCGGCTCGCCGTGGTCATCGCCAGCGGAACGATGCTGTTCGCCCGGATCGCCGGCAGCGCCGCCGTCAGGTTCGTCGCGACCAGCCCGATGTGATTGCCGATCACGTCGGTGAGCGCCTGCGACGAGCCGCGATACGGCACATGGGCGAGCGCGACGCCGGCCTTGTCGTTGAACAGCTCCATGGCGAGATGGAGCTGGCTGCCGACGCCCGGCGAGCCGTAGCTGATCCGCTCGGCCTTGGCCTTGGCGATCAGCTCCGCGATGGTCCTCACGCCGAGACCCGGCGCGGCCACGATGATGTTCGGTGCGCTCGCCAACAGCGTGACGGGCGCGAAGTCCTGCTCGACGTGGAACGGCAGGTTGGCCATCAGGGTCGGGTTGATGGTCAGGTTGCCGGCCGGAATCAGCAGGAGCGTCCCGCCGTCGGGCGGCGCCTTGCGCACCATGTCGATGCCGATATTGCCGGCGCCGCCGGTGCGGTTCTCCACCAGCGCGACCTGCCCCGAACGGGCCTGGAACGCCTCGGCCAGGAGCCGGCCCAGCACGTCGACCGGGCCGCCGGCGCTGAACGGCACCACCAATGTCATGGAGCGCTGCGGGAAGCCGGGCGGGACCATCGCGGCCGAGGCGATCGGCGCGGTCCATGGCAGCGCTGCGGCGGCAGCGAGCGAGGCGAGGACGGTGCGTCGGGACGGGGCGACGGGGGTGACGGGGGGCATACGACGGTCTCCGATCGGAACGCTGCTCAGCCGGCCGGGCTACGCAGTCACGGAGAGAATAGGCAAGCGACATGCCACCGGACCAGAGCGTCCGCGCCTCGCCGAGGGCGACGTCATAAAAAAACCCCCGGCGAGCCGGGGGCTACGGGACGCACCCGCAAGCCGGACGAGCCGGCCGGTCGCTCACGCGACCTTGAGGTTCTCCGCGGAGGTCTTGCCGCGGTTGGTGACGAGCTCGTACTCGATCACCTGACCTTCATTCAGGGTGCTGAGGCCGGCCCGCTCGACAGCCGAGATGTGGACGAACACGTCCTTGTCGCCGGTCGACGGCCGGATGAACCCATAGCCCTTGGTGGCATTGAACCATTTGACGGTGCCTTTTTGCATCGTCGGTCTCCTGATCAAAGTCTGACGTCGCGATGGCCGCGCGGTGCCCACGACGCATCGCTTGCACCCCGCGTAACAACTGGATTTTGGGTGAGATCCGAAACGTCGGCGTCGTTCAACGCTGCGCGGCCGGAGGGGCCAAAAGCCGATTGTCGCAATCAGATAACGACAGTTCGGCGACAGACGCAAGTTGAAAGCGACGTGGAGTGAGGCGGAAGTACTTCAAAGACGCCTGTGTAGTCTGATCGTTACCAGGACATTCGGCTTGCTGCATTGCACCAAAGTCCCGCCACGATCTCGCGCCAGCGCCGAAGGGCGGGCGTAAAGTCGACTTTACATGCTTACCGACCGGCATATCCGTCACTGCAGAACACCCCGCGAGCCGCACGACTGCAGGATGTCGTACGGCTCGGGATGGTGTTGTGACGCGAAGTTCCAAGCCCCGCAAATGAACAGAACCCGAGCCCATAGTCTTCGCGTGGTTTCTGGGCCGTACGTTGCTTTCTCCGGCCGCCGGACGCGATCGACCTCGGACGAAGCGGAGGTCAGGCCGGGTCACCGGCCGGGGCGACGACCCTTTTCGCGATGGTTTGATCCTGCGACCTGTCTTTTCAATGCGCGGACCGCCGGATCCGCGCCACGGACGCAGAACGGCAGATAAAAAAGCGGCCCCGGAGTCCGGGGCCGCTGTCGCATCGTCAATCGAAGCCCCGGCCGGCGCCGGGGCCGGAGATCACGTCTCGTGCTTGGCGACCGGGGCGGCTGCGGCCCGGGCCTGCTTGGAGCGCCGCCACAGCCCGCCGACCACCAGCACCAGCACGGCGAACAGCGCCGCCATGGCGAGCTCGACCTGGTGGGCGCCTTCCGGACCGAATCGGGCCTCGAGGAGCGGCAGGACGGCCGGATCGGTGGCCAGCACCTCGCCCGTGATCCAGCCCAGCAGCGCCGCTCCGGCCCAGATCAGGATCGGGAAGCGGTCGAGCAGGCCCATGATCAGCGCGGCGCCCGCGATGATCAGCGGAACGCTCACGGCGAGACCGAAGACGAGCAGCAGCAGGCTGCCACCCGCCGCGGCCGCGATCGCGATGACGTTGTCGAGGCTCATCACGACGTCGGCGACGGCGACCATGCGGACGGCCCGCCACAGGTGGTCGGCCGCCTCCATCTCGCCGTGCGAGTCCTCCGGCACCAGCAGCTTGCAGGCGATGTAGAACAGCGCCAGGCCGCCGGCGATCTTGAGGTACGGCATCGTCATCAGCGATGCGATGATCACCGTGAACAGGATGCGCAGCGCCACCGCGACGCCGGCGCCCAGCACCATGCCCCAGAAGCGCTGCTTGGGCGGCAGGCTGCGACACGCCATGGCAATCACCACGGCGTTGTCGCCCGAGAGCAGGATGTTGATCCAGATGATCTTTCCGACGGCCACCCAGAACGACGGCAGCGCCATTTCGGCGAGGCCGCTCTGCAGGATGGCGCCCCAATAGGCCGGATTGAGATAGTCAGCCGCGATCATGGTCAGCCTCGCTGGCGTCCGGCCCCTCGGCCGGCACGCGCCCCTGCAACAACACCTGAACCGGACACAACCATGGCACGACCTGGCGGCCGGCCGGGCGACGGGAGCGTCAGCCGACGATCTCGTTACCCGCGAAGAACTGGGCGATCTCGATCGCAGCCGTCTCGACCGCGTCGGACCCGTGGACGGAGTTCTCGCCGATCGATGCGGCGTGGGCCTTCCGGATGGTGCCCTCGGCCGCCTTGGACGGATCGGTGGCGCCCATCAGCTCGCGATAGCGCGCGATGGCGTTCTCACCTTCCAGCACCTGGACGACGACCGGACCGGACATCATGAAGTCCACCAGCTCGCCGAAAAACGGCCGCTGGCTGTGCACGGCGTAAAAGGTCTGCGCCTGCTCGCGGGTGATCCGGATCCGCTTCTGGGCAACGATACGGAGACCGGACTGCTCGATCATCGCATTGATCGCGCCCGTGAGATTACGGGCGGTGGCATCCGGCTTGATGATGGAAAAGGTGCGCTCGACGGCCATGTTGACTCCTCTACACCGGCCCAGCGTGCCCCGGCACTATCCCGCATCGGGAGCCAGCGACAACCGACGGCCTCGCAGAGCAGCTATAATCGGACAGACGCCGCAGAGGAACACCCTGTCCAAGGGAAAATTTCTTTGCCCTCGATCGGTTACATTGCGTTTCTACCTTAGGGCGCCAATGCCCTGAGGGAGGACGTCGCGATGCGTGTCTTGTTTGCGTTTTGCCTGGGATTCGCCGTCGCCGTGGGAGGGGCCTTCCTGCGCGACAGCACGGCCGCACCGCCGGCCCGGCCGTTCGTCAACTGGGACGTGGTCAAGGAATCGACCGACACCGCGATGACGCAGGTGCGCGAGCAATGGAATCGGCTGACCCAGCGCTGAGTCCGCGCCAGCCGCTCCGCGCATCTCGCGTCATCTCAAGCTGTTGGCCGAGGCCGGCCTGGTCGAGCGGTTCCGCGAGGGCTCCTGGGCCTT
>NZ_NPEX01000175.1 GCF_003258865.1 Rhodoplanes roseus | reverse complement strand
GCTGCGCGCCCAGGCCGGCGGCAGCGCGCTCGCCGCGCAGTATCTACCGACCGCGCGAAACCCGCTCGACTCCGCCGGCCTGTCGGAGGCGGCGCGCCGCGCCGCCGCGCCGCTGCCGGAGCCCGGGCCGCTCGATCCGTCGGCGGGGCCCGCGCCATGATCGTCGGCACGGCCGGGCACATCGATCACGGCAAGACGTCGCTGGTGCGCGCCCTCACCGGCGTCGACACCGATCGCCTCAAGGAGGAGAAGGCGCGCGGCATCTCGATCGATCTCGGCTTCGCCTATCTGCCGGTGCCGGCCGGCGCTGCCGGCGCCGAAGCGGGGCAGGGCGGCGTGCTCGGCTTCGTCGACGTGCCGGGACACGAGCGCTTCGTCCACACCATGGTGGCGGGGGCGAGCGGCATCGACATGGTGCTGCTGGTGATCGCGGCCGACGACGGCGTCATGCCGCAGACCCGCGAGCACCTCGCCATCGTCGATCTGCTCGGCATCCGCCGCGGCGTCGTCGCGCTGACCAAGGCCGACCTCGTCTCGGCCGAGCGCCGCGCCGAGGCGACCGCCGAGATTCGCGCCACGCTCGCCGGCACCAGCCTCGCCGAGGCGCCCGTGGTGCCGGTCTCCTCGGCCACCGGCGAGCGCATCGACGGGCTGCGCGAGAGCCTGTTCGCGGCTGCGCGAGAGTTCGGAGCGCGCGAGGCGGGGGGCAAGAGAGTCCGGCTGGCCGTCGATCGCTCCTTCACGCTGGCCGGCACCGGAACGGTGGTCACCGGCACGGTGCTGTCCGGCCGCGTCGGCGTCGGCGACCGCGTTCTCGTGAGCCCGTCGGGGCTCGCCGCGCGCGTCCGCTCCATCCACGCGCAGAACCGGCCGGCCCAGGAGGGCGTCGCCGGCGACCGCTGCGCCCTCGCCCTGGCCGGCGAGCAGATCAGCAAGGAGGCGATCCGGCGCGGCGACATGGTGCTGGACCCGGCTCTGCACGCGCCGGCCGATCGCATCGACGCGACGCTGCGCCTGCTGCCCGGCGAGCCGAGGCCGGTGCCGCAATGGATGCCGGTGCGGCTGCATCACGCCAGCGCCGAGGTCGGCGCCCGCATCGTGCTTCTGGACGATGCGCCGCTCGCGCCCGGCACGCAGGGCCGCGTGCAGCTCGTGCTGGAGACGCCGATCGCCGCCGCGGCGGGCGACCGCTTCGTGCTGCGCGACGTCTCGGCGAGCCGCACCATCGGGGGCGGCCGCTTTCTCGATCTGCGCGCGCCGGCCCGCAAGCGCCGCACGCCGGAGCGCCTCGCCCAGCTCGATGCGCTGGCGCTCGACGATCCGGGCGACGCGCTCGCCGGGCTGCTGGCGCGCCCGCCGTATCACGTCGAGCTGTCGGGCTTCGCCCGCGACCATGCGCTCGCCGACGACGCGATGGCGCGTCTCGTCGCGACGCTCGGTGTCGTCCGCGTCGCCGACAAGGATCTGTCGATCGGCCTCGCCGCGCCGGCCTGGGAGCGGCTCACCCGCGACATCGTCGGGCGGCTCGACGCCTTCCATCACGAGAACCCGGACCTGCCCGGCCTCGGGCTGGAGCGCCTGCGCCTGCAGGTCGAGCCGCGCCTGCCGGCGCCGGCCTTCCGCTCCGTCCTCCAGGGGCTGTCCCGCCAAAACCTCGCCGTGCTGGACGGCGCCTGGGTGCGCCGGCCCGGTCATGCGGTGCGGCTGAACGAGGCCGAGGAGCGGCTGTGGCAGGCGATGGCGCCAAGACTCGGCGGCGCCGACCGGTTCAAGCCGCCGCGGGTGCGCGACGTCGCCGGGCTCTTGGCCGTCGACGAGGCGGTGGTGCGCCGCGTGCTCAAGCTCACGGCCCGCACCGGCCGGGTCGACGAGGTGGCGCACGATCATTACTTTTTACGCGGCACCGTCGCCGAGATGGTCGGCATCGCGGCCGACCTGGCGGGCGCGCCGCCCGGCGTGTTCACGGCGGCGCAGTTCCGCGACCGCGTCGACACCGGCCGCAAGGTCGCGATCCAGATTCTGGAGTTCTTCGATCGCCACGGCGTCACCTTGCGCCGCGGCGATCTCCGGCGCATGAACAGGCATCGGCTCGACCTGTTCGGTCCGCCTGCTGATCACGAGCAGGCGAGCGACGGCGCCGAGCAGATCACGAATGCCGAGCAGGATACGACTCTTGGAAGAGAAGCGTCCCCGGTGGGGCGTCCGGACTTCAAATCCGGGAGGGGCCGCGAGCCGGTCTCTGGTGGGTTCGACTCCCATTCTCTTCCGCCACCCTTCAGGAGCGCGCGATGACGACACCGGTTGCCGCCATCCCGGCCGCCACCCTGCCGGTCGTGCAGGCGCTGGAGGCGGCGGCGCGCGCCGCCGACACGGCCGAGCACGATGTCCGCCAGGAGGCGGCGCGCCGCATCGCCGCGCTGGAGCAGGAGCGCACCTTCGCCTATCGCCGGCTCAATCTGGTGCGCGACCTCGCCGCCGCGCTGGAGACGGCCGACGCCGAGGAGAGCGCCGTGTCGATCGCCGCCGCCGTGCTGGGCGGCAAGCTCGGCTGGAGCCAGGAGAGCGAGGCGCGCGCCGAGGTGATGGAACGCTTCGCGCCCGTCGCGCAGGCGCTGTTCCGCAGCCTGAGGAGCGAGGACGAGCCCGATCCCTCGCCCCAGGCCGCGCTGGCGGCGTTCGAGCAATGGTACGCCGAGAGCCGCCGCTCGCCCTTCTGGATCCTGTTCGACCGCTACGTCCAGGACACGCCGCGTGTCGATTTCTGAAGCAGGCTTGCCGGGATGTTTGAATGACCAGGCGTCTGCTCATCGTGCTGATGAACACCGATCCGCGCAATCCGGAGGAGCTGGGGGCGCCGTTCTATCACGCCGCCGTGGCGGCCGCGATGGACTATCAGGTCGACGTGGTGTGCACGGCGACGGCGGGCCGGCTGATGAAGCGCGGCGTGGCGGAGGCCATCCGCATCAAGCCCGGCCACGACAAGACCGTGCAGGACTGGATCCGCGAGGCGCACGACCAGGGCGCCCGCTTCTGGGCCTGCCCGGCCAATCTCGACCTCTTCGACATGAGCGAGGCCGATCTCATCCCCGAATGCAGCGGCATGATGGGCGCCGCCGCGATGATCCGCGACCTGATGGAAGGCGACTGCCGGGTGCTGACGTATTGACACCTGTCATTCCGGGTTCGCGGCTTCGCCGCGCCCCGGAATGACGGCGAACTGATCAACGGGAATTGGTATGACGGCTGAGGACGGAGCAACCTCGTGCCCAAGATCCTCGACGCCGACTATCCGGACGATCGCTTCTACGACATGGACAACCAGGTCTGGTACGCGGCCGAGCCGGACGGGGCGGTGCGGGCCGGATTCACGCCCTGGGCCGTCGGCCTGATGGGCGACGTGCTGGTGTTCACGCCCAAGCGCACCGGCCAGGAGGTGGAGAAGGACCGCTGGATCGCCATGGTGGAGGGCGGTAAGTGGGTCGGCGCCGCCCGCGCGGGATTCGACGGCGTCGTTCTCGGCCACAACGAGCGGCTGGTGGATCGTCCCGAGCTGCTGATGCAGGATGCGTTCGGCGAGGGCTGGATGATGCGGCTGCGTCCCGCCCGCGACGTCTGGCGCGACGGTCTCGTCACCGGCGAGGCGATCGGGCCGGCCTTCGACGCTTGGCTGCTCACCGGCGCCTACAAGGACCGCACCGCGTAGGCCCTCGGACTCCTCTTCCGCCCCCGGCCGTCCGGCCCAAAAAGCTCACCACTGCGCTTCTGCGCCATCGAGGAATGCCCATGATTCGCCGACCGCTCGTCGGCGCGGCCCTGCTGGCCGCGTCCGCCCTCTCTGCTGCCGCCCAGACCGCGCCGCCCGCCCCGGCGCAGGCCGGCGTGTCCGGCCCGCTGGTGCTCGAGAAGCAGGGCAGCTTCTTCGTCGGCGGCCGCAACGTGAAGTCCGAGACGCTGTCGACGCTGCCGGCCTATGCGCCCTCCGGCACCATCGCGGTCGAGCAGATGTATGTCCGCTATCAGGTGCCGGTGGCGCCGCAGCGCCGCCCCGTCACGCTGATCCACGGCTGCTGCCTGACCGGCAAGACCTGGGAGACGACCCCGGACGGCCGCATGGGCTGGGACGAGTATTTCGTCCGCAAGGGCCACCCCACCTATGTGATCGACCAGGTGTCGCGCGGCCGCTCCTCCGCCGATCCGAGCCTGGTCAACAGCGTGAAGCTCGGCCAGACGCCGCCTGATAAAACCCCGCCGATCTACGCGGCCGGGCAGGAGGCCGCCTGGGCGATCTTCCGGTTCGGCACCGAGTATCCCAAGGTGCACGACGGCATGCGGTTCCCGCTCGCCGCCAAGGAGGAGTTCTTCAAGCAGATGGTGGTCGACTGGATCGCCACGCTGCCGACCCCGAACCCGACCGTGAAGGCGCTCTCCGAGCTGTCCAAGCAGCTCGACGGCACCGTGCTGATCAGCCACTCGCAGTCCGGCATCTATCCGTTCCAGACCGCCGCGCTCGACACCAAAGGCATCGCCGGCATCGTCTCGATCGAGCCCGGCACCTGCCCGTCGGCCACCGGCGACCTGAAGCCGTATCTGGGCATCCCGATCATGGTGCTGTGGGGCGACTACGTGGAGACCTCGTCGCGCTGGGCGCCGCGCCTGAAGGCGTGCCGCGAGTTCGCCGAGGCGCTCGGCAAGGCGGGCGGCCGCATCGACCACGTCGTGCTGCCCGACATCGGCATCAAGGGCAACTCGCACATGCTGATGCAGGACGACAACAGCCTGGCGCTGGCCGACCTGGTGATCGCCTGGATCGAGAAGAACGTCGGCACGAAGAAGAACTGATCGGCGCGGGCGCGGCGCGGGTCTTGCCGCGCCGCGCGTCTCGCTCACGGCGGGGCGCGGCGGACCGCGCCGCGTCTCACGGCATCGGCTTTCGCCTCGTGCGCTGGCGCGTCTGGCGCGGCTGCTCGCCGAACACGGCCTTGTAGGCCGCGGTGAAGTGGCCGAGATGGGTGAAGCCCGACGCGCGTGCGATCTCGGCGACCGACGTCTCCGGATCGCCGTGCTCCAGCCGGCTGCGGGCGAGCGCCAGCCGGTACCGGCGGACATACTGCACGATGGTGCAGTCGTGATTGGCCCGGAACAGGTTCTGGAGCGAGCGCAGCGACAGCCCGGCGTGACGGGACATCGCCGCGAGATCGACGGGCCGCTCGGCATGCGCCCGGATGTACTCCTCGGCGCGTCGCAGGGCGCCGTTGTCGCGAACGATCCTCGGGCGGTGATCGGCGTCGACGGCGGCGACCAGGACATCGGCGAGGCGCAGCACCAGAAGCTGCTCGTGGGCGGACCGGAAAGCGGGCAGGTCGATGATCGGCCTCGGCGAATCGTCGAGCTCGGCGACCAGCCGGCGCAAATGCTCGGCCCAGCTCTGCAGGCCGCGGATCCGCGGCTCGAAGAACAGCTCGCTCAGGATCGGATCGATCGGGCCGTCGCAATCGAACAGGCTCATCGCCGCCGCGAGAGGCGCTCGCTCGACGCAGATGCTCATGTGATGTCCGGCCGAATAGCGGATGCGCAGCGCCTCGCACGGCAGCAGGCCGGCGAGGCCTCCGCCGGCGATCTCGCGCAGCCGCGAGCCGAGCGCGGCGACGACCGTCGAGGTGGTCGGCACCAGGACCCGGACAGGCTCGCGGCGCTGGATCTCGGCCGCCAACGCCGTCGTGTGTGAGATCGAGCCGACTCGCGAGCTCTCGGCGGTCGTGCCGAACGAGAAGACGGCGATCTCGCTGCGGAACAGCCCGGGATCGATCTGCTCGATTCGGGTGATCTCGGGAATGAATGTCCGGGCGAGGGCGCGGTGCTCGTCCAGGTGCGTGGCACTGAAAAGGTGAAAACGGTCCAGCATATCGGTCCAAACGCGGAATGCCGGATACTTAGTCGGCCCACGAAGTCGCAATGTCTATACTACATTTTACCACTATACTGCGGAATTGGGATAGTCTTGCGTGTTTTGGAGTATCAGGAATTGTATTTTTTTTAATATAAACTTAGAGGTTTGCATCCAGAATTACATTCCATAGTACGAAAGGTCTAAGTCGAATACAGGCCATTCCCCTCGAGCCGGGCTGCCACGCATCCGGCGGCGGCGCCCACCACATTCAGGATCGACGACATGTCCCTGCTGACCCGCATCCGCATCCTGCCCAAGATCCTCGCCGTCATTCTCCTGCTCGGGGCCGTCGCCGGGGCCGGCACCTGGTACGCCGGCCGCACCATGACGGCCATCGACGCCGGCTACTCGCGTTTCCTGGACAACGACGTGGTGGCCTATGTCTCGATCGCCCGCATGTACCGCGCCGTCTATCAGCAGGGCATGTTCACGGTGCGGGCGATCGCCGAGACCGAGCCGTCCGAGAAGCGAACCAACATCGATCGCGCCGAGAAGGCGCTCAACGACCTGCTGTCCTTTTCGGCGATCGCCAAGTCGAAGCTGCCGCGCCTCGCCGCGCGCATCGAGCAGGACGAGCGGCTCGTCGCCGAGATCAGGAGCAATATGCGGCCGGTCCTCGATCTCGCCATGCGGGGCGAGCAGGCCCGCGCCAACGAGCTGATGCGCGCCACCGTCGACCCGCCGATCCGCCAGGTGCTGGCCGACATCCTCGACATGGCGAACCAGCTCGATCGCGACATCAAGCAGGGCTCGGCCGACCTGACCGCGACGACCGAGAGCGCCGTCGTCACCACCTACACCATCGTCGGCTTCGGCGTCGCGCTGGCGGTCCTGCTCGCCTTCACGGTGGCGCAGTTCGGCATCGCCCGGCCGATCACGCAGCTCGGCGCCGGCATGCGGCGGCTCGCCGCCGGCGACTTCGGCGTCGTGCTGGCCGGCGTCGGCCGCAAGGACGAGGTCGGCGAGATCGCCGACGCCGTGGAGGCGTTCAAGATCAAGGCGGCCGAGAAGGCCCGCCTCGAAGCCGAGCAGGCGGCCGAGCAGGATCGCGTCGCCGAGGCGCGGCGCAGGGCCGAGATGATCAAGCTCGCCGACGGCTTCGAGGCGGCGGTGGGCGACATCGTCAAGTCGGTGTCGTCGGCCTCGACCGAGCTGGAGGCGGCCGCCGGCACGCTCACCCGCACGGCCGAGACCACCCAGGAGCTGTCCACCACGGTGGCGGCCGCGTCCGAGCAGGCCTCCGCCAACGTCCAGAGCGTCGCCTCGGCGACCAACGAGATGTCGTCGTCGGTCGGCGAGATCGGCCGGCAGGTCCAGGAGGCGACCCGCATCGCCGGCGAGGCGGTGCGCCAGGCCGAGAAGACCGACGGCCAGATCACCGAGCTGTCGCAGGCGGCGAACCGCATCGGCGACGTCGTCAAGCTGATCACGGCCATCGCCGAGCAGACCAATCTGCTGGCGCTGAACGCCACCATCGAGGCGGCGCGGGCCGGCGAGGCCGGCAAGGGATTCGCGGTCGTCGCCCAGGAGGTGAAGGCGCTGGCGGCGCAGACCGCCAAGGCGACCGGCGACATCGGGGCGCAGATCACCGGCATGCAGAGCGCCACCCAGATCTCGGTCGGGGCCATCAAGGAGATCTCCGGCACGATCGGGCGCATCGCCGAGATCTCGTCCGCCATCGCGGCCGCCGTCGAGGAGCAGGGCGCCGCGACCCACGAGATCGCCCGCAACGTCCAGCAGGCGGCGGCGGGCACCACCCAGGTCGCCGCCAACATCACCGACGTCAATCGCGGCGCCGGCGAGACCGGCTCGGCGTCGAGCCAGGTGCTCGCCTCGGCCCAGTCGCTCGCCCACGAGAGCGCCCGGCTGCGCGTCGAGGTCGATCGCTTCCTCTCCGGCGTGCGTGCCGCTTGAGCGCCGGTGCGGACGTCGTGCCGCCCCCCGGCGACGCCCTGCCGCCGGCCTCGTCGCCGGCCGGCGATGCACCGGACCGCCGGCTCGCCACGGTCCGGCGGCGCTCCGATCAGCTCTGGACGCTGCTGTTCTGTGTCGGCTGCTGCCTCGACGTGCTGACCGAGGTGACGGCTGAGCTGGACGAGCCCGCGGCGTGGGACTTCCGCGCCGCCATCGCCCGCGTGCGCGAGCGGACCGCCGAGATCCGGCACCGCCTCGAGCAGGCCAGGCGCCCGATCGAGCGCCGATCCTGCGAGGAGAAGAACGACGTGGTGTGGTGCTGGCCGGCCTGACGCCTGGCCGGCGTGACGCCGGCCCGGCCTCACGCCGGCCCCGCCTCACGCCGGCGTCGGAAACTCCGTGCCGCTCCAGTCGTGCGGCACGGTCAGGCGGCCGGCGACGATGTCGGCGGCGATCGCGGCGATGCGGGCCCGCACCGCCTCGGGCACCCGCGGCGCCATGGTGAGCCGGACGGCCTCGGGCGTCTCCAGGCCGACCTGCCGCACCGTGCCGGGCACCAAGCGGCCCGCCGCCTTGTCGGCGACGGCCTGGACCACGGCGCGCCCCGAATCGGCGCAGGCCGAGGCGACGAACACGTCCGGCACGATGGTGGTCCAGTCGACCACGTTGCCGATCTGCTGCGCGCCCGCCTCGCGGCACGCCTCGACGGCGCCCATGCGGCCGGCATTGAGCATGGTGAAGACGATGTCGGCGCCGGCCGCGATCATGGCGCCGGCGACCTTCTTCGACAGCGCGTTGTCGTCCTGGTTGCCGGAGAAGTTGGTCAGCAGCTTGGCGCCCGGATTGGTGTGGGCGACGCCGGCCGCCCAGCCGGCCCGGCCCTTCAGACCCGGCGTGACGCGGATGCCCGACATGTGGCCGACCACGCCGGTCTTGGTGATCAGCCCGGCCAGCGCGCCGGCCAGGAAGGCCGACTGCTCCTGCAGCACCTCGTAGCTGGCCAGGTTGGCGCCGGTGACGTTGCCCTGCGTCACCACGAAGGCGATGTCGGGGAACTCGGCCGCGACCGTCTTGGCGGCGGTGTTGTTCTGGCCGCCATGGGCGACGACGAGGTCGGGCCCTTGTTGCGCCAGCGCCCGCAGCGCGGCGGCGAGCGCCTCGGGCTGCGGCGGGATCCCTTGCGTGAACGAGATGGTTGCCCCGGCCTGCCGCTCGGCCAGCACCAGGCCCTCGTAGCCGGCCTGCATGAAGCCGCGGTCGTCCACCTTGCCGGCGAACAGCGCCGCGACCCGCAGCCCGGCCGCCGTGGCCGGCCGCAGCGCTGCCGTCAGCCCCAGCGCCGCGCCCGCGGTCAGCAGCATGCGGCGGTCGACGATCGGTCCCATGACGTCCTCCTGGCTTTGCCCCGCGTCAGGCAAATGCGGTGCCAGGAGACGTTTAGCGCAATATCGTCGCGAGGCCCTCACGTCTTCACCTCTCCCCGCGCGCGGGGAGAGGTCGACGCGCGTCGGCGCGGCGGGTGAGGCGGCGAAGCGCCCCGTCAGTCGAGCGCGATGTTCGCTTCCTTGATCACCTCGGCCCAGCGGGCGCGGTCGGTCTCGACGAGCTGCCGGAGCACCTCGGGCGGGCCGCCCATCGGGGTCTGGCCCTGCGTCTCCATCGCCTTGACGACCTCGGGGAGCTTCAGCACCTCGTTGACGCGCGCGTTGATCCCGCGGACCACGTCGGCCGGCGTCCCGGCGGGCGCGAACATGCCCCACCAGTTGTCGACGTCGACGCCGGTGATGCCCTGCTCCGAGAAGGTCGCGACGCTCGGCGCCACCGGATTGCGGGCGCTGCCCATCAGGGCGAGGACGTTCACCCGGCCGTCGCGGGCCAGCTCGGTGGCGGCGTTGATCTGCATGAACATCGCGCTGATGTGGCCGCCGGCCAGGTCCGTCACGGCCGGGGCGAGGCCGCGATACGGCACGTGCACCATCTCGATGCCGGCGCGCCGACGGAACAGCTCCATCGACAGATGGTGCGGCGTGCCGATGCCGGGCGAGCCGTAATTGATCGGGTCCTTGGCGGTCTTCGCCTTGGCGATGAACTCGGCCAGCGTCTTGGCGCCGAGCGAGGCGTTGACCACCAGCGCGAAGTTCGCCGTCACCAGCGCGGCGACCGGCTCGAAGCTCTTCACCGGGTCGTATTGCAGCGACTTGAACAGGCTCGGATTCATCACGATCGTGTTGGCCGTGACCAGCAGCGTGGTGCCGTCCGGCGTCGCGCGGGCGACGCTGAGCGTGCCGAGATTGCCGCTGGCGCCGACCCGGTTCTCGACGATCATGGTCTGCCCCGAGAGCTGGCGCAGATGCTCGGTCAGCAGCCGGCCGAACAGGTCGGGCGCGCTGCCCGCCGTGTAGGGCACCACCACGGTCACGGGCGGGCCGCCGCGCTGCGCCAGCGCCGGGCCGGCGACCGACAGCGCGAGGCCGGAGGCGGCCGCGCCGCCGGCGAACATACGCCTGGAGATCAGGGTCATGGTGTCTCTCCCGGTTGGGCCGGCGCGCCGCGGGCGATGCCGTAGAGGCGGGCCGCGTTGCCGGCCAGGACGGCGGTCTTCGCCGCATCGTCGAGGAAGCCGGCCGTGGTGATGAACTCGGTCGGGCGCGGGTCGCCGACCGGATAGTCGGAGCCGAGCAGCACGCGCTCCGCCCCCACGGTCTCGATCAGGATCTGCAGGGCGCGCGGGTCGTAGACGCAACTGTCGTAGTGCAGCATGCGCAGATACTCGGCCGGCGGCTTCGACATGTTACGTCGTGTCGCCGGCTTCTCGATGTAGTTCCGCTCGACCCGGCCGGTGTAGAACGGCATGTAGCCGCCGCCGTGCGAGATGCAGATGCGCAGGCCCGGGAACGCGTCGAGCACGCCCTCGTAGAACAGCGAGGCGATGGCGAACGTCTCCTCGATCGACTGGCCGAGGCTGTTCCACATCATGTAGGGCGCGAGTCGCGCGTCCGGATTGCCGGACGGATGGACGTAGACGACGGCGCCGAGCTTTTCCGCCGCCGCCCAGAACGGCCGCAGCGACGGGTCGCCGATCTCCTTGTCGCGCACGCGGCTGGAGATCTGCACGCCCTTGAGGCCGAGCTCCGTCACGCAGCGCTCCAGCTCGGCGACGGCGAGATCCGGCGCGTGCAGCGGCACGCCGCCGAGGCCGGCGAAGCGGTCCGGCGCCGCCCGCACGATCGCGGCGATCGCGTCGTTGTTGCGCCGCTCGATCGCCAGGCTCTCGTGCTGCTCGGCGAAATAGCTGCACTGGTGCACCAGGCTGGCGCTCAGCACCTGCACCGCGATGCCGGTGCGGTCCATCGCGGCGAGGCGCTCGGTGACGTCGGCCATGCGGCGCACCACGTCGTCGTTGCGGGCGACGACGGCGGCCTTCTGGTCGGGCGACAGCGACGGATCCTGTTCCGCACGGGAGAACAGGCTGTGCGGCCGGGTGACGTCCCAGACCGAGGGGACGACCACGTGCGCGTGCACGTCGATCGCGAAGGGCCGCGAGGCCGGGGCCGGCTCTGAGGTGGTTGTCATGACAAGCCGAGAACGTCGACATCAACAGGGGGCGCGCGCCAGGGCGGCGCGGGTTCTGTCGACTGTAGGCACCGCCGCAACCCGATCTCAAGGGCGGCGAGCCGAGACGTGGTCTTCGGCGGATGCATGGGCGCGCGGTTCGGGCGCGAGCCTTGCGCGCTTTGCGCAGCGAATGACCAAACGCCCTGTGGCGCAGCCACTTCCGGCACCGCCGAACAGAGCTCATGCGGGTCTTCGCGGGCGCGTCATAAGGCAACCCAATGGTGATGCGACAAATGATTATTTTACGCCCGGCCGCGTCCGTGCGCAGCCTTCGGCGCGCCCGGTCGTCGCGTCGTCGCCGCCCGCCGCGATCGGTGACGTGCGACCCGCGGCCGGACGGCCGGCGGGCGGAACGCTTGCGTGTGCCCCTAATAGACCTCCGGGCATTGAACCAGATTATCCCTTCATAGTACCAATCAGGGCGCGAGGCGCCGTGGGATCCCATTGTCGGGCGCCGCGCTGCTCGCCGCGCGTGGTCGTGGCCCGTGTCCGGTGGGGCGGGTCGCGACAGTGGTCCGCAGGTGCCCGATGCTCAGAGTCGTCATTCCCACGCGAGACAGCGCGCGCTGGATCGGCCTTCTGCTCGAGGCCTATCGTGAACGCGGGATCGAGCCGCTGTACATCCTCGACACCCGCAGCGCGGACGCGACGCGTGACATCCTGACGGTCATGAAGGCGGACGTGATCTCGTTCACGCCGGCGGCCGATTACGTCGAAGCCGGCATGATCGAGTTCGGCTCGCGCGCCGCGCAGGCCGAATGGGTGCTGCGGCTCGACGACGACGAGTTTCCCAGCGACGCGCTTCTCGACTGGGTCGCCGGGGCGACCACGCGCTCGGTGCGCGACGGCTTCTACGTCTCGCGGCGCGATCTGTTTCGTCGCGACGGGCGCATCGTCTACAATCGGCGCCGGTCGTCCTTCACGTCGGCGGCCCGGCCGCGGTTCCTGAACCCGCATGCGCGGCTGTACCGGCCGTCGCGGCTCGGCTTCCACCAGGCCCTCCATGCCTCCGGCATCGTCGACGAGACGCTGTTCGGCTTCGCGCCGGCGGCGGCCTTCTTCGTCCATGTCTCGGCGCTGGTGACCTCGCCGGCCGAGCGGCTGGAGAAGGTCCGCCGCTACGAGGCCATCGCCACCGGCTCGACCTGGCGGCTCGCCGACGAGTATCTGCCGGAGCTGTTCGGCACCGATCATCTGTCGCCGGCCGGCGAC
>NZ_NPEX01000174.1 GCF_003258865.1 Rhodoplanes roseus | reverse complement strand
CGAAGCGGCCGTAACCCGAGGCCTTGACGCCGCCGAACGGCATCTGCGCCTCGTCGTGCACGGTCGGGCCGTTGAGGTGGCAGATGCCGGGCGGCGGCGGACGCCGTGAGGTCTCGTCCCCGGGGTCGCTGCGGCGCTCCGGCGCCTCAGCCGATGCGGTTCAGCAGACGAAGGCGGTGGACCAGCACCCGCATCACCGAGAGGGCGAAGAACGGCGTCTCGGAGACCAGGAACAGGAACTGCTTCTCGGAGACGGGGATCAGCGTCACGTCGGTCTCGGCCGTCGCGGTGGCGCTGCGCGACGTCTTGTCGATCAGGGCCATCTCGCCGAAGATCTCGTTCTCCTTCAGCTCGGCGATCAGGTGATTGTCGGCCCGGATCGCGACCGTGCCGCTCTTGACGACGAACATCTCGGTCGCCGGCTCGCCTTCGCGGAAGATCACGCTGCCGGCCGCGACGCTCCGCTCCGGAACCTCCGGCCTGGAGAGAACCGCGAAATTGAAAGCGCCCGCATTCATGGCCGTGACTCCGATTCCCTCTGTGCGGACGCAAGCTCCGTCGGGCGTGTGACAGTGGTGTGACGATCCGGCCGCCGGCCGGTCCGGGCCAGGAACACGGAACCGGACCCGTGCGTTGGTTCGCCACCGTCCCCGGGCGCCACACGTCCGCCCCCGCATCACACCGGATTCCGAATGACCCTCCAGCAAGGGCTCACCTTCGCCATCGTCGCGACCATGATGGCGCTGTTCGTCTGGGGGCGGCTGCGCTACGACCTCGTCGCCGCGCTCGCCCTGGTGGCCGCCGTGGTGGCCGGCATCGTTCCGCCCGACAAGGCGTTCTCGGGCTTTTCCGACGACGTCGTCATCATCGTCGCGACGGCGCTGCTGGTCTCGGCCGCGATCGCCAAGTCGGGCGTGATGGAGGAGGTGGTGCGGCCGCTCGGGCCGTATCTCGTCACCCCGCGCCGGCAGGTGTTCGCCCTGGTGCTGGCCGTGATCGTGCTGTCCACCTTCATCAAGAACGTCGGCGCGCTGGCGATCCTGATGCCGGTGGCGTTCCAGCTCGCCAAGCGCACCGGCACGGCGCCCTCGCAGCTCCTGATGCCGCTCGCCTTCGGCTCGCTGATCGGCGGCCTGATCACCCTGGTCGGCACCTCGCCCAACGTCATCGTGGCGCGGCTGCGCGCCGACATCGTCGGCGAGCCGTTCCGGATGTTCGACTACGCCCCGGTCGGCATCGCCATCGCGGCGGTCGGTCTCGTCTATCTCACCTTCGCCTACCGCGTGCTGCCCAAGGACCGCCAGGGCGGCGCCTCGATGGACGCCGCCATCAACATCGAGAACTACGTGGTCGAGGCGCAGGTGCCGAGGGAGTCGCCGCTGATCGGCAAGCGGGTGACCGAGGTCGGCGAGCTCGACGAAGGCGTCAGCAAGGTCACGACGGTGGTGCGGGACGACGTCCGCCGCCAGCGCGCCCATGCCGGGATGCGGGTGAAGGAGGGCGACATCCTGCTGATCGAGGGCGAGCCCGAATCGCTCGAGCGCGCCGTGGTGCGGGCCGGGCTGCAGCTCACCGGCCAGCGCGAGGAGGATGCACCCGTGGAGGGCGACGCCGACGAGGTCGGCACCGTCGAGGCGGTCGTCACCGGCGCCTCGGGCCTGGTCGGCGAGACGCACGAGACGGCCTATCTGTGCGACCGCTTCGGCATCAATCTCATCGCCATCAGCCGCTCCGGCGAGCGCATCACCCAGCGGCTGCGCACCGTCCGGTTCCGTCCCGGCGACGTCGTCGTGCTGCAGGGGCGGCTCGATCGGCTGCCCGATGCGCTGAAGGAGCTCGGCCTGCTGCCGCTGGCCGAGCGCGATCTCGAGCTCGGCCGCGGCCGGCGGCGCTGGATCCCGGTCGTCGTCCTGGCCGCGACGATCGCCGCGATCGTGTCCGGGCTGCTGCCCGTCGCGGTCGCCTTCTTCACCGCCGCGGTCGCGCTGGTGCTCACCAAGGCGCTGGCGCTGCGCGAGGTCTACGAGTCGATCGAGTGGCCCATCATCGTCCTGCTCGGCGCCCTGATCCCGGTCAGCGAGGCGGTGCAGACGACCGGTGGCACCGACCTGATCGCCGGCTGGCTGTCGGTCGCCACCGAGGCGCTGCCGGCGATCGGCGCGCTCGCCCTGATCCTGGTCGCCGCCATGGCGGTGACGCCGTTCCTCAACAATGCCGCCACCGTGCTGGTGATGGCGCCGATCGCGGCGAGCCTCGCGAGCAAGCTCGGGCTGCGGCCCGACCCGTTCCTGATGGCGGTCGCGGTCGGGGCGGCGTGCGACTTCCTCACGCCGTTCGGCCACCAGTCGAACACGCTGGTGATGGGGCCGGGCGGCTACCGCTTCGGCGACTACTGGAAGCTCGGCCTGCCGCTGTCCGTGATCGTCGTCGCCGTGGCGGTGCCGACCATCGCCTTCGTCTGGCCGCTGGCGAAGTGAGCGGCGCCATCCGCGCGTCACGGGGACTTGCCATGAGAGGTCGCGGAGTGGAGGCTCCGCCCTGACGGTCGGAGCAGCCGAAGCCCCGACCCCAACCCTCGCACCCGGAGGCCCCGCATGGAGCGTCGCCAGACGGCCTTTCTGTTCGATCTCGACGGCACGCTCGTCGACAGCGTCTACCAGCACGTGCTCGCCTGGCACGAGGCGCTGGAGGCCGAGGGCATCAACCTCTCGGTCTGGCGCATCCATCGCAAAATCGGGATGAGCGGCGGGTTGTTCACCAACATGCTGCTGCGCGAGACCGGGGGTTCGGCGCTCGATCCCGAGCGGGCCGAGCGGCTGCAGAAGCGGCATGCCGAGAGCTACGGCCGCCGCTCGAAGGAGATCCGCCCGCTGCCGGGCGCCAAGGAGCTGCTCGCCTATCTGACCGGCGAAGGCATCCCGTGGACGATCGCCACCTCGGGCCGGATGGCGACGGCGCGGCCGACGCTCGACACGCTCGGCGTCGATCCCGACAAGGTGCCGGTCGTCACCCGCGATCAGGTGAAATACGCCAAGCCGGATCCCGATCTCTTCCTCGCCGCGGCGGCGCGGCTCGGCGTCGCCATCGAGGACTCCTACGTGGTCGGCGACAGCGTGTGGGACATCCTGGCGGCCCGGCGCGCCCGCGCGCTCGGGGTCGGGGTGCTGTCCGGCGGCTACGGCGAGGCCGAGCTGGAGCGCGCCGGCGCCTACCGGGTCTACGAGGATCCGCTGGCGCTGCTGAACCACATCGACGAGGTCGGCGGGCGGCGGTGACGGCCGGCGGTGGCATCGGGGATGAATCAGCTCGCCGCGACCTCGCGCGGCGCTCGGCCGGGCGGGGGCGAGCCCGTCACTTCAGCTTCATGTCGATGCGGAGCGTGTCGCCGCGGTACTGGCCCTCGCCGATGAAGACGAGGCAGCCGTCGCGGTCGACCACGGTGCGGTGGACGATGGCGACCGGGGCGTTCAGCGAGATGTCGAGGAGCTTGGCGGTCTCCACGTCGGCGGTGGCGATCGTCAGGGTCTGCCGCGCGTCCTTGATCCTGATGCCGGGGATGTCGGCGATCAGCTTCAGGGCCGGCTTGGTCTGAAAGTCCTTCTTCGAGATCTTTCCGGCCAGGCGCTCGTCGATATAGAGGTCGCTCAGATAGTAGGGCGTGCCGTTGCGCGAATGCAGGCGGCGCATGCGCTGGTAGGACGGGGCGAGCGTGCCGACCGGATGCATCACGTGCAGCGGCTGCATCCCGCGCTCCTCCGAGAGCGTCTGGATGACGGCGTTCTCGCGCGGCATCAGCAGGCCGGACCAGTCGGTCGCGACCTCGCACCATTCCTGAACCTCGGGGCGCTTGCGCACGAACGTGCCCTTGGCGCGGAAGCGCTCGATGAGCTGATCCTTGGCGAGCTCGTCGAGGGCCTGCCGGATGGTGGCGCGGGCGACCCCGACCTCCTCGGCCAGCTCGTCGACGGTCGGGATCTGCTGCCCGACGGGCCACTGCCCGGACTCGATCCGGCGCCGGAACAGGCTGGCGAGCTGGATGTAACGCGCGATGGCGCTGCGGTTCAGATCGGGCGCGTCGTCGGTCTTGAGCGGTTTCATGGTTCGGTCCGGCCGATTCGTTCACACCGGCGTACAGGCGACATGCGGCACGAGGCCGTGCCCGGAGCATGCCACGCCTCGCCGACGGAGGGACGCGCTCGATACGCCGCGGTGCGTCGAGCGCGCACGGTTCGCGGCGGTCGAAGAGCGTGTCGGCCGAGCGTCGGAGGACGGCACATTCCACCCGTGCATCGCGGGGTCACGGAGCACCCGTCAATTAAACCATTCCTCTAGTCAATGCAACTATTCCGGACTTGCTGCATCGCAACTCTCGCGCGGCGCGCGAGTTGTGTCGGGGCGTGCACGGATGTGAGGTCGGCGTCGGCGTGGCAGACCAGCGAAGCGGGCGCGCGCCGGCGGTCCGAACCGCGGGGCAGGGCGACGCAAGCCTGAACCGAGGAAAATGCGCTGGACAGCACCCAAAGTTAGGTCATATAGCTAGCCTAACGGCACTTACTTCCGCCCCCGGGGTGCTTCGGCGTTGCTGCACGGCTGAGCCCGTCCGGCGCCGCACGGGCCCGGCTCGATCGCGCATCGAGGGGGCCGAACGATCACGACGCGACCATCGCGGGACGCACGAACAGCCGGAGCCGCCATGCCCGTACCGCCGTCACCTCGCCCCGCCGACCAGAATTCCGCCGACCAGCAGCCGCCGCGCGTCGGTCCGCTGGCCCATATCCGGGTGCTCGACATGGGGCGCATCCTGGCCGCGCCCTGGGCGACCCAGATCTTCGCCGATCTCGGCGCAGACGTCATCAAGATCGAGCGTCCCGGCGCCGGCGACGACACGCGCGGGTGGGGGCCGCCGTTCCTGAAGAGCGCCGCCGGCGAGCCGACCCGCGACGCCGGCTATTTCCTGGCGGTCAATCGCGGCAAGCGCTCGGTGACGATCGACATCACCAAGCCGGAAGGGCAGGAGATTCTCCACCGCCTCGCCGCCACGGCCGACGTCGCGATCGAGAACTTCAAGGCCGGCACGCTGGAGCGCTACCGGCTCGACGCCGCCTCGCTGCGCGCCGTCAATCCCCGGCTGATCTACTGCTCGGTCACCGGCTTCGGCCAGGACGGCCCGCGCAAGGATCAGGCGGCCTACGACTTCGCCATCCAGGCGATGGGCGGGCTGATGAGCGTGACGGGCGAGCGCGACGATCTGCCGGGCGGCGGGCCGCAGAAGGTCGGGCTGCCGATCGTCGACCTGATGACCGGTATGTACGCGGCCGTTGCCGTGCTGGCGGCGCTGACGCGGCGCGCCGAGACCGGGCATGGTGAGACCATCGATCTCGCCATGCTGGACGTCCAGGCGGCCGTTCTGGCGAACCAGGCGATGAACTGGATGCTGTCCGGCAAGGTGCCGCAGCGCGGCGGCAACCGGCATCCGAACATCCAGCCGCAGGACGTGTTTCCGTGCGCCGACGGCCATCTCGTGCTGGCGGTCGGCAACGACGGGCAGTTCGCCCGGCTCTGCCAGGTTCTCGACCGGGCCGAATGGGTGAGCGACGAGCGGTTCAGCACCAATGCCGGGCGGGTGCGCAACAACGCCGTGCTGACGCCGCTGCTGACCGAGCGGTTCCGCAGCTTCGAGCGCGACGCGCTGATCGCCGCGCTCGATGCGGTGGGCGTGCCCTGCGCGCCGATCAACACGATCCCGCAGGTCTTCGACGATCCGCAGATCCGCCATCGCCAGATGAAGCGGGAGCTGCCGCATCCGGTCGCCGGCACGGTGCCCCAGGTGGTCAGCCCACTGCGCTTTGCCGAGGCGCCGCTGCGCTTCGATCGCGCCCCGCCGGTGCTGGGCCAGCACACCCGCGAAATCCTCGCCGAGCTCGGGCTCGACGACGCGGCGCAGAGCGACATCGCCGCGCGCGGCGTGACCTGACGGCGAGGGGAGACAGCCATGCCTCGGATTCCGCTTCCCGAGCCGGACGAGATGACGGAGGAGCAGCGCGCCGTCCACGCGAGCGTGGTGACCGGCAAGCGCGGCAAGATGATCGGCCCGCTGCGCGCCGTTATTCACAGTCCCGAGCTCGCCCGTCGCTGGTCGGCCCTCGGCGAGCTGCTGCGCTACGACACCTGCCTGCCGCCGCGCCTGAACGAGCTCGCCATCATCGTGGTCGGCCGGCGCTACACCAGCCAGGTCGAGTGGTGGGCGCATTCCGCCGCCGCCGCCAAGGCGGGGCTCGCCCCAGAGATCATCGAGGCGATCCGGCGCGGCGAGGCGCCGATTTTCGCGGATCCGGACGAGGCGGACGTCTACGAGTTCGCCCGCCAGCTCGTGCAGGCCGGCCAGGTGGAGGACACGGTCTACGAGGCCGTCGTGCGGCGCTTCGACGCCCGCGGGGTCGTCGAGCTCACCGGCGTCGTCGGCTACTACACGATGGTGTCGATGACGCTCAACGTCCACGCCATCCCGCTGCCGGACGGCATCGACGCGCCGATCGCCCCGCTGCCGCAGTCGGACGGCCTGATCACGCCGCTGCCGCCGGCCCGCCGCATCTGACGAGGACACCATGCCGGACTTCGACGTCGTTCCCGCACCGCCGGTGTCGCCGCCGGCGATCCCGCTGCCGCCGGGCGCCTGCGATGCGCACAGCCATGTCTTCGGGCCGTTCGACCGGTTTCCCCCGCTGCAGTCGTCCGTCTATGCGCTGCCCGACGCCTCGCCCGGCGTTCACGCCGCTGCGCGCGAAACGCTCGGGGTGCGCTTCGGCGTGCTCACCCAGCCGGCGCCCTATGCCAATGATCCGGCCGCCATGCTGGCGGCGATCCGCGGCTCCGACGGCGCCCTGAAGGGCGTCGCGGCGACCGACAGCGCGATCGACGACGCGACCCTCGCGGCGTGGCGCGCCGGCGGCATCTGCGGCCTGCGCTTCGTCGAGATGCGGGCGCCGGGCGGCCAGCGCTATCCGGGCAGCGTCGGCGTCGAGCACCTCACCGCGCTGGCGCCGCGCATGCGGGCGCTGGGCCTGCACGCGCAGCTCTGGGCCAAGGCGGACGACTACGCCGCGCTGTTGCCCGATCTGCTGACCCTCGGCGTGCCGCTGGTGCTCGATCACATGGGCTGCCCGGACCCGGCGCGTGGACCGCACGACCCGAGCTTCAGGGCGATCCTCGACGCGATGAAGACCGGCACGGTGTGGGTGAAGCTCTCGGTGTGCCGCGTGTCGCGCACCGCGCCCGATTATCCCGACGTCCGGCCGCTGCACGACGCGCTGGTGGCGGCCGCCCCGGACCGGCTCGTCTGGGGCTCCGACTGGCCCTATGTCCGGCTCGACCCGGCGCCGGACGCCGGCCGGCTGCTCGACCTGTTCACGACCTGGCTCGGCGACGACGGCCTGCGCCGCCGCATTCTCGCGGAGAACCCCGCCGCGCTCTACGGCTTCGGCACCGCCACGCGCGCCTGAGCCCATGTTCGGAGACCTGTGATGACCGACGCCGCAGCGGCCCTCGCGGCCACCGTCCCGGTCGCCGTGATCGGCGCCGGCACCATGGGAAGCGGCATCGCGCTGGTGGCCGCCAAAGCCGGGCACCCGGTGCTGCTGCACGATGCGAACCCGCAGGCGATCCAGCGCGGCATCGACGGCCTGCGCCGCGACCTCGACCGCCTCGTCGACAAGGGCAAGATATCGGCCGCCGCGCGCGATGCGCAGCTCGGCCGCATCACGCCGATGCCGAGCATCGACGACATCGGCCCGGCCGGCTTCGTCATCGAGGCGATCATCGAGGACTTTTCGGTCAAGCGGGATCTGTTCCGGCGCGTCGAGGCCGCGGTCGCGCCGAATGCGATCCTGTCGACCAACACGTCGTCACTCTCGGTGACGGCGCTCGCCGCCGTGATCGAGCGGCCGGAGCGGTTCCTCGGAGTCCATTTCTTCAATCCGGCCCCGATCCTGCCGCTGGTCGAGATCGTCAGCGGCCACGTCACGGCACCGGCGGTGGCGGCGACGGCCTTCGCGACCTGTCGGGCCTGGGGCAAGACGCCGGTGCACTGCCGCTCGACGCCCGGCTTCATCGTCAACCGCGTCGCCCGCCCGTTCTACGGCGAGACGCTGCGGCTGATCGCCGAAGGCGCCGCGACGCCAGCGACGCTCGACGCGATCCTGCGCGAGGCCGGCGGTTTTCGCATGGGGCCGTGCGAGCTGATGGACCTGATCGGCCACGACGTGAACTACGCCGTGACCCGCACCGTGTGGGAGCTGCTGTTCCAGGATCCGCGCTACAAGCCGTCGCTGGTCCAGAAGGAGCTGGTCGACTCCGGCCAGCTCGGCCGCAAGACCGGCCGCGGCTTCTACGACTACGCCAAGGGTGCGCCACCGCCCGTGCCGGACGACGCGCCGGCGGGGCCGCGGCCGACCAGCATCGTGATCGAGGGCGACCTCGGTCCGGCCGCGGCGCTCGGCGCGCTTGCGCAGACCGCCGGGCTGACGGTCGAGACACGCGACGGCGGCGGCATGATCCGGGTCGACGGCGTCGCGCTCGCGCTCACCGACGGACGCAGCGCCACGGCGCGCTTCGCCGCCGACGGCGGGCCGGAGATCCTGTTCGATCTCGCGCTCGACTACGGCACGGCCGGGCGCATCGCGATCGCCGCGGCCGACCAGGCGCCGGCATCCGCCCTCGCCACGGCGGCGGGCTTCTTCCAGGCGCTCGGCAAGACCGTGTCGGTGCTCGACGACGCGCCCGGGCTCGTCGTGATGCGCACCGTCGCCATGCTGATCAACGAGGCGGCGGACGCCGCGCATCAGCGGGTCGGCAGCATCGCCGACATCGACCTCTCCATGCTCAAGGGCGTCAACTATCCGCGCGGGCCGCTCGCCTGGTGTGACACGCTCGGTGCCGCCCGCATCGCCGCCGTCATCGACGGGCTCGCCGCGGCCTACGGCGAGGACCGTTACCGCACCGCGCCGCTGCTGCGCCGTCGCGCGCTGACCGGGCGCCCGTTCCATTCGTCCACCCCCTCCGGACACTGATCATGACCGCCACGCCCGCCGCCAAGCCGCCGGTGACGACCACGCGTGCCGACGGCATCGCCGTCGTCACCATCGACCGGCCCGAGCGCCGCAACGCGCTGAACCTCGAGGTGAAGGGGCTGATCGCCGACGCGGTCGAGAGCCTGACGGCGGACGACACCGTGCGGGTGATCGTGCTCACCGGGGCGGGCGGCTGCTTCGTCGCCGGGACCGACATCGCCGAGATGGTCGCGATGACGCCGCAGACGCATGTCGCGCAGCGGACCGGTCACGTGTTCGACGTGCTGCGCCATTGCCCGAAGATCCTGATCGCCGCGATCGAGGGCTACGCGCTCGGCGGCGGCTGCGAGCTGGCGCTGTGCTGCGACATGATCGTCGCCGGCGACGACGCGGCGTTCGGCCAGCCGGAGATCCGGGTCGGCATCATGCCGGGCGCCGGCGGCTCGCAGCGGCTGATCCGCGCCATCGGAAAGTACCGGGCCATGAAGCTGATGCTGACCGGGGAGGCCGTGAAGGCGCCGGAAGCGCTCGCCATGGGCATGATCACCGAGGTGGCGCCGAAGGGCGGGGCGCTCGACCGCGCGCTCGCGCTCGCGACGACCATCACCAGAATGCCGCCGCTCGCCGTGCGCGCCATCAAGGAGGTCGTCGGGCTCGGCCAGGACGTGCCGCTGGAGACGGCGCTGGCGCTGGAGCGCAAGGCCTTCGTGATGCTGTTCGACAGCGCCGACCAGAAGGAAGGCATGACCGCCTTCCTGGAGAAGCGGAAGCCGGTCTATCAGGGCCGCTGATCCGACGGCGCGAAACGATGCGTCTCGACCACTCCTGAACAAGCTTTCCGGCGGGAACCACCATGGCTGAACACCGGCTCCTCGTGTTGGGCTACATTCCGCCGGACCTGCGCGACGCGCTCGCCGCACGGTTCGCGCTCGTCGAATTCGATCGGAGCCGGACCACGCCGTGGCCGGGGTTCGAGATCGCCGTCACCACCGGCATCGTCGGCGCCGGCGCAGGCGAGTTCGACGCCTGCCCGGATCTGCGGCTGGTGGTCAGCCAAGGCATCGGCCTCGAGACCATCGATCTCGCCGCGGCGCGGCGGCGCGGCATCGCGGTCGCCCACACGCCGGACGAGATCGCCGCGGATGTCGGCGACGCCGCCATCGCCATGATCTACGCCGTGCTGCGCGGCACGCTGCGGGCCGACGCCTTCGTGCGCCAGGGTCGGTGGGGCAGGGAGCGCATCGCCGCCTCGCGCCGCGTCGCCGGCCGGACGATCGGCATCGTCGGCCTCGGCCGGATCGGACGCCACGTCGCCGACCGGGCGCAGGCGATCGGCATGCAGGTGCTCTATCACGCGCGCAGCCGCAAGGACGCGCCCTACGATCACGTGGCGGACGTCGTCACGCTGGCGGCGCGCAGCGACGTGCTCGTTCTCGCCTGTCCGGGCGGCGAGGAGACCCGCCACCTGGTCGACGCGACCGTGCTCGACGCGCTCGGGCCGGACGGCGTGCTGGTCAACGTCGCGCGCGGCTCCGTCGTCGACGAGGAGGCGCTGCTGGACGCGCTGGAATCCGGCCGCATTCACGGCGCTGCGCTCGACGTCTTCGCGACCGAGCCGGCGATCGATCCGCGCTTCCTGGCGCTCGACAATGTCGTCCTGTCGCCGCACTCCGCCTCGATCACCCGCGAGACCCGCGCCGCCATCATCGCCCGCATGATCGGCGACATCGACGCCTATCTGACGGGGCGCCCGTTCTTCGACGCGGCCCGCGCGCAGGGGTGATTTGATGCGTCATTCCGGGGCGCGGACTGCAGGTCCGCGAGCCCGGAATCCATACGCCCGGCGCTGATGGCTCACGATCGACAGGGGTTGTGGATCCCGGGCTCGACGCTTTGCGCCGCCCCGGGATGACCGAGCAGACGGTCCGGACGCGACGACCCGACGGACGTCCTCGGGCTCAGGCCTTTTCCCCACCCACCCAGCCTTCGCCGCCCGGGGGACGCTGCAGCATCGGGCGCTCGAAGATCTCGCCGAGCGCCGAATAGAACGGCCCGCCGAGCCGCGCGATCGGCCGCATCGCGACGCCGTCCACCCGCCGCCCGTCGTAGATCTCCGGCGACAGATGGAAGGCGACCACCTCGCCGATGTAGAGCGTGTTGATGCCGCGGCCGAGCACCACCACCTGGTCGAGCCGGCATTCCATCTGCACGGGCGACAGCGCGATGCGCGGCGGCGCGACCTTGCTGCTCGGCAGCAGCGGGATGCCGAGCGCCTCCGCCTCGCTGATGTCGGGCGGGAAGTTCTGCCCGGTGCGATGCATCAGCTCCATGGTCGCCTCGGTCGCGACGTTGACGACGAACTCGCGGGTCTCCGTGATGTTGCGGGCCGTGTCCTTGATCGTCCCGACCGGGGCGCCGGGACGCAGCGCGATGTTCACGGCGAGCATCGGCGGCGTGGTGGCGACGTAGTTGTAGGAGCTGAACGGCGCCGCGTTGACGAGGCCGTTCCGATCCACGCTGGTGATCCAGGCGACCGGCCGGGGCACGACGCAGCCGACGATGAGACGGTACGCGGCCTCGGTGTCGAGGCTGTCGGCGTCGATGGTGACGAAGTCGTCGGACATGTCGGGTGCTCCGGGCGGTGTACGGGTTCAGCGCGTCTTGATGCCGGCCGTGTCGATCAGGCGGGCCATCCGCTCGGCGTCGCGCTTCAGATAGGCCGCGAAGGCGTCGCCGTCCAGGTAGAACACCTCGCTCCCCTGGCTGACGATCTTGCCGCGCACGGCCCGGTCGGACATCACCGCGGCGAGCGTGCGGCGGAGCTTGTCGAGCACCGGCCCGGGCGTCTTCGCCGGCGCCGAGAGGCCGTACCAGGTGCCGATGTCGAAGCCGGCGAGGCCGAGCTCGTCCAGGGTCGGCACGTCCGGCAGCAGATCGGCCCGCTTCGGGATCGTTACGGCCAGCGCCCGCAAGGCGCCGGATTCGATGTGCTGGAGCAGCGGCGGCGCATTGAGGAAGCCGAGATCCATCTGGCCGGAGACCAGGTCCGTGGTCGCCGGCGCGACGCCCGTGTAGGGGACGTGCACCATGCGGGTCCCGGTCGTCTGCATGAACAGCTCGGCGGCGAGATGCGGCTGGCTGCCGATGCCGACGGAGGCGAAGTTCAGCGCGTTCGGGTGCGCCTTGGCATAGGCGATCAGCTCCGGCACGGTCTTCACCGGAAGCGAGGAGCGCACCACCAGCACGTTCGGCACGTTGGCCAGCATGGCGATCGGCGCGAAGTCGGCGATGCCGTCATACGCCGTCTTGGAGAGGCGCGGCATGATCGCGTGGGCGGTCGCGGTCGAGAGATAGAGCGTGTGGCCGTCCGGCTCCGCATGGGCGACGAAGCTCGCCCCGATGGTCGTGCCGGCCCCCGGCTTGTTGACGACGATGACCTCCTTGCCGAGCCGCTCGGCCATGGCCATGGCGACCGTCCGGGCCAGCAGGTCGGCCGAGCCGCCGGCCGCGTAGGGATTGATCAGCTGGATGGTGGTCCGCGGAAAGTCCTGCGCCTGCGCCGTGCCGATCAGTGTCGCGGCGGTGAGCAGCGCGGCGAGCAGTCTGGTCCTCGTCATGGTGTTCTCCCTGTCGTCTGGTCTTGTTTGCGAGGGGGCCCTCGGGTGGTCGGTTTTCGGACTCTCGTGCGGCATCCGAGTGAACCGAGTCCGGGACCGTCTCGTACCAACGGCCCTGACTCTCGAGCCGTCATCCTGAGGTGCCCG
>NZ_NPEX01000173.1 GCF_003258865.1 Rhodoplanes roseus | reverse complement strand
GGCTCGCGGACCGGTGGTCCGCGCCCCGGAACGAGCAGACATTCTACTGGCTGGTCGTCTTCCGGCCGGCGCGGAGCTGCTGATAGAGGTCGAAGGTCTTCTTGGCGACGCTGCGCCAGGAGTAGTTCTTCTCGACCCGCTCGCGACCCGCCTCGGCCATGCGGGCCCGCAGCTCGGGGTCGCCGGCGATGCGGTTGATGCCTTCGGCGAGGCCGCGCTCGAACCGCACCGGATTGGAGGGGTCGTGCGGCGGCTCCGGCGTGAGCTGCGGATCGACCAGGATGCCGGTGACGCCGTCGACCACCACCTCCTTGATGCCGCCGACCGCGCTGCCGACCACCGGCGTGCCGCAGGCCATGGCCTCGAGGTTGATGATGCCGAACGGCTCGTAGATGGACGGGCAGCAGAACACGGTGGCGTGCGAGTAGAGCGCGATCGTGTCGGCCCGCGGCAGCATCTTGGACAGCCAGATCACGCCGCTGCGCCGGCTCTGCAGCTCGGCGACGATCTCCTCGGTCTCCCGCTGCAGCGCGATGGTGTCGGCGTCGCCGGCGCACAGCACCACCTGCAGGCTCGGATCGAGCTGCGGGATCGCCTGGAGCAGATAGTAGAGGCCCTTCTGCCGGGTGATGCGGCCGACGAACAGCACGAACGGCCGGTCGGGATCGACACCCAGCCGGGTCAGCACCTCGGGAGCGTGGATCTTCCGGTACTCGTCGGTGTCGATGCCGTTCGGAATGATGTGAACGCGTTCCGGCGCCACATCGAACAGCCGGAGAATGTCGTCGCTGGTGCTGCGCGAGACGGCGATCACGGCATCGGCCGTCTCCAGCGCGTTCTTCTCGATCCAGCGCGACAGGTCGTAGCCGTGGCCGAGCTGGTCGCGCTTCCACGGCCGCAGCGGCTCCAGCGAATGGACCGTGATGACCATCGGGATGTTGTAGAGGATCTTCGCCAGCAGCCCCGAGAAGTGCGTGTACCAGGTGTGGCAGTGGATGATCTCGACGCTGCCGTCGAGCTCGTTGCCGATGCCCTGGCCCATGAAGGCGAGGCAGGTGGAGAGCGCTTTGAGGGGCGACACATAGGTCTGCGGGCAGCCGGCGAACAACGTGGTGTCGACCTTGATGCCGCGGACGTGGAGCTGCCCGTCGTCCAGCGTCTGCTCGTGGAAGGTCCGCACCTCGACCGGCGTGAGCTTGGCGAGCTCGCGCGACAGATACTCCACATGGACGCCGGCACCGCCGTACACATAGGGCGGATACTCGTTGGTGGTGAGCAGAATACGCATTCCGAACACTCCGTTCGCCGCAGCCGCGGCGCAGTCTCGGCGCGACGTCAGGCGACGCAGCGCAGCAGCACGGTCGGGTCCTGGGCCGGATCGATGGCGAGGCGCACGCCGCCCCATTCGACCAGCCGCCATTCGCCCGTGACGAGATTCTCCACCGCCCGCACCGGCCGGCGGGCCCCCTCCGGACCGATCCGCAGGTCGCCGAAATGGAACCAGACGTCGTGCAGTCCGGGGGCGAGCGCGATCGCACCCGCCACGACGTTGTCGTGGGCGACCGACTCCTTCACGAAACCCAGCACGGCCGGATCGTCCACCTGGACGAAGCCGAAGTTCGAGGTCTGCTGCAGGGCCGGGTTGGCACGGCGGATCGCGTTGAGCTGGGTGATGTAGCTCTTGATGTTGCCGGGCGCGTTCCAGTCGCGGGGCTTGATCTCGTACTTCTCGGAGTCGAGATACTCCTCCTTGCCGGGCGCGACGGGATCGTGCTCGAGCAGCTCGAAGCCGCTGTAGACGCCGTAGCTGCCGGACAGCATCGCCGCGAGCGCCACCCGCGACTTGAACATCCACGGCTCGCCCGACTGCAGATGCAGGGGCAGGATGTCGGGCGTGTTGACGAAGAAGTTCGGCCGGTAGAACTCGCGCTCGGGATGACGCGTCAGCTCGGCCATGTAGGCGGAGATCTCGTCCTTGCCGGTGCGCCAGGTGAAGTAGGTGTAGGACTGGCTGAAGCCGAGCTTCGCCAGGGCCTTCATCACCTTCGGCCGGGTGAACGCCTCGGACAGGAAGATCGCGTCCGGGAAGCGGGTCTGCACCTCGCGGATCATCCACTCCCAGAACGGGAACGGCTTGGTGTGTGGATTGTCGACGCGGAAGATGCGCACGCCCTGCTCGGCCCAGAACAGCACCACGTCGCGCAGCGCCTGCCACAGCGCGACGCGCTCGGTGCAGTAGAAGTCCGGGTTGGTGATGTCCTCGTATTTCTTCGGCGGGTTCTCTGCGTATTTCATCGAGCCGTCCGGCCGCCAGCGGAACCAGTCCGGATGCGCCTTGATCCACGGATGGTCGGGCGAGCACTGGGTCGCGAAGTCGAGCGCGATCTCGAGCCCGTGGCTGCGCGCCGCCGCGACGAGACGGCGGAAGTCCGCCAGCGTGCCGAGCTGCGGGTGGACTGCGTCGTGGCCGCCCTCGGCGGCGCCGATCGCATAGGGGCTGCCGGGATCGTCGGGCGCCGCCTTGAGGGAGTTGTTCTTGCCCTTGCGGTTCTTCCCGCCGATCGGATGGATCGGCGGGAAGTACAGCACGTCGAAGCCCATTCCCGAGACGTCGGGCAGCCGCGCGATGACGTCGTCGAAGGTGCCGTGGCGCGCCGCATCGTCGGTCTGGCTGCGCGGAAACAGCTCGTACCAGGCGCCCGCCCGGGCGCGCGGGCGCTCGATCATCATCGGGAACGCCTGGCTCCAGGTGAGATCCGGCCGCGGCTCGACCGTCGACATGGCGGCGGCGAGATCCTCGGCGAGCAGCGGCCGCGCGTCGCCGGCCGTGCCGAACATGTTCAGTGCCGCCTGCAGCCGCCCCGCGGCGTCGCCCGCCTTCGGCAGCGCCGCGGCGACCAGCTCACGGCCTTCCTTCAGCTCAAGCGTGATGTCGATCCCGGCCTTCTGCTTGGCCAGCGTGTCGCGCCGCCAGGTCGCGAAGCCGGCCGTCCAGGCCTCGACGACGAACACGTGCCGGCCGATCTCGATCGGCACGAAGATACCGTGCCAGCGGTCGTTCTCGGCCGGGACGAGCGGCGCCGTGCGCCAGCCGCGCTCGCCCTCGCGCCGCCAGCGCAGCGCCGCCGCCGTGACCTCGTGACCGTCGCGGAAGATGTCGGCCCAGACGTCCACCGGCTCGCCGACGACGCGCTTCACCGCGAAGCGGCCGGCGTCGATGGTCGGAAAGACGTCCTCGATGAAGAAGCGGCGCTGGAAGACGTCCGATTCGAGCGGAGTCGCGTCGGGGGCGGTCGGCAGATGCGGCTCGTATGTCACGGTCGAGCGGGGCGCGCGTGGGAAATTCATCTTGGGCCTTATGAGAAATCACGGTTGCTTATGAGCAGCCCGCCGGCCGGACGAACCGTCGCGCGGAAAAACGCGCCGACGTTCGGCAACCCTCGCGGGGAGACGGCTTGGCCGTACCATGTTTCTTTTCGATGCGCCCGGCAAGACCGTATCGCGGTGCGAGATCAGGGGGCGGCGCAGCAACCGCCCGACGCGGCCCGGAATGCGAAAAGCCCGCGACGGAGACCGCCGCGGGCTCGGAAGGTTTCGGCGACGGACCGGCGTGCCGCCGGACCGCAGCATGTCAGGCGGTGGCGAGCGCCGGCGCCTCGGCGAGCTTCGCCACCCGGATGGTGTGGCGGGCGATCATCGCCTCCTCGTCGGTCTGCATGACGTAGACCTTCACGGCCGACCCGGGGGCCGAGATCACCTCGGCGCGCGCCTGGTTGGCCGCGCTGTCGAACACGATGCCGGCCCACTCCATGCCGGCGAGCACGTGCTCGCGCACGAACGTCGAGTTCGAGCCGATGCCGCCGGTGAAGACGAGCGCGTCGGCCCCGCCCGTCACCGCCATCAGGCTGCCGAGCTCGCGGCGGATGCGATTGACGAAATACTCAAGGGCCTGCTTGGCGGACGGCGCCGCGGAGGCTTCGAGGTCACGCATGTCGCTCGACACGCCCGACATGCCCTTGAGGCCCGACTTCTTGTTGAGGAGGTCGGAGATCGCGGCGGCGCTCATGGCCTTCTGCTGCATCAGATACAGCAGCACGCCGGGATCGATCTGGCCGCAGCGGGTCCCCATCAGGAGGCCGTCGAGCGGCGAGAAGCCCATGGTGGAGGCCTGCCCCTTGGCGTCCTTGATGGCGCACATCGACGCGCCGTTGCCGAGATGCAGCACGACGAGGCGGCGGAGCGCCGCCGGGTCGCGCTCCTGCAGCCGGCTGGTGATGTACTCGTAGGAGAGGCCGTGGAAGCCGTAACGGCGCACGCCCTCCTCGTAGTGCTCCGGCGGCAGCCCGTACGTGTCGTTGACGAAGGGCTGGGTGCGGTGGAACGCGGTGTCGAAGCAGCCGACCTGCGGAATGCCCGGGAAGGCCCGCCCCGCCGCGGCGATGCCGGCGAGGTTGTGCGGCTGGTGCAGCGGCGCGAGCGCCGAGAAGCCCGCCAGGACCTTGTACGAGGCGTCGTCGATCAGCATCGGCGCCGAGTAGATCGGGCCGCCGTGCACGACCCGGTGACCGATCGCGGCGATCTTGGCGTCCGGGAAGGTCTCGGACAGCCAGCCGATGATGATCTTGAGCGCGTCGTCGTGGCTCTTGGGCGTCTCGGCACCGGTGAGCGCGCGCTTGGTCTTTCCGCCGGCGGCGACCTTGGCCTCGAACTCGGGTGAAACGCCGATGCCCTCGATCTGGCCGATCGCGATCTGACGGGGCCACTCGCCGCCGTCGGTCGCGAACAGCGCGAACTTGATCGAGGAAGACCCCGCGTTGAGGGTGATGATGTGGTCGCTCATGGTGTCCTCGTGTCTTATTCGGCCGCGACCTTGGTCGCGTCGGCGCCCGGGACGGCGACGGCACGGCCGGTGCGGCGGCGGTACTCGTAGAGCTGCGCGAGCGCCGCCGAGACCAGCCGCGCCCGATCGTTGTCGGCCCGGCTCGTGAGCATCACCGGAGCGGCGGCGCCGACCACCAGGCCGGCCGCCTCGGCGCGGGCCACGAAGGTCAGCTCCTTGGCCAGCATGTTGCCGGCCTCGAGGTTCGGAACGATCAGGATGTCGGCCCGACCGGCGACCAGCGACGTGATGCCCTTGGTGCGGGCCGCCGCGACGTCCATGGCGTTGTCCATGGCGAGCGGGCCGTCGACGAGGCCGCCCTTGATCTGGCCACGCTCGGCCATCTTGGACAGCGCCGCGGCGTCGAGCGTCGACGGAATGCTGGGATTGACGGTCTCGACCGCCGACAGCACGCCGACGCGTGGCTTCTCGATGCCGCAGGCGATCGCCAGATCGATCGCGCTCTGGGTGATGTCGACCTTGGTGACCAGGTCGGGCGCGATATTGATCGCCGCATCCGAGATGAACAGCAGATGGTCGAGGGTGGGCACGTCCATGACGAAGACGTGGCTGATGCGGCGGCCGGAGCGCAGCCCGCCGTCCTTCTTGACGACCTGACCGAGCAGCTCGTCGGTGTGCAGGTTGCCCTTCATCACCGACGCCGCCTCGCCGCGACGGACGAGCTCGACCGCCTTGGCCGACGCCTCGACGCCGTTGGCGGCGTCGATCAGCTTGTAGGACGAGATGTCGAGACCGGCGGCCTCGGCCGCCTTCTGGATCGCGGCGCGGGAGCCGATCAGGATCGGCTCGATCAGTCCCTCGCGCGCCGCCAGCACGGCGCCGCCGAGCGAGTTCTTGTCGTCCGGGCAGACCACCGCGGTCGCCATCGGGCCGAGGCTCTTGGCGCGCTCGATCAGCGGCGTGAACTGGTCGCAATCGTCGAGGATCAGGGTCGGCAGCTCGCGCGCCGCGACCGTGATGCGCTCGACCGGAACGTCGACCAGCGCCTTGCCTTCCGCCACGACGGTGCCGTCGAGCTTCTCGATTCGCGTCTCGAACACCGCGATCGGCGAGCCTTGCTTCTCGATGCAGCGGACGCTCGCCCGCACCTTGTCGCCGACCTTCACGCGGTTCACCGAGCGCAGATCCTGCGAGCGGTAGAGCGTGCCCGGACCGGGCAGCAGATTGCCGAGAACGGCGGAGATCAGCGACCCGGCCCACATGAACGGCGCGGACGCGGCGCGGTCCGACGATCCGCCGATCTCCGGCATCACGGCCGGGTTGGTGTTCCCGGAGACGTGAGCGAAGAGATAGAGGTCCTGCACCGAGCAGACCCGCTCGATGCTCGCAGTGTCGCCGACCTTCAGCTCACTGAACGTGGTGTTTTTGATCACGTCTGCCATTTTCGTATCCACCTCCGGTGGTGCGGGAGGCACCGACCGAGTCTTCGATTTGGGGGTCCGGAGCAAGTCCTGTTCCAGAAACGCGGCGGCAGGAGAGACATCCCGACCCGGCGAGGGTCAATTGAATTCGGCGTTTGGCTGGGTGAGCAAACGCGCATGGCCTCCGATGAACGCAAGAGATGTCGTGAGTATCACGCACACGACTCGCAGTACGCGATCCGAAACGACCGAGACCGATGTTGGACGAACCGCGAGATCACCCTACCGACGATCTTATAAGAAACACATAAACCATCGGAGACACGACGGAAAAACCACGTAGGTGGAGGTCCGCGAGCGGCGCCGTGCCGCGCTCGTGGAGTGCGCAGTAGACGTGATCCCGCCGGCGCACGCGTCGACCATGACGACCAGACCGTCTCCGCGCCGTCGATACGAAGAGATACCGATCGTGCAATCCCGTAGGAGACTCTCCGTTCGACGCCGAAGCGGGTCCGACCGACGTGTTGCGGCCGGTCCGAGTCGATGCCGGCGCGACGCGCCGGCCGCCGAGACGTGTCGCGCCGTGCAAGCCGTTGCGCGTCGCGCTGCGCAAAACACTGCGCAGCCATCCGCACCCGGGTGTCCCGCCCCGCGGGCTCGTGCTATCAAGCCGTGTGACGAGACGCCGCCCCCACGCCCCGCCATCGACCGCACCCGTTCCGGTGATCCGGCGGGCGTGCGCCGCCTTCCTCGCCGCGGCGCTGCTCCTGCAGATTTTGCTGCCCTCGCTGGCGCTCCCCGGCTCCCCTACGACCTCGGCCTTGGACTGGGCGCTCGCCGACGGCTTCTGCCGTGGCGCCGCCGCCTCCTCGCCGGATGCATCGTCCGCGCCCGCACCGGCCGGCCAGCGGCCCGACACGCGCGGGCATGCATGCTGCGTCCTGTGCACGACGCCCGGAACGGCGGGTGCCGACGGTCCCGTCGCGGGCCGCGCCCCGGCCTGGTCGCGGGTCGCTGCGGTGCGGCCGATCCGCCTCGCCGTCGCGGCCGTGCCGGCGAGCGAGCGCAGTCCGGTCAGGCCGCGAGCGCCGCCGGTCGGCTGACTCCGACGTCGACCCGCTCTTCCCTTTTCCATCCCAGGCCGCTCGATGTCGCGTGCGCGCAGAGCGGCTGCCCCTGTCCGGAGATTCCCCATGACCCGCGTCCCCCTCGTGTCCGCCCTCGCCTGTGCGTTCGCCGTCGCGAGCCTCTCGGCTCCCGCCGTCGGCCAGGAGTTCACGGTCGGCTCCCTGAAGATCGAACGGCCCTGGAGCCGCGCCACGCCCGGCGGCGCCAAGGTCGCCGGCGGTTATCTGACGATCACCAACACCGGAACCGAGCCCGACCGGCTGGTCGGCGGCACCCTGCCCCAGGCCGGCCGCTTCGAGGTCCACGAGATGAAGACCGAGAACGGCGTGATGACCATGCGGCCGCTCAACCAGGGCCTCGAGATCAAGCCGGGCGCCACCGTGACGCTCGCCCCCGGCGGCTATCACGTGATGTTCATGGACCTGAAGCAGCCGCTGAAGGAGGGCGAGACGCTCGCGGGCGAGCTGCGCTTCGAGAAAGCCGGAACGGTGGCGGTGCGCTACAGCGTGCAGGCGATCGGCGCCACCTCTCCGGGGAGCACCACGTCCGCGGGCGGCGGCGCGGCTCCGGCGGCCGGTGGCCATCACCACCACTGACCCTCGCCGGAGCGGTCGCGCCGGATACCACCGGCGCGACCAAGTCATTTGAACTTTACCGTAATTTAAGTCGAACGCGTCACCTTTGGTAGGCGCCGATGGTGGCACTTTTCTCGGCCGCCTGTCGCGCGTATAGACGAGCGGGACGAGTCGGATCTTCCCGAGACTTTCAGTTACATTCGGGAAACAAATATACCCCGTTCAACGAAAGTCTTCGTCTGCATGACAGCTTACGAGCCTCGGCGGGATCAGCCGCTCACCTTTGATCGTCGGACCGGCCGGCTGGACGGAGCCACGCTCCGCGAGCGAGCCGCGGCCCTGGCCATCAAGGCCGGCGCACGTCTCACCGAGCCGTTCGCTCACCGGGGCTTCTCGCTCGGCTGCCGGATCCTCTCCAGGGCGCTCGACGACCGCGAGACGGTGGTCCAGCTCAACGAGGACGCCCGCTTCGCGTTTCCGTTCGGCGACGGCTATTGGAGCGTCCTGCTCGACCGCCGCTACGTCTACGAGGCCGAGCTCGAACGCTTTCTCATGAACGTGGTCGACGTCGACTACACGTTCGTCGATTGCGGCGCGAATTACGGATTGTGGTCCGTGCTGGCGACCAGCCGCCCCTTCGGCGCGCATCCGGCGATCGCCATCGAGGCGTCGTCCCGCAACGCCGCCAAGCTGCGCCGCAATGCCGAGCTCAACGGCAATCGCTTCGCGGTCCGGCATCAGGCGATCGGTGCGACCGCCGGCGGCGTCGCCCGCCTGAGCGGGCGCAAGCACGAGGCCTTCACGATCGCCGGTCCCGACGACGCCGCGTTCTGCGAGGAGGTTCCCGTCGTCTCGCTCGACAGCCTGATCGGCGACGGCTCGCTGGACCCGTCCGGACGCTTCATCGTCAAGCTCGACGTCGAGGGTGTCGAGATCGACGCACTCCAGGGCGGGCAGCGGCTGTTGGACGCCGACACCATCATGCTGTGCGAAGAGCACGGCGCGGACCGCAGCCACGGCGTCACCCGCTGGGTGCTGGCACAGCCCGGCTGCCGCGAGTTCGTGCTCGATCCCCGGACCGGGCGGTTCGAGGAGGTGCGCGAACCCGGGTTCCTCGACCACATCAAGACCAACCACGCGGTCGGGTACAACGTGTTCGTCACCAAGAGCGTGTTCTGGACCGAGCGGCTGCGAAGCGCACCGCCGGTCGTCCGCTGACGGCGCGCCGGCCGCGGTCGGCCGGGACGTCCGTCGTCATCGCGCCATCATCGCTCGGTACCGCCGATCCGCGTCGCTTCGACGCCAACGACGGGAGATTCGCTCGTGAAGACCCTCGCAGCCGCTGCCGTTCTCTGCCTGCTCGCCGCCACGGCCCAGGCCCAGACGCCCCCCTCGACGACCCCCGCCTCGTGCAAGGCGCAGGCGACCGAGAAGAAGCTCCACGGCGCCGCCCTCAACAGCTTCATGAAGAAGTGCCAGACGGACGCCAAGGCGTCCTGCGACACCTCGGCGTCCGACAAGAAGCTCGCCGGCGCCGCCAAGACGAGCTTCACCAAGAAGTGCGTCACCGACGCCGTTGGTCAGTGACGCAGCCCTGATCACCTGCGCCGGAGCGCGGCGTCGTCTCAGGCGCCGAAGAAGCTCTTGATCGAGCCCCAGATGCTGCGGGAGGGCGCCGGCTCGGCGGACGCTTCTCCCGCGGCCCCGCCTCCGGCGCTCGCGCCGGCTCCCGCACCGAGTTCGGATCGTTTCACCACATCCGCCGTCATCTCCTTGAAGGCGTTCGTCTTGGCGAGCGTCGCCGGCCCGGCCATCCCGTCCGCCTCGAGACCGTTCTTCTCCTGGAAGGCGCGCACCGCCTTCTCGGTACCGGCCCCGAACACGCCGTCGGCCGTGACGCCGACCGCCTGCTGCAGCTTCTTCACCGCCTCGCCGCGCGAGCCCGTGCGCAGCAGCACCAATTCGAACAGCCCCATGTGGACGAAGGTGTCGGGCCCGGCGATGCCGTCGACCTGCAGCCCGTTCTTCTTCTGATAGTCCTGGAGCGCCGTCTCGGTGCCGGGACCGAACCGGCCGTCGGCCTCGACGCCGAGCTTCTTCTGCAGGAGCTTCACCGGCTCGCCGGCGAGCCCACGCTTGAGAATGGCCATTTGCATTTCCCTCCAGGTTGTTGATTAAACGTGCATTCGGCACTCGCTCAGCGCAGCCGGTCGAGATCGTCCAGACCGGCTTGATCCGACAACGACCCACCGCCGCTCGCGTCGTCGCTGCCGCCCGCTTGCGGGTCGACCTGCATCGGGTCGTCCCGGAGGTGGCCGTTCGGGCTCAGCCCGTCGATCGTCTGCGGCAGATGGCGGGCCAGAATCTCCAGGAGCTGGTCGAGCGGCAGCCCGGCCTCCTGCGCCATGCGCGACAGGTCCTGGTCGGGCATCGCGCGGCGGAGCTGGTCGGGCGAGACCGGCATGTTGGAGCCCTGGCCGAGCCAGGAGCCGACCTCGCGGTCGAGACCGCCGCGGCGCAGCGTCTCGATCAGGCCGCCGAAGCCGCCGAGATCGGTCCGGCCCAGGAGCTGGGCGAGAAGAGACGGCAGCGCCGAGCCGTCGAGCTGCTGGAGGGCGCCTTTCATGGCGCCGGAAACGAGGCTGTCGAGCAGGCCCATGGGGTCTCCTTGGAATGTCCCTCGGCGGCGGGCGGACCACCGCCGGTCGGTGGAAACCGTCCGCTCCCGTCTAGAACGATCCGGCCTCACCATCATGACGATCGTGGGGCGTATTGCGTTCCGGCGCGTTGACGGGGTGGGCGGCCGCACGGGCGCCCCGATCCGGACACGGGAGCATCATGCCGGCCCATTCCCCCTCCTCCGCCGAGCGCGCCTTCTCGGCGAAGCTCCTCCTGGTGACCGCGACCGTGCTGGTCCTGCTGCTCGCCTGGCAGCTCGCGGACCTCCTCCTCATGGTGTTCGCCGCGGTGCTGGGCGCCATCCTGCTGCGGGCGCTGGCCGACCTGATCGCCCGGCCCACCGGGCTGTCGCCGGCCTGGTCGCTGGTCGCCGCCGTCGTCCTGATCGCGCTCGGGCTGACGCTCGTGATCGTCTTCTTCGGCGCCGCCATCCTGCAGAACGTCGAGACTCTGGTGGAGCAGCTCCCCACCGCCTGGAACGCGGTCCGCGACCGCTTCGGCGGCGCGAGCTGGCTCTCGACCGCGGTCGACCGCGGCACCGACGCGCTTCTCTCGGGCGGCATCGTCAGCCGGATCGGCGGGGCGCTCGGCCTCGCCGCCGGCGCGGTGACCAACCTGCTTCTGGTGGTGTTCGGCGCGCTCTATATCGCGGCGCAGCCGTCTCTCTATCACGGCGGCGCCCTGCGGCTGCTGCCGCCGCGCCATCGCGACCGCGCCGACCGCACGCTGCGACGGTGCGGCGACGCGCTGCGCGGCTGGCTGCTCGGACAGGTGATCGCCATGGCCGTGGTCGGTGTCGTCACGGCAGCCGGCCTGTGGTGGCTCGGCGTGCCGTCGGCGCTGGCGCTCGGGCTGTTCGCCGGCCTCGCCGAGTTCGTGCCGATCGTCGGCCCCATCGTGTCCGCCGTGCCGGCCCTGATCATCGCGTTCTCGACCGATTCGACCCTGGCCCTTTGGGTCCTCGGCCTGTTCCTCGTGGTGCAGCAGATCGAGGGCAATGTGCTGCAGCCGCTGATCCAGCGCGAGATGGTGTCGGTGCCGCCCGCCCTGCTGCTGTTCTCCGTCGTCGGCTTCGGCATCCTGTTCGGCGTCACCGGCGTGCTCCTGGCCGCCCCCCTGACGGTCGTCGTCTATGTCGCCGTCAAGGAGCTCTACGTCCGGGACATCGAGGCGGAGCCGGCGGCGAACGCGGAGGTGGAGCCGGACGCGCCGCAAGCGCCTCGGGCCGCCCCGGCCGCGGCCGTCACGGCGTCTCGGTGACGCCGCGCGAGTTGCGCAGCACCATGCAGGCGCCGCCCTTCTTCGACAGGGAGGCGCACAGCGCCGTCGCCGCGACCCGGGTCTCGGCCCCCACCCGCACCTGGTAGAAGGCGCTGGAGCCGCGGCTGCGCAGCAGCGAGCGGATGATCATCGGATCGCGGCCGTCGAGCTCGGTGCGGAAGCGACGCTCGATCGCCGCATAGCTCGCCAGGACCTTCTGCCGGGAGAAGCCGGCCGAGAGCTGGACGCCCCAGGGCCGCGCCGCACCCTCGCGCACGCGGCGCTCCAGCTCGCCCATGAACATGGTCGGCTCCTCCTTCAGGAGCGCGGCGAGGGTCGCGCAGGAGGTCTTCTCGGCGATCCCGTCCTTGCCGGAGCGCCCGGCCGCCGCCCAGTCCTCGGCCGACAGGCCCGTGATGGCGCGGACGTAGCGCTGCGTCTCGCCCGGCAGGCTGCTCTTGCCGGACAGCCAGTCGCGCACCCGGCGCGGCCCGGCATTGTAGGCGGCCGCCGCGAGGCCGAGATTGCCGAAACTCTCCCGCAGCTCGGCCAGGAACTCGGCCGATTTCGGCAGCGCCGCGACCGGATCGAAGGGATCGAGCAGGCCGCGTTCCTCCGCCGTGTAGGGCATGAACTGGGCGATGCCCTGCGCCCGGTGCCCGCGCCGCGTCATCGGGCCGACGATGTGCGGGCGGAACCGGCTCTCCTGCCAGATCAGCCGGGCGAAGAAGGACAGCGGCAGGCCGTTGGCTTCGGCGGCGGATTCGAGGATGAGGCAGATCGAGTCCATGGCGCTGCCCGAGCGGGCCGGCGCGGCAGCCGGGGCAGTGTCCGGCACTTGCGGCGGGCCCGGCTGCGCCTTCGGCGGCTCCGGCGCATCGGCCGAGTCCGGCTTGGCCGGGGCCGGCGCCGGCGCCTCCACGGCGG
>NZ_NPEX01000172.1 GCF_003258865.1 Rhodoplanes roseus | reverse complement strand
AAAAAAGAAGCCCCGGCGAGCCGGGGCTTCGATAGTCGGGGCTTCGATGACGAGGAGTGCCGCGGCGCGGCTCACCAGAACTTGTAGTTCAGGCCGAGCTTCATGATGTGGAAGCGGGTCTGCTCGGTGTAGGGCATCGTCGGCATCGTCGCGTAGGTGTAGCTCTTGCTGCCGAAGTCGTCGTAATTGTACTCGAGCCGGGCGGTCAGCACCGGCGCGACCATGTACTCGACGCCGGCTCCGATGCCCCAGCCGACCCGCGTGTCGGACGTCGTCCCGGTCAGTCCCCCGAGATTGTGGGTGTGGTCGATGTCGGCCCACACGGCCTGCGCCCGGACGAAGACCAGCGCCTTGTCGACCACCAGGCCGACGCGGCCGCCGGCGCCGCCGATCGCGTTGATCGTGGTCTGGTACAGCGCGCCCGCCGTGGCGGCCCCGTTGCCCTGCAGATTCGTCCAGGAATAATTGCCTTCGAGGCCGATCACCAGCGGACCGGTCTGGTAGTCGCAGTAGAGCTGTGCGCCGGCGACCGCACCCGACATCGGCAGCGACTCGGAGTACGCGCCGACCGAGTTGGACCACCACGCGTCGCCCCAGGCGCCGCCGACATTGAAGCCGAGGCCGCAGCCGGTCCACGGGGCGGCGGCGACGGCGACGGGCGCGGGCGCCTTGACCGCCATATCGGCCGCCGTGGCGGCACCGGCGCAGACGACCGACAGGGCGGCGCAGGTCGAGAGAAGAAGTGTCTTCATGACATCCCCCTATTGGTCAGAAACGATACGTCACGCCGCCGCCGATCAGCAGCGGATCGAGATTGGTCTTGCCGGTCACCGCGATCGCGTTGTTCAGGGTCGCGGTCACGTCCGAGCTGAGCCACAGATACTTGACGTCGAAATTGACGCCGACATGCTGGTTCAGCATGTAGTCGAAGCCGATCTGCACGGCGGGCGCCCAGTTGTTCTTGAGGCCGAGATCGGTCACCGCGACCGTGGCGCCGAGCGGCACCGTGGTCGTCGTGTTGGCGGCCGAGGTGTTGAAGAAGAACGTGTAGTTCACGCCGGCGCCGATATAGGGCTGGAACGCGCCGAAATTGGTGAAGTGATATTGCAGCGTCAGCGTCGGCGGCAGCAGCCAGGTCTCGCCGATGTCGAGACCCTCGAGCTGGCCCTTGCCTTTGATCTTGTGCGGCGTCACGCCGAGGATCAGCTCCAGCGCGATGTTCGGCGTGAAGTAGTAGCTGATGTCGATTTCGGGGATGACCGTGGTGGACACCTTGCCGGTGTCGGGCAGGACGCCGGCCGCCCCGAGCGCCGGGATGTCGAGGTCCACCTTGTCGCGCGGCAACACGGCGAGGGCGCGCGCGCGCACCTGCCAGCCGCCGGCCCACGGCGCGTCGACCGCCACCGGGGCCTTGTAGGCCGCCGGCAGATCGGCGGCGGAAACAGGCGTGATCGCCAAGGCCGCGACGGCGGCGGTGAACAAAAGGCTGGTTGTCCGAAGTCGCATGGAATCCCCCGTTTGCATGCGCGAACTGGAATTTGTCGAGACCAAATCCGCCTCAACCGGGGGTAAATCTGCCGTAATCCGATCGGCGGCGTTCCGCTACCGTTTCGGCACGGAGTGCGTGCACGGGCGCACCGATGCGTCGCGCCGCCGCCACGAAAGCGCTGATTTCCTGACACCCGGTGTCATGACGAACTTACAGTTGCCGGGGTGGTCGCCGTGTTCCGGGCGTTGAAGAATTCAACCGGCCAGGGACCGGCAGGCTCACCCGCGCCCGCACCAGCCGAAGCGGTGGCCGCCGTCGTAGGGGCGGGCGACGCCGGCGGCGATCAGGGCGGCCGCGACGCTCGCGGTCTTGCGGGTCGCGACGTCGGCCAGCACCCGGCCGTATTTCTCCTCGCCGGGCGCCGAGATCGCCACTCCGCCCTCGGCCAGCAGCCGGCGCAGGAGGGTCCGGGCCTCCTCGGCCATGGCGCGCTCGGCGTCGCACTGGCCGTGCAGCTCGGGGGCGTCGACGCCGCGCAGCCGCACCCGGCCGGTGACGACGCGGTCGTCGCGGACATGGATGCGGGCATCGAAGGTGTCGCCGTCGACCACATAGGTCACGTCGACGGCCATCCGGGCCGGCGCGCCGCGCAGATCGGCATGGGGCGGCGGCTCCGGCCGGCGGCCGAGCGGCTCGCCGTCCCACCAGGATTTCAGGGCGGCGACGCCCAGCATGGCGAGCGCGATCAGCAGGCTCACCACCACCGAGTCGGTGCGCGAGCGCGGCCGCCAGGAATACCTCCGAGGACTGCGGATCATATTCCTATATAGGCGATTCGGGCATGCCCCGGCAACGGAGCCGGAGCGACGGCCGAGGCGCGACGGCCGAGGCGCGACGGCCGAGGCGCGACGGGGGAGGCGCGACGGCGGAGCCCGGTCGCGAGCCGCCCGGGCGAGCCTCGTCAGAAGTCGCTGGCGATGCCCTTGACCTCCCAGTCGCCGTAGCGGGCCGGTTCGAGGCCGCCGCGGCCGCGCAGCTCGGTCGGGCGCTCGGCGGTCTTGCGGTCGATCTCGGCCCGGCGGGCGGCCGCCTCGGCGAGCGCCCGCTCGGCCGCGGGGCTGAGGAGCTTGGCGGGGGCCGCGGGCGCGGCATCGGGCGGAACGGCATCGGGCGGAACCGCCTGGGCGGCCGGGGTCGGGTCTGTCTCGCTCATGCCCTTTAGAGAAGCCCGGCCGGGCCGGTCGTCAACCCCCGGCGGTCATGATCGGGCCGGCGCGGGGCAGGGCGCTGGAACGCCGCGGCGCGACCCGCTGCCGCGGTATGCTTGTCCCGGTTGTGGAACCTCCCATATCGGGATCGAAAACCCCTTCGCCGCCCGCTCCGGGCGGCCCCGGACGAGGACGAGATGAACTACCTGAAGACCGCGATCCTGCTGGCCGGGCTCACCGCCCTGTTCATGGGTGTCGGTTGGCTGATCGGCGGGCAGACCGGCGCGACCATCGCGCTCGTGGTGGCGGCCGGCATGAACCTGTTCAGCTACTGGAACGCCGACCGGATGGTCCTGTCGATGACGGGCGCCCACGAGGTCGACGAGCGCACCGCGCCCGAGCTGGTCGCCATGGTGCGCGAGCTCGCCCAGCGGGCCGGGCTGCCGATGCCGCGCGTCTACCTGGTCGACGACCCGCAGCCCAACGCCTTCGCGACCGGCCGCAACCCGCAGAACGCCGCCGTCGCGGCGACCACGGGCCTCCTGAACATGCTGTCGCGCGAGGAGGTGGCGGGCGTGATGGCGCACGAGCTCGCCCATGTGAAGAACCACGACACGCTGATCATGACCGTCACGGCGACGATCGCGGGCGCCATCTCGATGCTGGCGCAGTTCGGCATGTTCTTCGGCGGCGGTCACCGCGACGGCAACAACGGCGGCGGGATGGGCATCATCGGCACGCTGGCCATGGTGATTCTCGCGCCCATCGCCGCCATGCTGGTGCAGATGGCGATCAGCCGGACCCGCGAATACGCGGCCGACCGCATGGGCGCCGAAATCTCCGGCCGGCCCGACTGGCTCGCCTCGGCACTCGCCAAGATCGACAACGCCGCCCACCAAATCCCCAACGAGGCGGCCGAGCGCAATCCGGCGACCGCCCACATGTTCATCATCAACCCGCTGTCGGGGGCCCGGATGGACAACCTGTTCACCACCCATCCGGCGACCGAGAACCGCATCGCGGCGCTCCAGCAGCTCGCCGCCCGGATGGGCGCCGGGTTCGGCGGCGGCTTCGGCGCGGGGCGCGGCGCCGCCCGCCCGGCCGGCAGCCGGCCGAGCTCGGGCCCGTGGAGTGGCGGGAGTGGCGGCGGGGCCCGGCGCGGCCCGTGGGGATGATGCGGACCGTCCCGCATCATCGTACCGGTCGGGGCTGCCGCGCGGCGGCGGCTTGCCTTCCGGTGCCCGCAATCTGTTATTAGGCTGTCGCGCCGGCTCGAACCGGCGAGTTCATGTCCGCGTTTCCGGGGAACCCCGGCGCGGTCCAGGACGGACCGCAGCCGCGCTCGTCGTCCGGTCGGAGCCCCGATCTCATGCCACGCCCTGCCTTTTCGCCTCCGTCGCAAGCGCCCGGCTTCGCGGCCCGCCGGGTCGCCTCCGAGATCGTCGAGGGCGTGCTCCACCGCGGCCGCTCCCTGGACGAGCAGCTCGACGGCGCCACCGCCAATCAGGGCATCGGGCTGCTGTCCGACCGCGACCGCGCGCTGGTCCGCCGCATCGTCGGCACCACGCTGCGCCGGCTCGGCACGCTGCGCCACCTGATCGCGAGCTGCCTCGACCGCGGCCTGCCGGCGGACGCGGCGCGGCTCGAAAGCGCCCTCTTGGTCGGCGCCGCCCAGATCCACGTGCTCGACATTCCGGACCATGCCGCCGTCGACCTGTCGGTGCGGCTCGTCCAGGCCGACCGCCGCTCCGCCCGCTACGCCGGCCTCGTCAACGCGGTGCTGCGCCGGATCGCCCGCAGCGGCGCCGAGCTGATGGCCGACCGCGACCCGGTCGCGCTCGACACGCCCGGCTGGCTGCTGGAGCGCTGGAGCCGGAGCTACGGGCCGGAGGTCGCCCGCGCGATCGCGGCCGCCCACACCGGCGAGCCGGCGCTCGACCTCACCGTCAAGGCCGACCCGGAGACCTGGGCGACCCGGCTGCGCGGCAAGGTCCTGCCGACCGGCACGGTCCGGCTGGTGCCGCACGGGCCGGTGTCCGGCCTGCCGGGCTACACCGAGGGCGACTGGTGGGTGCAGGACGCCGCCGCGGCGCTGCCGGCGCGGCTGCTCGGCCCGGTCGCCGGCCTCGCCGTCGCCGACCTCTGCGCCGCGCCCGGCGGCAAGACGCTGCAGCTCGCCGCGGCCGGCGCCCGGGTGACGGCGGTCGACCGCTCCGAGGCCCGCCTCGCCCGGCTGCGCGACAATCTCGCCCGGGTCGGCGTCGCGGCCGAGACGATCGCGGCCGACGTCACCCAGCTCGAGGCCGGCCCGTTCGACGCCGTGCTGCTCGACGCGCCCTGCTCGTCGACCGGCACGGTGCGGCGCCATCCCGACATTCCCTGGCGCAAGACCGCGGCCGACCTCGTCTCGCTCGCCGGCCTGCAGGCGAGCCTGCTCGACCGCGCCGTCGGGCTGCTGCGCGAGGGCGGCACGCTCGTCTACTGCACCTGCTCGCTGGAGCCCGAGGAGGGCGAGGGGCAGATCGAGGCGCTGCTCGCCCGCGATCCGCGGGTGGTGCGCAAGCCGGTGACGGCGGACGAGTTTCCGGGGCTCGACGGCCTCGTCACGGCGGCCGGCGACCTGCGCACGCTGCCGGCGCTGTGGCCCGATCCGGAGCCCCGCATGGGCGGCCTCGACGGCTTCTACGCGGCCCGGCTGGAGCGCCGGTGAAGCGGGCCGGGACGGCCCGCCGGGAAGTGTTGCCCTCGCAGGTCCGTCCGTTATGGTGATCCGCCACGCGTCGGGCGGCACGCGTGATCTGAGGGGCCTGGGTTGATGTCCCGCGTATCGATCGCGGACCGCAGCAGATTGATCTGGTACGCGGTGAGGCGTGGCCTGTCCCATGTGGCGGGCCGGCTCGCCGTGCTGCGCGTGTTGCGGATCTTTCGCTGGGTCGGCCGCAACGAGCGGATCGCGATCGCGCCGCAGTCGCTGCGCACCGCCGATCCGACCCGGGCGAGCGAGATCTATGCGGGCCGCTTCGCCCTCGCCGGCAAGATCGTCGTCTGCGACGGGCGCTCGCCCTTCGAGATGGAGCCGCCGACCGCCGACTGGGCGGCCTCGCTGCTCGGCTTCGGCTGGCTGCGCCATCTGCGCGGCGCCGAGTCGACTGCGACGCGCGGCAATGCGCGCGCCCTGGTCGACGAGTGGATCAGCCTCCAGGGCGGCTGGCATCCGATCGCCTGGCGGCCCGAGATTCTCTCCCGCCGCGTCGTCGCCTGGCTGACCCAGGCGAGCCTGATCCTGGCCGACGCCGACGTCCGCTTCTATCGCCGCTTCCTGCGCAGCCTGTCGCGCCAGGTCCGCTTCCTGCGCTGGACGGCGGGCGACGCGCAGGACGGCGTGCCGCGCCTGCAGGCCTATGTGGCGCTCACCTACGCGGCGCTGTGCATGACCGGGCAGATCCGCCATCTCAAGAGCGCGACGCGCCGCCTCTCGGCCGAGCTCGAGCGCCAGATCCTGCCCGACGGCGGCCATGTCAGCCGCAATCCGGGCGCGCTGATCGAGCTTCTGGCCGACCTCCTGCCGCTCGCCCAGGCCTTCACGGCCCGCAACGTCGCGCCGCCGCCGGCGCTGCTGCACGCCATCGACCGCATGATGCCGATGCTCCGGTTCTTCCGGCACAGCGACAAGACCTTCGCGCTGTTCAACGGCATGGGGCCGACGTCGCAGGATCTGCTCGCCACCATCCTGGCCTATGACGACGCCCGCGGCGCGCCGGTCGCCAACGCGACCCATTCGGGCTACCAGCGCATCGAGGCGCGCCACAGCGTCGTGCTGATGGACACCGGCACGCCGCCGCCGCTGGCGCTGTCGGCCGACGCGCATGCCGGCTGCCTCTCCTTCGAGCTGTCGTCGCGCCAGCAGCGCATCGTCGTGAACTGCGGCCTGCCGGCGATCGGCAAGGGCAACTGGCGCCACCTCGCGCGTGCCACCGCGGCCCATTCCACCGTCACGTTCAACCAGACCTCGTCCTGCGACTTCTACGACACGCGGCTGCTGCGCCGCGTGTTCGGCACGCTGATCTCGGGCGGGCCGCGCCGCATCGTCGCGACGCGCGACGCCGACGACCATGCCGAGCAGGTTCGCGTCAGCCACGACGGCTATGCCGACCGCTTCGGCATCATCCATCAGCGCACCCTGACGCTCGCCGCCGACGGCAGCCGGCTGGAGGGCGAGGACATCTTCCTGCCGGCGCGCGGCGAGGCGCTGCCGGCCAAGACGCCGGACGAGTTCGCGGTCCGCTTCCATCTCCACCCGACCATCCGGGTGACGCGCACCGAGGACGGCCACGGGGTCGTGCTGACGCTCGCCAACAAGGACGTCTGGCGTTTCCTGGCGCACGAGGACCGCGTCGATGTCGAGGAGAGCGTGTTCCTGGGCGGCCGCACCGGGCCGCGCCGCACCGTGCAGCTCGTCATCCGCGGCAACGCCCGCAAGGCGCCGCGCGTCGAGTGGACCTTCGCGCTCGCCGACCAGCAGGACGAGGTCGCGGCGAGCGCGCGGCGCGGCCGCGAGCAGACTCCCGGGCTGCCGATGTGAGGCCGCCCCGGCGCGCCCGATTCGGCGGTGAACCGCTGTTCCGGACCGGGACTTTGCGCTAGCCAAGGCCGACACTGCGGCCCAATATGCCGCCGACCCACATCAACCAGATTGATATGCTTCGATGACCGAACAACCGCGTCGCATCCTTCGCGCTCTTCTGTCCGTTTCCGACAAGTCCGGCCTGGTCGAGTTCGCGCGCGAGCTGGCGCGGCACGGTGTCGAGCTGGTCTCCACCGGCGGCACCAAGGCGGCGCTCGCCGCCGCGGGCCTCGCGGTGCGCGACGTCGCCGATCTCACCGGCTTCCCCGAGATGATGGACGGCCGCATCAAGACGCTGCATCCGAAGGTCCATGGCGGCCTGCTGGCGATCCGCGACAATGCCGAGCACGCCGGCGCGATGGCCCAGCACGGCATCGCGCCGATCGACCTGCTGGTGGTCAACCTCTATCCCTTCGAGGCGACGGTCGCGAAGGGCGCACCGTTCGACGAGTGCATCGAGAACATCGACATCGGCGGCCCCGCGATGGTGCGGGCCGCCGCCAAGAACCACGCCGACGTCACCGTCGTGGTCGAGGCGCAGGACTACGCCGCCGTGCTGGCCGAGATGGACGCTCACGCCGGCGCCACCACGCTGGCGCTGCGCAAAAAGCTCGCGGCCAAGGCCTACGGCCGCACCGCCGCCTACGACGCGGCGATCTCGGGCTGGTTCGCCGAGACGCTGAAGGAGCCGACCCCGGACTATCGGGCGCTCGGCGGCAAGCTGATCCAGACCATGCGGTACGGCGAGAACCCGCACCAGGTCGCCGCCTTCTACCGCTCCCCGGAGGTGCGCTTCGGCGTCGCCACGGCCCGCCAGGTGCAGGGCAAGCAGCTCTCCTACAACAACATCAACGACACCGACGCGGCCTTCGAATGCGTCGCCGAGTTCGACCCGAAGCGCACCGCCGCCTGCGCCATCATCAAGCACGCCAATCCGTGCGGCGTCGCCGAGGCCGACACGCTCGTCGAGGCCTATCGCAAGGCGCTGATCTGCGACCAGGACTCCGCCTATGGCGGCATCGTCGCGGTGAACCGCACGCTCGACGCCGAGGCGGCCCGCATGATCACCGGCATCTTCACCGAGGTGATCATCGCGCCCGACGCCACCGACGAGGCGATCGAGATCGTCCGCGCCAAGAAGAACCTGCGCCTGATGCTGGCCGGCGGCCTGCCGGATCCGCGCGCCCCCGGCGTCACCATGCGGACCGTCGCGGGCGGCTTCCTGATGCAGTCGCGCGACAACGCCGTCGTCGACGACCTGGAGTTCAAGGTGGTCAGCAAGCGGGCGCCGACCGCGGCCGAGCTGGCCGACCTGAAGTTCGCCTTCCGGGTCGCCAAGCACGTCAAGTCGAACGCCGTCGTCTATGTCCGGGACCGCGCTACGGTCGGCGTCGGCGCCGGCCAGATGAGCCGCGTCGATTCCGCCGCGATCGCGGTCCGCAAGGCGGAAGCAGCGGCGCGCTTCCTCGATCTGCCGGAGCCGCTCACCAAGGGCTCGGTGGTCGCCTCGGACGCCTTCTATCCGTTCCCCGACGCGCTCTTGGTGTCGATCCGGGCCGGCGCCACCGCGGTGGTGCAGCCGGGCGGCTCGATCCGCGACGAGGAGGTGATCAAGGCCGCCGACGACCACGACGTCGCCATGGTCCTCACCGGCGTGCGCCACTTCCGGCACTGAGCGGACGGCCTGCCGGAGCCGTCCGGCCGGGCCGGCGGCCGGCTCCGGTCAGGGCGCACGAGCCGTCGTTCGCGCGCGCCGGAGCAGCCATCCGGCGGTCGCGAGCAGGCCGATGTTCACGACCGCGCCGATCAGGTTGAGATCGAGTCCGGCGAGCCGGACCTCCTTGCCCGGATCGGCCAGCAGCGTGTCGGGCACCAGCATGGCCGGGAAGAAGGCGAGCCAGATCGCGCCCTGGATCAGGATCGCGATGCCGGCCCGCTCGGTGCGCCGCCGGCCCGACCAGGTCAGCCACAACGACACGGCCGACAGCAGCGTCATCGTGATCACGAACCACGCGCCGTGGAAGCGCGCGTGCGGCGACCACAGCTCGCTGAAGATGTGGGTCGTGTTCCAGTCGGCGACGTTGCCGGACAGCGTGGTCAGGGCGACGACGCTGATCAGCAGGCGAGACACGAGGAGCATGGCGGCCTCCCGCTGCGAGGATCCGTCCCTCAACGCGCGAGCCATGCTTTGGATTGCCGCCACGCGGTCCATCGCTGCGGCTAGGGCGTCTCGTTCTCCGGCACGATCAGCGGCACGAAGCTGAACACGCCCGGCATGTCGGGATCGACGACGACCCGCACGGCGTGGACCTCGGTCTCGCCCATCACCTGCAGGCGCTGGATGCCGGGCACGAGCCGCATGCGGGTGTCGCGGAAGCCGGTGACCTCGAGCGTGTGATAGTCGCCCTGGATCACCAGCACGGGCTTTGCGAAGGCGCGCGCCTCGCGCTCGATCGCCACGATGGTGTCGCGGAAACCGGAGGCCGGCGGGATGGTGCCGACCGAGTCGCGGATGTCCCACAGATTGGCCTGGAACGCGACGACGACGGCCCGCGCATGGCTCTCGCGCGCCTTGGCGAAGCTCGCCGCGAGCCAGGCCAGGTTGGCGCGGTTGCGCTCGAAATACTCGGTCGCGGCGGCCGGGTCGAAGGTCTCGAAGCCGTTGTTCGAGCCGACCACGTGCAGCGTCACGAACAGCACGTCGTTCTTCGCGAAGCGCGCGTTCTCGACGTGGCGGGCGAACTCCGGCATGGCGCGCGCTTGGCTCTCGACCGCCATCGGGGCGCGGCCCAGGCTCTTCTCGGGATCCGGGAAGAACATCTGGCGCACGCGGGCGAGCCGCTCGCGCGGATCGGACCCGGTGCGGTGGCAGTCCGTCCACTCGTTGTCGCCGATCGCGTAGACGAGCGGCTGCTCGAACGTCCGGAACTGGTCCAGCACCGTCTGGAACGCCGCGTCCGTGCAGGCGGTCGAGCCGCTCTTGGTGTCGCCGACATGGATCGAGAAGGCCGGCCTCAGGCGATTGACGGCGGCGATCAGCCGGTCGAACCGGGCGTAGTCGGCCGGGACGGAGTAGGGCATGTCGCCGAGCGCGACGAACGAGAAGGCCCGCTCGCCGCCGACCGGTTCGGCCGCGACGGCCGGCGAGACGAAAGCGGCGAGGACGAGCGCGGCGAGGACGACATCGGCACGACGCATGCGGGCTCCTTTCGGCACGGGACTGCCGCTCATCCTGCCGCCGGAGTGTTGCGATCGTGCGATGCCGCCGTGGCGGTGTGGACCATCTCGGCGACGGCGCGCAGCATGCGGTCGATGTCCTCGGGTCGCGACAGCCGGTGGTCGCCGTCCTTCACCAGCGTGAGAATCACGTCGTCGCGGGCGAGGCGGGTGACCAGCGCATTGGCGTGCTGCCACGGCACGTCGGGATCCTGCACGCCCTGGATGATGCGGACCGGGCAGCCGGTCTCGATCAGGCCGCCGAGCAGAAGATGATCGCGGCCCTCCTCGATCAGCCGCTTCGTGATCACGTAAGGCCCGGTGTCGTAGTCGGTCGGACGCTCGAAGCGGCCGGTGGTCTCCAGCTCGCGCTTCACCGCGGGCGGGAATCGTTTCCACATCAGCTCCTCGGTGAAGTCGACGGCCGGCGCGATCAGCACCATGCCGGCGACGCTCGCCTCGCCGGGAGTGGCGCGGCGTGCCAGCGCGCGCACCAGCAGCAGCGCGATCCAGCCGCCCATCGACGAGCCGACCAGAATCTGCGGTCCGCGGCACACTTGGGTGACGACCGCGACGGCGTCCTCCAGCCACGACCCGATGGTGCCGTCGGCGAAGGCGCCGTCCGATTCGCCGTGGCCGGAGTAGTCGAAACGGACGAGGGCGCGGCCCTGCGTCGCGGCCCAGTCGTCGAGCGCCTGCGCCTTGGTGCCCTTCATGTCCGACATGAAGCCGCCGAGCCAGACGATGCCGGGCGTCGCGCCGGCCCGTCGCCGCACCGCGATGCGGCGCGCCCGCGCGCCCTCGCCGACCGTGATGTGGATGAGCTCGCTGTCCATGATGCACTCCGGAACGCCGGGCAGGGCGATGCCTGCGAATATTGCCGCCCTCCGGCGCCCGGTCTATACCGACATGTCGGATCGCAGGCCGGCATTGCGCGCGCGACTCGGTGCGCGCCGGGAGGGTGATGATTGCCGGCAGCTCTGGGCGCAACGCACGGCTCGTGCGCAACCGGGATCCAGGAGGGATCGTCGATCCCCGGGACGGGTGCGGCCGATGCCGGTGACCGGACGTCCGCTGCGCCCTCGTCGCCCCGTGCCCTCACCGTGCTGCTGACGGTTCCGACGCTCGACGTCGGCGCCGCCGACGAAGGCGCCATCGATCTCGCCCGGGTGCTGGCGAAGGCCGGGCATCGGCCCGTCGTCGTCTCCCAGGGGGGCCGGTTCGAGGACGAGATCGCCCGCCTCGGCGGCGTGTTCGTGCGGCTCGACACCACCAGCCACAACCCGATCGTCATCGCGCGCAATGCCCAGCGGCTGCGGCGGCTGGTGCGCGAGCACGGCTGCGATGCCGTGCATGCGCACGGGCGCGCCTCGGCGTGGAGCGCCTGGGCGGCGGCGCGCGCCTCCGGAAAGCCCTTCCTCACCACCTGCTACACCGGCTTCCGCGAGCAGAACCGGCTGAAGCACTGGTACAACGGCGTGATGGCGCGGGCCGACCGGGTGATCGCGGTGAGCGAGCAGATCGGCGACCTGATGGTCGAGCGGCACCGCGTGCCGTCGAGCCGGCTCGCCGTCGTCCATCCGGGCGCCGACCTCGGCGGATTCGATCCGGGCGGGATCACGCCGGACCGCATCGCCGCCGCTCGCTCGGCCTGGGGCGTCGGGCCGGCGACCCGCGTCGTCCTGTTCCCGGGCCGGATCATCCGCCGCCGCGGCCACCACGTCGCCGTCGAGGCGGCGGCGCGGCTCAAGCAGAACGGCCTGCGCGACGTCCTGTTCGTGTTCGCCGGCGAGGACGGCGGCACGTCCAGCTTTTCCGGCGAGCTGTGGGACCAGGTGCTGGCCTCGAAGACCGCGGACGTCGTCCGCCTCACCGGCCCGAGCCCGGACGCGCCCGCCTCCTGCGCCGCGGCGACCGCCATCGTCAGCGCCGCGATCCAGCTCGAAGGGCTGCCGCGCGGCCTGCTCGAAGGCATGGCGATGGCACGGCCCGTGATCGCCTCCGACCTCGCCGCCGGGCCCGAGGCCGTGCTGGCGCCGCCCGCGGTCGGCGAGGACCGCATGACCGGCCTGCGCTACCCGGCCGGCGACGCCGGGGCGCTCGCCGCCGCGCTGATCCGCCTGTTCGCCTATCCGGAGGCGGCCCGCCACGCGATGGGCCAGCGGGCCCGGGCCTGGGTCCTCTCCGAGTTCGACCCGGAGGACACGGCGGCCCGTATTCTGGCGATCTACGCGGATGTGTGTGCCGGTCCGGCCGGCGTCGCGGCACCGCCGCACACGGAAGGCCGCGCCGTCGAGCCGCAGCAACGTTGACTTGAAACTCGAATGTCCCAATTCTAATGATCCTCTCGCACGCGCCTGTCCGGC